>DAOMOP010000010.1:24029-48150 GCA_035444405.1 Rhodocyclaceae bacterium
TCGGCCGTCGCGGCCGGGTCGGCGATGCGCGCCGTGAGCGTCGGCGCCGACGGCCGACTCTGCGCCGCCCGCCGCCCGACCCGCGCCCGATTCGGCCAGGCCGCGCGACAAGGCGTGGAACACGTACTGGTGCACGGCGCGTGCGTCGCGAAAGCGGACCTCGATCTTGGCCGGGTGCACGTTCACGTCGACCCCGGCCGGGTCGAGCTCGAGGAACAGCACATAGGCCGGGTGGCGGTTGCCGTGCAGGATGTCGGCATAGGCCTGGCGAACCGCGTGGGTGAGCAGCTTGTCGCGCACGAAGCGGCCATTGACGAAGAAGTACTGCGCGTCGCGGCTCGCGCGCGAATAGGCCGGCAGCGAGGCGAAGCCGCCCAGGCGCAGCGCCCCGGCGTCGGCGTCGATGGGGCGCGCGTGGGCGAGGAAATCGTCGCCCATCACCGCGGCGACGCGTCGCGACGCGGGCGCCGGCGGCAGGCGGTGCATGACGCGCCTGTTGTGCGCGAGCTGCATGCCGATGTCGGCACGTGCCAGCGCGACGCGGCGGAACATCTCGTCGCAATGCGCGTACTCGGTGGCCTCGGTCTTGAGGAATTTGCGCCGCGCCGGCGTGTTGTAATAGAGATCGGCGACATCGACCACCGTGCCCTGGTTCAGCGCGGCCGGCGACGGCGTGCGCTCGGCCGCGTCGATGCGCCACGCATGGGCGGCCCCGGCGGCGAGGCTGGTGAGCGAGGTGCGCGCGACGGCTGCGATTGCGGCCAGCGCCTCGCCGCGAAAGCCCATCGTGCCGACCCGCTCGAGATCGTCGAGGCTCGCAATCTTGCTCGTCGCGTGGCGGTCGAGCGCGAGCGCAAGCTCGTCGCGCGCGATGCCACAGCCGTCGTCGGCGACGCGGATGCGGCGCACGCCGCCCTGTTCGAGCTGCACGTCGATCGCGCGGGCGCCGGCGTCGACGGCGTTCTCGAGCAGTTCCTTGAGCACGGAGGCCGGGCGCTCGACCACTTCACCGGCGGCGATCTGGTTGATGAGCAGGTCGGACAGCGGACGGATCGCAGGCATGTGCGGCAACGGCGAGTTTTGCAGACGGACATTATCGCGGATCGTACCCGGCAGGTGCCGACGAAATCCGGATGCCGGCTCGGGCCAGATGGCGGTTGCCGGCCGAATCCGGGATAATCGGCTGTTTTCTTGCCGAGGTGGCGCCGGATGCGTCGCGCCCTTCGGCACGGTTGGCGGGAGCGCCACAGACGAGGCAGCATGAAATCCATTGTCATACTCATTTCCGGCCGTGGCAGCAACATGGAGGCGATCGTGCGTGCGGGCATCGCGGATGCGCGCATCGGCGCGGTGATCAGCAATCGGCCCGATGCCAAGGGGCTCGCCTATGCGCAGGCGCAGGGGATTGCCACGGCCATCGTCGACCACAAGGCGTTCGCCAGCCGCGAGGCGTTCGACGCCGCCCTGATCGAGGCGATCGACGTCCACCGGCCTGATCTCGTCGTGCTCGCCGGTTTCATGCGCGTGCTCACCGACGCCTTCGTCCGTCATTACGAGGGGCGGCTGCTGAACATCCATCCGTCGCTGCTGCCGGCATTCCCGGGGCTGGACACGCACCGGCGCGCGCTCGACGCGGGCGTGCGCGTGCATGGCGCCACGGTGCATTTCGTCACCCCGACGCTGGACTGCGGCCCGGTGGTCGTGCAGGCGGTGGTGCCGGTGTTGCCCGATGACGACGAGAGCACGCTGGCGCAGCGCGTGCTGGCCCAGGAGCATCGCATCTACCCGCAGGCGGTGCGCTGGTTCGTGGAAGACCGCCTGTCGATCGAGGCGGGCACGCGCGTGCGTCTGCGTGGCGAGGCCGGCACAGCCGATGGCTGCATCGTGCCGGGGCTCGACGCTGCTACGGCGAGGCGCCGGTAGTGGCGGCCATGCGTGCCGCCGTCGTGCTCGCCCTGACGCTGTTGCTGGCTGGCGGCATGGACGCGCGTGCGGACGCTGCGAGCGCGGTCGAACGCGACGCAGCAGCCCCTGCGACGGTACGCCACGACTCACCGGTGCGGCAGGCCTGGCCGCGGCGCGGCCGTGTGACCTACGAGGTGTTGCGCGGCGAGGGCGGACTGAAGCTGGGCGAAGCGCGGCATCGCTGGCAGCATGACGGGCGCCGCTACACGATGGCCACCGAGGTCGAGACGACCGGCGTCGTCGGGCTGCTTTACAGCTTCCACTACGTGCAATCGAGCGAGGGCCGCGTCGAGGAGTCGGCTCTGCGGCCCGAGCGCTTTCGCGTCGAGCAGCGCGGCAAGGAGGCCGAGACGGCCGACTTCGACTGGCCGGCCGGCAAGGTCGTCATCGCGCGTCGCGGCAAGCGCAGGGAGTATGCGATCGACGCGAACGACCAGGACGTGCTGAGCGTCTGGCACCTGATCGCGCTGCGCGACGGCCGGGAGCCCCCGGCCGAGCTGGGCCTGGTCACGAATCGCACCGCGGCGCCGGCAACTGTCGAGGTGCTCGGGCGCGAGGCGATTGCGGTGCCGGTCGGCACGCTCGATGCGCGGCACGTGCGGATGCGCGCGCGCTCGGGCAAGCTCAGCATCGATATGTGGCTGTCCGAAGACCACCATTACGTGCCGGTGCGCATCGTGATGGCCGATCACAAAGGCGAAGTGCTCGACCAGCGCGCGGTCGCGATCGAGCTCGCGGGCGATTGAGCGCGGTGTGCGGCCGTGCGCCGGGTGCGGGCACTTAGCGTGTCGCGCCGACCAGACCAGGAACGATATGCAGCGAAGGCAGACGAGAACGCGCCCTGACCAGGCGTCCGGAGAGCAGCGTGCAGTGCACGAGGGGGGGGTGTCGCGTGCGCTGCTGATCAACGCGGCCCAGGTGCTGGCGGCCGTGCTCGCATTCGAACACCCGGCCGATTCGGTGCTGTCGCGCCATTTTCGCGAGCATCGCGAGATCGGCCACCGCGACCGCGGCTTCATCGCCGAGACGGTGTATGGCATCGTGCGGCGGCTGCGCTGGTTGCGCCGCCTCGTCGGCGACGACGCGGCCCCGCGGGCGCTGCTGCTGGGCTGGCTGGCACGTGCCGAGGCTTGGCCGATGCGCCGGTTCGAGGGGCTGGTGTCGGCAGACGAGCGCGATTGGCTCGCGACCGTCAAGGCGCGCCAGCTCGATCAGGGCAGCCTTGCCGAGCGCGCCGACATGCCCGACTGGCTGGTCGAGCGCCTGCTCGAAAGCCATGGCGAGGACGGCGTCGTGGCGCTTGCGCACAGCCTGAATCGTGCGGCGCCGCTCGATCTGCGCGTGAATGGACTGAAGACGACGCGTGACGAGGTGCTCGCGGCGCTCCGCGCGAGCGGCGTCGAGGCGTCGGCCTGCCCGCTGTCGCCGCTCGGCATCCGGCTCGGCGGCAAGCCTGCGCTGCAGCGCCATCCGCTGTATCTGGCGGGCGACTTCGAGGTGCAGGACGAGGGCAGCCAGTTGCTCGGCTTCCTGGTCCAGCCGCGCCGCGGCGAGCTGGTCGTCGATTTTTGTGCCGGCGCCGGCGGCAAGACGCTGCAGCTCGGCGCGATGATGCGTTCGAGCGGCCGTCTCTATGCGTTCGACGTGTCCGAGAAGCGCCTCGCCAAGCTCAAGCCGCGCGTCGCGCGCGCCGGCCTGTCGAACGTGCATCCGGTGCTGATCGCGCACGAACGCGATGCGAAGGTCAAGCGCTTGGTCGGCAAGGCCGATCGCGTGCTCGTCGACGCGCCGTGCAGCGGGCTCGGCACGCTGCGCCGCAACCCCGACCTCAAGTGGCGCCAGTCGCCGGCCGCGCTCGCGGAAATGTGCGCAAAGCAGCACGCGATTCTCGAATCGGCCGCACGTCTGGTGAAGCCGGGCGGACGCCTCGTGTATGCGACGTGCAGCCTGCTGCGTGACGAGAACGACGAGATCGTCGACGCCTTTCTCGCCGGCCATGCCGAGTTTCGTGAAGTCGGCGCGAGCGGGATCCTGCGCAAGCAGGACATCGACGTCGATACCGGCATGCGCTTGCGGCTCTCGCCCGAGCGCTTCGACACCGACGGCTTTTTTGCGGCTGTCCTCGAGCGGGCGTCGGACCATGCCTAGCTTTTGCCGCCGCCCGGCCGTGCTGCTCGTGCTCGGCATCGGCGTGTGCAGCGCCACGGCGTTGCCCGCGAGCCAGGTTCTGCCGGCGCGGGGTTCGGTGGAGGTCGCCTTTTCACCCGCCGACGATCCGGAAGCGGTGCTGCGCGAGGTCATCGGCGCCGCGCGCGAGAGCGTACATGTACAGGCCTACGTGTTCACGAGCCGCGCCATCGCCGGCGCGCTGATCGCGGCGCATCGACGCGGGGTGCAGGTCGAGGTGCTGGCCGACGCCGAGATGAATCGTCGTGGCAAGGGCAAGGCGATTCCCGCGCTGATCGAAGCCGGGATTCCGGTCGCGTTCGAGACGCGCTACGCGGCGGCCCACAACAAGGTCCTGATCGTCGATCCCGGCCGGGCCGGGTGTGCGGTGGTCACCGGCTCGTACAACTTTACCTGGTCGGCACGCAACCGCAACGCCGAAAACGTGCTCGTGCTGCGCGACAACTGTGCCGTCGTCGCGACCTATCTCGAGAACTGGCAACGTCACCGCGCCGACGCGACGCCGGTCGCCCGCCTGCCGTGGCGGCCGTGAGGGCTCGCCACACGATCGTGTTCGATCGGGAGGTTTGTTGCAACCATGTGTCTCGCGTAGAATGAATCCACTTTGTGGTCTGAGGATTCTCCGCTAGATGTTTACCGGCCTGATCGATTTGCCCTGGTGGGGCTATATCGTTGTCGCCCTCGCGCTTACGCACGTCACCATCGCATCGGTGACGATTTTCCTGCATCGTCACCAGGCGCACCGCGCGCTCGAGCTCCATCCGCTGGCGAGTCATTTCTTTCGCGTCTGGCTGTGGCTGACCACCGGCATGGTCACGCGCGAGTGGGCCGCGATTCACCGCAAGCACCACGCCAAGTGCGAAACCGAGGAGGATCCGCACAGCCCGCAGGTGCGCGGGTTGCGCAAGGTGTTGTGGCAGGGTGCGGAACTCTACCGTGCCGAGGCGAAGAACGCCGAGACGATCCGCCGCTACGGCCACGGCACGCCGGACGACTGGCTGGAGCGCAACATCTACCGGCATTCGTTCGCCGGCGTCGGCCTGATGCTGATCATCGACGTGGCGCTGTTCGGGGCACTCGGCCTGACGATCTGGGCCGTGCAGATGGTGTGGATCCCGTTCTGGGCGGCCGGGGTGGTCAATGGCCTCGGCCATTACTGGGGCTACCGCAACTTCAACTGCGCCGACGCGTCGACGAACCTGGTGCCCTGGGGCATCCTGATCGGTGGCGAGGAACTGCACAACAATCATCACAGCTTCGCGACATCGGCGAAACTTTCGGCCCGCTGGTACGAGTTCGACATCGGCTGGCTGTATATCCGGCTGCTCGAGATGCTGGGGCTTGCCAAGGCACGACGCGTGATCCCGACGCCGCGTTTCGGCGAGGCCAAGAGTGTGGCCGACATCGACACGCTGCAGGCGGTCATCACGCACCGCTATGACGTGATGCGGCGCTATGTGCAATCGCTCAAGCGCATCTGCAGCGACGAGATCGAGGCGCTCGCACGCACCCACGCGGGCGTGTTCGATGCGAAAGTGCTGCGGCGCTGGGTCTTGTCGGGCGAGGACCGTCACCTGAAGGCCGACGAGCGGCAGCGGCTGGAGGGGGTCCTGAGGCACAGCCCGGCGCTGACCACCATCGTTGCGATGCGTCAGGAGCTCGCCGCGATCTGGGCACGCTCGACGGAGTCGCGCGAGCAGCTGCTCAAGCAATTGCAGGACTGGATCGTGCGCGCCGAGCAGAGCGGCATCGAACAGCTGAGGGAATTTTCGCTGCGGCTGCGCCGTTACGCGGTCTGAACAGCCGCGGCGCGGTCATTCCGCGTGCCCGCGCCAGCGGCTCACAAGTCGTCCCGGACGGCGTCGGCCCAGCAGTTGGGCGTTTCGTACAGGCGCACGCGCTCGAGACGCAGCTGGTTGCCGTAGGTGTCGCGATACAACGGATCGAGGATCCGGAACGCGACTGCGGCGAGATTTTCCGCGGTCGGCACGACATCGAGCACGACGGTCTTGTGGTCCGCGAGCGTCGCGAGAAAATCCGCGATCACCCGGTCACCGCGATACACCAGGAAGGCATGATCCCATTGGTCGACGATGCTCGACCTGGCGATCGCCTTCACTTCGGCGAAGTCCATCACCATCCCATTTACCGGCTGGCCTGCGGCATCGATGACACTGCCCGACAGCGTGACTTCGAGCGTGTAGCGGTGACCGTGCAGATGACGGCACTGGCTGGCATGATCCGGAATCCGGTGTCCGGCGTCGAATTCCAGCTTGCGGGTGATGCGCATGATCGGGCGGTGGAAAAGAGGTCGCGGGGCGCGGAAGTATAGCACCCGCTGCGCGCACGATCGGGCCGCTACGGCGCAGCCGCGCTGCCCGTCGAGGGCGAAATGCCGCGGGGCGGCCCGGAGTCGCCCCGCGGCCGGTACGTCAGCGTGCGCCGCGCTCCTTGCGCTTGGCCCGCGCTTCCTTCTTCAGCGTCTTGAACAGCTCCGGATTCGAGCTCTTCAGGAACTCCGCGACCTCGACGTCTTCCTTCTTGACCTTGTTGATGTCGATCTGCTCGATGTGCACGAGGCGCAGCAGCGCCTGAACCGGGCGCGGGATGTTGCGACCGCTCTCGTAGCGGGAGCCGCCGCTCTGGGTGACGCCGATCTTCGACCAGAATTGGGACTGGTTCATGCCGAGCTTGCGCCGGATCTCACGAACGTCAAGTTTTTCAGTAGCTTTCATAGCCGTGTCCTTCTCTTTCAATGCAGCCGTGGTATGCCTCGGGGCTGGTGACTAAGGGTGGCCTACGACCTTGGTCATAGGATAAACCCAGTATAGTTCGTACTCGTTCCTCATACAACATGAAAATATCAAGGGGTGGCGTCGCCCCTCGTGGGCGGAGACCGCAGTGTTGGGCTCCCCACACCGGTCCTGCATTTTTTTCCGGCTTTGGTTAGAATTCCGCTCTTTATCCACAGTCACTTGGATACGACGATGGCACTGATAGTTCAGAAGTACGGCGGTACCTCGGTAGGTAGCCCCGAGCGCATCAAGCACGTTGCCAAACGGGTTGCGCGATTCCTGGAGCGGGGCGACCAGGTGATCGTCGTGGTCTCGGCAATGAGCGGCGAGACCAACCGCCTGATCGCGCTCTGCAAGGAGGTCGCCACCCAGCCCGATCCGCGCGAACTCGACGTCGTGGTGTCCACCGGCGAACAAGTGACGATTGGCCTGCTGTGCATGGCCTTGCACGACATCGGCGTCAAGGCCAAGAGCTACACCGGCAGCCAGGTGCGCATCCTCACCGACTCGGCACACACCAAGGCGCGCATCCTCAATATCGACGAGGCGCCGATCCGCGCCGACCTCGATGCCGGCAATGTCGTCGTCGTGGCCGGGTTCCAGGGCGTCGATGAGCACGGCAACATCACCACGCTGGGCCGTGGCGGCTCCGATACCACCGGCGTCGCGCTGGCGGCCGCGCTGAAGGCGGACGAGTGCCAGATCTATACCGACGTCGATGGCGTCTATACCACCGATCCGCGCATCGTGCCGGAGGCGCGCAAGCTCGACCACATCACATTCGAGGAGATGCTCGAGCTGGCGAGCCTCGGCTCCAAGGTGCTTCAGATCCGCTCGGTCGAGTTCGCCGGCAAGTACAAGGTCAAGCTGCGGGTCCTTTCGAGCTTTCAGGATGAAGGCGAGGGCACGCTCATCACTGTTGAGGAAGATCAGAACATGGAACAACCCGTCATCTCCGGCATCGCCTTCAACCGCGACGAAGCGAAGATCACCGTGGTCGGCGCACCCGACAAGCCGGGTATTGCGCATCAGATCCTCGGACCGATCGCCGCAGCGAACATCGACGTGGACATGATCGTCCAGAATGTCGGCCATGCCGGTGCGACCGATTTCTCGTTCACGGTCAGCCGCAGTGATCTGCCCAAGGCGCTCAAGGCGCTCGAGGCGGCCAAGGCGCAGATCGGCGATCATGTGATCGAGACCGACAGCGCGATGGCGAAGGTGTCCGTGGTCGGCGTCGGCATGCGCTCGCACCCCGGCGTGGCGGCCAAGATGTTCCGCACGCTGGGCGAGGAGGGCATCAACATCCAGATGATCGCGACGTCCGAAATCCGCATCTCGGTGGCGATCGAGGAGAAGTACCTGGAACTCGCCGTTCGCGTGCTGCACAAGGCTTTCGGGCTCGATCAAGCCTGACGCGATCGGGTTTGACCGGGAGGCGCAGAATCGCTATGATCGCGCCTTCGTCGGTTGGAGACGTGGCCGAGAGGTCGAAGGCACTCCCCTGCTAAGGGAGCAGACGGGCAAAACCTGTCTCAAGGGTTCGAATCCCTTCGTCTCCGCCAATACCGCATGAAACCCGCCCCATCGGCGGGTTTTTTGTTTTTGGCCATGGCGCCGAGATCGTGACATGGCGACTCGGCCGTGCGCGGCCGCTGATGCCGATCGCCGAGTCCCACAACTTCGGCCCGATGGCGCGGGGATCCGGCCGGATTCTTGCTGCAGGGTGCGGCCGTCGCCAATCTCCGAATCCCTGCAGGGCGGGTCGGGCCCGAGTGCGCGCGGTGCGCTGGCCACCGGGCCGGGATGCGCCGGTTTCGGCCCGCGGTGTCTTTCAGCCAGTCGGTTCGAGCACCGCACGCAACTCGCGCGAGTGCTCCTGAATGGCCGGCAGCAGGGCCTGGAACCGCTCGGGCGGCTCGTGTGCGCGCAGTGCTGCCGGATCGACATCCTGATGCAGGTACTCGAAGCCGCCGCCGGCGAGCAGATTGCTGATGTATACGACATCGTTGAGCGTACGGGGCGACGCCGGCAGCGTGCGCAGCACGTCGTGATCGCGCACCGCATCGACGATGGCGGGCGGGACGCTGATGGCCTCGAGCAGACTTACACCGATGCTCTCGTGCCACTGCGCGACCAGATGCTTGACGGTGTCGGGGCGCGCACGCAGCTCGGGATACTGGGCCGCGCGATAAAGCATGTAGAAGGCGCCGAGATCATGGACGAGACCCGCGAACATCGCCTCGTCGGGGTTGAAGCGCGTCAGCTCACGCGCGACGATACAGGCTGCCGAGGCGGTCAGGATGGAGTGGACCCACAAGTTGTGGGCGAGCTCGGTGAAATCGACCATGTCGCGCGAACGCAGCAGTTGCTTGATGGCTATGGCCATCGCCGTGGTCCGCACGGTTTTCAGCCCGAGCCGCGCGATTGCGCTGCGAACGTCGCGGATCTCGTCGCGGCCGGCCCGCGCCGTGGGTGCGTTGGCCATGCGCAACAGGCGTGCCGAAATCAATGGGTCGAGCATGACCAGCCGGACGATCTGCTCGAGCGGCTTGGTCTCGTCGTCGATCATTTCGCGCAGACGAATCGCGACGTCGAAACAGATCGGGAAAACGATCTCGCCCTGCAGCTCGCGCGCGATGTCTTCCAGCATCCGGAAGCGCTGCGCGCTGAGCGCAGGCCCCTTCTTGTCGATCAGCGGCGAGGTGTCCATGGGCGGCGACTTTTCCGGACGTCGTGGTTGCGGGCCCGTATTATGCAATAGGCACTAGGCAAATCCTAAATGAGTGGGCGATGCGATGGCGCCCGCATCATCGCGAGGTGGCCGGGCGGCAGCGGGACGCAGTGACATAATGTGCAACGCCATGCCTGTCCGCGCGCGCCTCGTTCCAGCCGTCGTCACGGCGTGGGCCGAGAGCACGATGGCGGTTGCCGAGCAGTGGTTCGAGAATCGCCTCGCGTGGCAACGCCGACTCGCCGGGGCCTCGTCGGTCCGAGCGGCGGGCCCGGCATTCGAAGCCGATGTCGTGGCCCTGCTGGCCGAGGCGGATGCGTACTGGCCGGCCGCCTACCGTGCCGCCGTGCTGAAGAACCGGACCCTGACCCCGCGTCGGCTGGTCGTGCTGCATGCGGCGGCCAGCCCGCGCCAGCGGGCGAGACGGGTCGATGAGCTCGGTTCACCGGCACGGCAGTTCGAGTGCGCCGCGTGTCTCGGCCGGGCGCGATCGGCGCACACCGCCGCGCCGGCAGGCCGTGGCTAGGAAGTGCTTCCGGCCTGGTTCTCGGGGGACGGCCAGGCCTTCAGCACCGCGGCGACGAGGGTCGCGAGCGGGATCGCGAAGAACACGCCCCAGAACCCCCAGATGCCGCCGAATACCAGCACTGCGACGATGATCGCGACCGGATGCAGGTCGACAACGCCCGAAAAAAGCAGCGGAACGAGTACGTTGCCATCCAGGAACTGGATCACGAGATAGGCGATCAGCACGTACCAGAATGTCGGCGCGACGCCGAACTCGAAGTAGGCGACCGCCGCCACCGGTACCGTCACGACGGCCG
Source organism: Rhodocyclaceae bacterium (assembly GCA_035444405.1). Classification (GTDB taxonomy): domain Bacteria; phylum Pseudomonadota; class Gammaproteobacteria; order Burkholderiales; family Rhodocyclaceae; genus DAOMOP01. The sequence goes on from DAOMOP010000010.1 coordinate 34,535, forward strand.
CGCCGATGTACGGCACGATTACCGACAGCCCGACCATCAGTGACAGCAGCATCGCGTAGGGCAGGCCGAGCAGCATGAAGACCACGAAGGTCACCACCCAGACGATCAGGATCTCCATGAACTTGCCGCGTACGTAGTTGCCGATGCCGGCATCGACGTCGGCCCACACGCGATTGACGAGGGTGCGCTCACGCGGCAGGAACAGCAGCAGCCACGCGATGATCTTCTCCTTGTCCTTCAGCATGAAGAACACCAGCATCGGCACGAGCACCAGATAGACAATGAAGGTCATCAGGTGCACCGCCGAGGACAGCGACAACAGCACGATGCGCTGACCGAGCAAGGTGAGGTTCTGCCGGATCGAGATCAGCAGGTCGTTGATCTGGGCTTCCGAGAAAATCTGCGGGTAGCGCTCGGGCAATTGCTGCAGCAACTCCTGGGTCTTGGTCGCTATCGTCGGCAACTCGCGCGCGAGCTGGGTCAGCTGTCCGGCCAGCAGCGGCATCAGCAGCAGCATCACGGCGGCAAACAGGGACAGAAACAGGCTGAAAACGACGATGACCGCCCAGGAGCGTCGCATATGCTGCCGTTCCAGCACGCGCACGGCCCCTTCGAGCAAGTAGGCGATGACCACGCTGGCGATCAGCGGGGCGAGCATGCGCCCGGCGAACATCACCAGCGCGACGCCGATCAGCAGTACCAGCGCGAGGATCACGACCTGCGGGTTGGAGAAGTGTCTGTCGAACCATTGGCGCAGATAGCGGATCATCTCGTTCCGTACGTTTGGCGGCGGCGATGCCACCGGATCGCCTCGACCGAGGGGGTTGCGGATGTTCCCGAATTCTATACACCGATGGGCCGGTGTGTCCATCGCCGCGGGCGCGGCAGGGCGTCGCATGTGTCGGCCCTGCCTGCGCCGATGGAGCCGGGCCGCGATTTTGACGTATGCTTGCGGTCTGTTGATCGAATTCCCACCGACGTACCATGACGAACCCCTCGCCTTGTCTCGCCCGGCTCCAGCCCGTGATTCTTTCCGGCGGGTCGGGAACGCGGCTGTGGCCGCTGTCGCGCGAGCAGTACCCGAAGCAGTTGCTGCCGCTGATCGGCAGTGACACCCTGCTGCAGGACACCGCCCTGCGCCTGCGGGGTTTCGCCGGAGCTGCCACGGTCGATGACGAGGCGATCGTGGTGTGCAACGAGGAGTACCGCTTCATCACCGCCGAGCAGTTGCGTGCTGCCGGCTGCGCGAGCCGGCGCATCGTGCTCGAGCCGTGCGGACGCAACACCGCCCCGGCGCTGACGCTCGCCGCGCTGCTGGCCGGGCGCAACGGCGACGACCCGGTGTTGCTGGTGATGCCCGCCGATCATGTGATTCGCGACCGCGACGCCTTTTACCGCGCCGTCGACGCCGGACTCGACGCGGCTTGCGACGGTGCGATGGTCACGTTCGGCATCGTTCCCGACCGCGCCGAAACCGGTTACGGCTACATCCGGGTGGGCGACGAGGTGATGGCGGGCGTGCATGCGCTGGCCGCCTTCGTCGAGAAGCCCGATGCGGCCACCGCCCAGGACTACGTCGAGAGTGGTGCCTACCTGTGGAACAGCGGCCTTTTCATGGTACGGGCTTCAGTCTGGTTGAAGGCGATCGCCGAGTTCGACGCCGCGATCGCGCAGTCCTGCCGCTGCGCGATGGACGAGGCGGCGCAGGATGCCGATTTCGTCAGGGTCGCGCGCGAGCCGTTCGTCGCCTGCCCGTCGAACTCGATCGACTATGCGGTCATGGAGAAGCTGGCCGAGTCGCACGCTGTCGACATCGTGCCGCGCGTGGTGCCGATGTCGGTGGGCTGGTCGGACGTGGGTGCGTGGGATGCGCTGTGGTCGCTGTCGGGCAAGGATGCGCAGGGCAATGCCGGGCGCGGGGACGCGTTGTTCGAAGACACCCGCAACACGCTGGTGCACGCGACCGATCGCATGGTGGCATGTCTCGGGGTCGACGATCTGGTGGTCGTCGAGACGGCCGATGCGGTGATGGTGGCGCATCGCGAACGCACCCAGGACGTCAAGCGCATCGTCGCACGGCTCAAGGCCGAGGGACGCTCGCAGGTTGCCGCGCACCGCAAGATCCATCGACCGTGGGGATTCTACGATTCGATCGATGCCGGCGAACGCTTCCAGGTCAAGCGCATCGTCGTCAAGCCCGGCGCCGCGCTGAGCCTGCAGATGCACCATCACCGCGCCGAGCACTGGATCGTCGTGCGCGGCACGGCCAAGGTCACGCGCGGCGACGAGAGCTTCCTGCTGTCGGAGAACCAGTCCACCTACATCCCGCTCGGCGTGACCCACCGGCTCGAGAACCCCGGCAAGCTGCCGCTCGAGATGATCGAGGTGCAGTCGGGGAGTTACCTCGGCGAGGACGACATCGTCCGCTTCGAGGACAGCTACGGGCGCGGCTGACCGGCGGCGGCGCTTGTCGCGGCGCGCCGCCGTGCGCTCACCACAGCTGCCACCACGGCTTGTCGGTCGTCGGGCCGCCGGCGAAATAGACGCTGTCGGGGAAATTCAGCCGCAGCACGCGGTCCGCATCGTCGCGCAGCTCGGTCATGCCCAGCGCGTCGTAACTCTTGACGAGCAGGAACAGCGCCTCTTCGACCGCCGGCGAGTCGGGATAGGTCGTGACCGCGGCGCGCGCCCGGTTGATCGCAGCCACGTAGGCGCCGCGGCGAAAGTAGTAGCGCGCGACGTGAACCTCGTGGGCCGCGAGCGAGTTGACCAGATACTGCATGCGCTGACGGGCGTCGTCGGCGTAGCGGCTGTCCGGAAAGCGGTTCACGAGCTCCTTGAAGGTGTCGAACGACTCCTGCGCACCCTTGGGGTCACGCTCGGCCATGTCCTGGTTCGCGACGCCGCCGAGCAGCCCGAGGTCTTCGTTGAAAGTCGCCAGCCCCTTCAGGTAGTAGGCGTAATCGACGTGCGGGTGGTTCGGATACAGTCGGATGAAGCGGTCCGCGGCGGCGATCGCCAGCGCCGCTTCGTTCTGCTTGTAATGCGCGTAGGCGACTTCGATCTGCGCCTGCTGCGCGTAGCGTCCGTACGGGTAACGCGCCTCGAGGCGCTCGAACAGACGAATCGCGCGATCGAAGGCGCCCTCGTTCAGCGAGTCCTTGGCCTCGGTGTAGATCCGCTCGGCGCTCCAGCCCGCCGTCTCGTCGGCCTGATCGGGGGTCGCACCGCAGCCGCCGAGCAGCAGGGCGCCAATAACCGCTAAACTTCGCAAGGTCAAACCAGCCATTTCCAGCACTCGCGTGAATGAATCGCAAAATTATAGCCTACCGTCCGGACCTGCTCCGGATCCGCAACTGAGGATTCCCGACGAGTATGCCGGGCTGCGTCTCGATCAGGCGCTGGCGCGGCTGTTTCCGGCGCATTCGCGCAGCCGGCTGCAGGACTGGCTGAAGGCCGGCCTGGTCACGCTCGACGGCAGCCGGCGCGATGCGAAGCACAAGGTGTGGGGTGGCGAGGCCTTGCAGGTGGCCGAGCCGCCGCTGCCCGGGCAGACGGCCGAGCAGCCCGAGGACATCCCGCTCGCGATCGTGTTCGAGGACGAGGCGTTGCTCGTCATCGACAAGCCGGCAGGTCTCGTCGTACATCCGGGAAGCGGCAACTGGAGCGGCACGCTACTCAATGCGCTGCTGCATCATGCGCCGCAGCTCGCGGGCGTGCCACGTGCCGGGATTGTCCATCGCCTGGACAAGGACACGAGCGGCCTGATGGTGGTCGCCAAGACGCTGGAGGCCCAGACCGCGCTGATCCGGCAGATGCAGGCGCGCTCGGTGCACCGGCACTATCTCGCGCTCGTGCACGGGCAGGTGGCCGGCGCCGGGGTGGTCGATGCGCCGCTCGCGCGGCATCCCGTCCAGCGTACGCGCATGGCGGTGGTCGGCTCGGGCCGGCAGGCGGTGACGCATTACCACGTGCGCGAGCGCTTTGCCGGTGCGACCCTGGTCGCGTGCCGGCTCGAGACCGGGCGCACGCATCAGATTCGTGTGCACATGGCGAGCATCGGCCATCCGCTCGTTGGTGATGCGACCTATGGGCGGCGGCGCAGCGGGCACGCCGTCCTCGACCGGTTCGAACGGCAGGCCTTGCATGCCTTCCGGCTGGGACTCGATCATCCGGTCAGGGCTGCACCGCTCGCGTGGGAGTCGGATCTGCCGCCCGATTTCGCAGAGCTGCTCGCGACGTTGCGGGCCGAGGTTGCGTGATGGTGCATGCTGGCTGGATCACGCCGCAGTGGAGCGCGCCGGCGAACGTGCGCGCACTGGTCACGACGCGCCAGGGCGGCGTCAGCGAAGGCGCGTGGGCGAGCATGAACCTGGGCCTGCACGTCGGCGACCGTCCCGAGGCGGTGCGGTGCAACCGTGCCCGATTGCGCGACTGCCTGCCGGCCGAGCCGGCATGGCTGGAACAGGTGCACGGCACCCGTGTCGTCGACGCGGAAAGCGTCCATGCCCCGATAAGTGCGGACGCCAGTGTCGCCCGCCGGGCGGGCACCGTTTGCGCGGTGATGACCGCCGATTGCCTGCCGGTGCTGCTGTGCGACACGGCGGGCAGTGTCGTCGCAGCGGCTCACGCCGGCTGGCGCGGACTGGCCGCCGGCGTGCTCGAGGCGACCGTCGCGCACATGCAGGTCGCACCGGCGACGGTCATCGCATGGCTCGGACCGGCGATCGGGCCGCAGGCTTTCGAGGTCGGCGAGGAGGTGCGGTCGACGTTCGTCGCGGCCGATGCAGCGGCCGCCCGTGCGTTCTTGCCGGCGGGCGGTCAGGGCAAGTGGCTTGCGGATCTCTATGTTCTCGCGCGACAGCGGCTTGCGCGGGTCGGCGTCTCTCGCGTGCATGGCGGGCAGTGGTGTACGCATGCCGACCCGGCACGCTTCTACTCGTACCGCCGTGATCGCGTTACCGGGCGTTTTGCGTCGCTGGTGTGGCGCAGCGACTGATGCGGCGCTCGGACGGCGTGCCGACGACGCTGCAGTGCACCGATTGCATTCGAATCGGCTATTGATCCATCTTCGAATCGGTTCTATCGTTCGTACTTGTCGTGCCGCTCGGACTTCGTCGTGCGGCGTTGCGGCGACGCTGGGGCGTCCCGAACAGCCACAGGAACAACGCCAACGGCCCGGCGCCGGCAAACAGAAAGGTCAGCACGCCGCCGACCACTGTCGTGTCGGCCAGTGAGACGAGCAGTACTACGTAGATCCATGCGATCGCGATCAGATACATGGCGTCAATTCTACGCGCACGCGCGTGATGTCGTCGCGGTGCGCTGGCCGCAGCCCATGGACGTCCCCACGAATTCCGACCGTATGCGCCCACGGTCGCGCAGCTTTGCCTCAGGAGGGGGCTGATGTCAGATTCGAACGACACGCACGCGAACGATCCGATGGCGGGAATGCTGCAGTTCGGCCAAGCAATGGCACAGAACTTTTTCGCAATGGTGGCTCGCCACCATGCCGCGATCGAGAACACCAGCGGGTCGCCGCTGCCACGTCTGCCGCTGCCGGAATCGGAGCAATTCACGCGACTGCAGCAGGATTTCGCGCAACGTCATGCCAAGCTGTGGTCGTCCATGCTGCAGCGCAAACCCGGCGACAAGACTGCCCCCATCGTCGTGGCCGAGCCGGGCGATCGGCGCTTTTCGGCTTCCGAGTGGGCCGAGAGCCCGTTCCACGACTATCTGCGCCAGGCATACCTGATCAATGCCGAATTCCTGCGGCAGGTCGCCGACTCGCTGCCGATTGCCGACGGCAGGGCGAAATCCCGCCTGCAATTCCTGACGCGGCAGTATCTCGACGCACTCGCACCTTCCAATTTCGCGGCAACCAATCCGGAGTTCGTGCGACAGGCGCTCGATACGCGCGGCGAGAGCATCACGCGCGGCATCCAGAACCTGATCGCCGACCTCGACAAGGGGCGCATCTCGATGACCGACGATGCGGCCTTCGAGGTCGGCCGCAATCTCGCGATCACACCCGGGGCGGTGATTTACGAGAACGAACTGATGCAGCTCATCCAGTATGCGCCGATGACCGAGCGCGTCGCGCAGAAGCCGCTGCTGATCGTGCCGCCGTGCATCAACAAGTTCTACATTCTCGACCTGCAGCCCGAGAATTCTCTGGTCCGCTTCATCGTCGAGCAGGGTTTCACGGTGTTCATGGTGTCGTGGAAGAATCCGGGGCCGAAGGAGTCGCACTTCGGCTGGGACGACTATCTGGAGAAGGGGCCGCTCACCGCACTCGAGGTCGTTCGCGCCGTGACGCGGGTGAGCAAGCCCAACGTGCTCGGCTTTTGCGTCGGCGGAACGATTCTCGCATCGGCGCTGGCTGTCGCGCGTGCGCGCGGCGAGGATCCGGTCGAGAGTGTGACGCTGATGACGACGCTGCTCGATTTTGCCGAAGCCGGCGAGCTCGGTTGCCTCGTCGACGAGGCCAGCGTCGCCGCGCGCGAGGCCGCGATCGGAAAGGGCGGTCTGCTCAGGGGGCAGGAGCTGGCCAACGTGTTTTCCGCGCTACGCGCGAACGACCTGATATGGCAATATGTGGTTGGCAACTACCTCAAGGGTGGCAAACCGCAGCCTTTCGACCTGCTGTACTGGAACTCGGACAGCACCAACCTTCCAGGGCCGTTTCTGACGTGGTACCTGCGCAACATGTACCTTGAGAACAACCTGCGCGTGCCGGGCAAGCTGAAGATGCTCGGCGTCAAGGTCGATCTGGGCAAGATCGATGTCCCGGCCTATCTGCTCGCCACTCGCGAGGATCACATCGTGCCGTGGAAGAGTGCCTATCATGCGCGGGCACTGCTCGGTGGCGAAACCGCCTTCGTGCTCGGCGCGAGCGGCCACATCGCCGGCGCGATCAACCCCGCGGCAAAAAACAGGCGAAGCTTCTGGACCGGATCGGCGAGCGTCGCCGATCCCGACGAATGGCTCGACGCGGCCGAAGAGCACAGGGGCAGCTGGTGGTGGCACTGGATCGAATGGCTCAGGGCGCGTGGCGGCAAACCGGTCGCGGCGCGCGGGCGACTGGGCAATACACGCCATTTTCCGCGCGAGCCGGCGCCGGGTCGGTACGTGAAGGAGAAATCGTGATCCGGTGCGCCCCGGCTCGCGCGCAGCGCGGCGGTCGAATGCATCGGCGAGTGGCAGCGGTTACGGGGGGCGCTGTCGCGCGTGAACAAACACCCTTCGAGAGATGAATCGGGAGAGGAGTAACAACATGACAAGAGTAGCGCTGGTAACTGGCGGTATGGGCGGGCTCGGCGAAGCGATCTGCATCAAGCTCGCGGCACTCGGCTACAAGGTCGTCACGACCCATTCGCCGGGCAATACCAAGGCCGAGGAATGGCTCAAGAACATGCAGAACATGGGCTACGGCTTCAGAGCGTTTCCGTGCGACGTGGCCGACTTCGACTCGTCCAAGACGTGTGTCGACACGGTCACGAAGGAAGTCGGGCCGGTCGACGTGCTGGTCAACAATGCGGGCATCACCCGCGACATGACCTTCAAAAAAATGACCAAGGCCGACTGGGACGCGGTGATCAGTACCAACCTCGACAGTGTGTTCAACATGACCAAACAGGTCATGGACGGCATGGTCGAGCGCAAGTGGGGGCGCATCATCAACGTGTCGTCGGTCAACGGCCAGAAGGGCGCGTTCGGGCAGACCAACTATTCGGCGGCGAAGGCCGGCATGCACGGTTTCACCAAGGCGCTGGCCCTCGAGGTCGCGCGCAATGGCGTCACCGTCAACACGATTTCGCCGGGTTACATCGGAACCAAGATGGTGACCGCGATCCCGCAGGAGATCCTCGACTCGAAGATTCTGCCCCAGATTCCGGTCGGTCGCCTTGGCAAGCCGGAAGAGATCGCCGGACTGGTTGCCTACCTGTCCTCGGAGGAGGCGGCGTTCGTGACCGGCGCCAACATTTCCATCAACGGCGGCCAGCACATGTTCTGATCGTTGCGCATGCGCTCGCGCGTCGGGACGGCGCTCCAAGGGACGGGGCGCCGTTTTTTTTGCGAAGTGCTATTGCATTGCAGCATCAATACCCGAAAGTCGGTATAATCGTGCGTGCAAGCGCCTGCTGGGGCCACTGCCGAGCGCTTGCACAGGATGGCTGTGGTGACAATGTCGCGTCGCAGCAGGCCATCACGATCAAATCTGCTGCAGAAGGATCTGAAAATGTCCCAGAAAGTCGCACTCGTGACCGGCGCCATGGGTGGCCTCGGCACCGCCATCTGTCAGTTTCTGGCGAAGCAAGGCGTCACCGTCGTCGCCAACTGTCTGCCGGGTTTTCCGCAGCGGGATGAATGGCTGGCGAGCCAGAAGGCGCTCGGTTTCGACTTCATTCCCGCCGAAGGCGATGTGTCGGACTACGAGTCGTGCAAGGAAATGGTCGCACGCATCGAGGCCGAAGTCGGCGCAATCGCCATCCTGGTCAACAACGCCGGGATCACGCGCGACAAGTTCTTCCCGAAGATGGAAAGGCCGCAGTGGGACGCGGTGATCAACACCAACCTGAACAGCCTGTTCAACGTCACCCATCACGTCTCGCCGAAGATGGCCGAGCGCGGCTGGGGCCGGATCATCAACATCTCCTCCGTCAACGGCGTCAAGGGGCAGGCGGGGCAGACCAACTACTCGACCGCCAAGGCGGGCGTGCTGGGCTTCACCAAGGCGCTGGCGGCCGAGCTGGCGGCCAAGGGCGTGACGGTCAACGCGATCGCGCCGGGCTATATCGGTACCGAGATGGTCATGGCCATCCGCGAGGACATCCGCCAGGGCATCGTCGACACGATTCCGATGAAGCGCCTCGGCAAGCCCGAGGAGATCGGTGCGCTGTGCGCCTACCTGTGCTCGGATCTGGCCGGCTACGTGACCGGTGCGACGATCAACATCAACGGTGGTCTGCATATGTGCTGATGCAGCATCGGCCGGCCCGCCGTACAGGCGTAACCCCGTCAATTGGCGGGGTTTTTTCGCTTGTGCGGGTTATACTTTCAATATGTGCATAGCGGAAGCCGCCGCGGAGGAGATTGAACGACATGGCCGAAAAAGCCCGCCTGATCAAGAAATACCCGAATCGCCGCCTGTACGACACCCGGACGAGCTCCTACATCACGCTTGCCGACGTCAAGGAGCTGGTGCTCGGCCGCGAGGAGTTTCAGGTCGTCGATGCCAAGACCGGCGAGGACCTGACGCGCAGCATTCTCCTGCAGATCATTCTGGAGGAGGAGGCCGGCGGTGCGCCGATGTTCACCAGTGATCTGCTCTCGCACATGATCCGCTTCTACGGAAACGCCACGCAGGGGATGATGGGCAAGTATCTCGAGAACAATATCAAGGCCTTCACCGAGATGCAGGCCAAACTCCAGGACCAGGCGCGCGCGATCTACGGCGAGAACAGCCCGATCAGCCAGGATCTGTGGGCACAGTTCCTGAACTTCCAGGGCCCGGCGCTGAAAAGCGTGATGGGGGCCTACGTCGAGCAGAGCAAGAAGATGTTCGATCAGATGCAGGAGCAGATCGAGAGCCAGACCCGCAACATGTTCACCGGATTCCCGTTCCCGAAGTACGCCCCGCGTGGCAGCGACGAGGAAGACAAGAACGCCGATGCCAAGGAGGCGCCGGTGACCACCGAGACGTCCGAACCGCCGGTCAAGAGCGCTCGCGGCAGCAAGAAATAACGACAGGATCGGGGGCGCGGTTGCGCCCCGTCCACCTTACCCGACAGAAGCAGATGAGCAGAAATTCAACCCGGGACGTGCCGCGCGTCGGCTTCGTCTCCCTCGGGTGCCCGAAGGCCACGGTCGACTCCGAGCAGATCCTGACCCGGCTGCGCGCCGAGGGTTATGACATCTCCGGCAGCTACGACGACGCCGATCTGGTGGTCGTCAATACCTGCGGTTTCATCGACGCGGCCGTCGAGGAGTCGCTCGACGCGATCGGCGAGGCGCTCGCCGAGAACGGCAAGGTCATCGTCACCGGGTGCCTGGGCGCGCGCGACGGCGTCGTGATGCACGCGCATCCGCAGGTCCTCGCCGTGACCGGGCCGCAGGCCACCGACGAGGTCATGCATGCGGTACACCGGCATCTGCCCAAGCCGCACGACCCGTTCGTCGATCTGGTGCCGCCACAGGGTGTGCGGCTGACGCCGGGGCATTACGCGTACCTGAAGATCTCCGAGGGCTGCAATCACCGCTGCACGTTCTGCATCATCCCGTCGATGCGCGGCGATCTGGTCAGCCGTCCGATCCACGACGTCATGAAAGAGGCCGAAGCCCTCGTCGCGGCCGGGGTGCGGGAAATCCTCGTCATCTCGCAGGACACCAGCGCATACGGTGTCGACGTCAAGTACCGCACCGGTTTCTGGAGCGGCCGGCCGCTCAAGACCCGCCTCGTCGATCTCGCCAAGGCGCTCGGCGAACTCGGCGTGTGGGTGCGCCTGCACTACGTTTATCCGTATCCGAGCGTCGACGAGCTCGTGCCGCTGATGGCCGAGGGGCGCATCCTGCCGTACCTCGACGTGCCGTTCCAGCACGCCAGTGCGCGCATCCTGAAGGCCATGCGGCGGCCGGCGAGCGCCGAGAACGCGCTCGAGCGCATTCGCAAGTGGCGCAGCATCTGCCCCGATCTGACCATCCGTTCGACCTTCATCACCGGCTTCCCCGGCGAGACCGAGGAGGACTTCGAGGATCTGTTGCGCTTTCTCGAGGAAGCCCAGCTCGATCGGGTCGGCGCATTCGCGTATTCGCCCGTCGAAGGCGCGGCCGCAAACGAGCTGGCCGATCCGGTGCCGGAGGACGTGCGCGAGGAGCGGCGCATGCGCCTGATGCAGTTTCAGGAGGACATCTCGACGCAGCGGCTCGAGCGCTGGATCGGTCGCGAGATGACGGTGATCGTCGACGAGGTCGACGACGAGGGGGCGCTCGCACGTTCCTGTGCCGACGCGCCGGAGATCGACGGGCTGGTGGTGATTCCGGCGGGCGAAGGGCTTCAGGCCGGCGAGTTTGCCCGTGTGCGCATCACCGATTGCGACGTTCACGACCTCTACGCCGAACCGCTCGATTGACGGTCAGAGGGTGCCATGTACGAAACGGCTCCGGTGTCCAAGCGCGATGGCAGTCCGGTGATCGGACTGGCCCTGGGCAGCGGAGCAGCGCGGGGATGGTCGCACATCGGCGTCATCAACAGGCTGATCCGGATGGGGGTCCGGCCTGACGTCGTGGCCGGCTGTTCGATCGGAGCGTTGGTCGGCGCGGCGCTGGTATCGGGTCGGGTCGAGGCACTCGGCGAGTGGGTGAAATCGCTCGACTGGCAGGACGTGGTCGGCATGCTCGACATCAGCCTCAAAGGTGGGCTGATCCGGGGCGATCGTGTCGTTCAGTACTGCTCGCAGCAGTTTTTCTCGGGCGAGTTTTCCGAGCTTTCCGTGCCGTTCGCCTGTGTCGCGACCGAACTGTCGAGCGGCCGTGAGGTCTGGTTGCGTGAGGGCAGCCTCGCCGAGGCCGTGCGCGCGTCGATCGCGTTGCCGGGGCTGTTCTCGCCTGCACTTCGCAACGGCCGCGTGCTGGTGGACGGCGGGCTCGTCAATCCGGTGCCGATCTCGCTGTGCCGCGCCTTGGGTGCCGACCTCGTCATCGCGGTCGAGCTGGGTTCGGGCGTTCTGGGCCGCGCGCTGCGAAAGGACGAGCGGAGCGCGCCGTTTGGTGGCGAGAACTGGGCGCAGCGCCTGCTGGCGACGATTGGCTGGCGTGGCGACGACGGCGATGGTGAAACGACGTCGATTGCGACACCGTCGCTGGCCGACGTGGTGACCTCGAGCATCAACATCATGCAGATGCGCATTGCCCGCAGCCGCTTGGCGGGAGAGCCGGCCGACGTGCTGATCTCGCCGCGCGTGGCGCATCTGGGCATGATGGAGTTCGATCGCGCCACCGAGGCGATTGCCGAAGGCGAAGCGGCCGTCGAGCGGGCGCAGCCGGCTCTGAAGCAAGTCCTGGGACTGGAGTGAGCACGATGTCGTCTGAGCACGAGCTGATCGCGGACCTCGCCGGCATCGTCGGATCCGAGCGAGTGGCCAGTACGGCTGCAGGGATGGACCCGTACGTGACCGACTGGCGAGGGCGCTACCATGGTGACGCGATTGCCGTCGTACATCCCGCCGACACCGCCGAGGTCGCCGCCGTCGTGGCGCTGTGCGCAGCCCAGCGCCGGCCGGTCGTGCCGCAGGGGGGCAATACGGGGCTTTGCGGCGGTGCGACGCCGCTGCCGGGTGCGGGTTCGGTGGTGATCAATCTGTCACGCTTGAATCGCATCCGCGCGGTCGATGCCGCCAACGACACGATGACGCTTGAAGCCGGCTGCACGCTCGCCACGGCTCAGGAGGTCGCCGCCCAGCACGACCGCCTGTTTCCGCTGTCGCTCGCAGCCGAGGGCAGTTGCGAGATCGGCGGCAATCTATCGACGAATGCCGGTGGCGTGCACGTGCTGCGTTACGGGACGATGCGCGATCTGGTGCTCGGGATCGAGGTCGTGCTGCCCGACGGTCGCGTCTGGGACGGTCTGCGCGGGTTGCGCAAGGACAATACGGGTTACGACCTGAAGCAGCTGTTCATCGGCGCCGAAGGTACGCTGGGCATCGTCACCGCGGCCGTGTTGAAGCTGTTTCCGCGCCCGCGCATACGTGCGACCGCGTGGGTGGACGTTCCGAACCCGCAGGCGGCCGTGGCGCTGCTCGAGGCATTGCGGGGCCGCTGCGGCGATCGTGTGACGGCCTTCGAGATCGTCGGCCGCGAAGCCCTCGAACTGGTGCTGAAACACATCCCGTCGGCACGTCCTCCGTTTGCTTCGCCGGGCGACTGGTCGGTGCTGGTAGAGTTGTCCGACACGATCGCCGAGACGCCACTCGAGGCGCTGCTGGAGGAGGCGCTTGCCGGTGCCTGCGAGCGTGGCCTCGCCAACGATGCGGTGCTGGCGGGCAGCCTCGCTCAGGCCGAGGCGCTGTGGGCGCTGCGCGAGAACATCTCGGAGGCGCAGAAGCTCGAAGGCTTCAGCATCAAGCACGATATCGCCGTGCCGGTGAGCCGTATTCCGGAATTCATCCGGCGTGCGCGCGAGGCGCTGCTGGAACGCTGGCCGGATGCACGCATCGTCGTTTTCGGCCACATCGGTGACGGCAATCTGCACTACAACCTGTCCAACTCCGACACGCTCGACAACGCAGCGCTCGTGGCCCGTACGCCCGAGATCAACCGCGTCGTGCACGACCTCGTAACAGAACTGGGAGGCTCGATCTCGGCCGAACACGGCGTGGGCCAGCTCAAGCGCGAAGAGATCACCCGCTACAAGCCCGATGTCGAGCTCGAGTTGATGCGGCGGGTGAAGGCGGCGATCGATCCCCATGGCCTGATGAATCCCGGGAAAGTCGTGTGACGAAAATTGATCCGTCACAGGCTTTACACGCCCGGAATGGCGCCCTATAATGCGCGCTCTTTCGCGGTCGGGGGTATAGCTCAGCTGGGAGAGCGCTTGCATGGCATGCAAGAGGTCAGCG
>DAOMOP010000011.1:0-46482 GCA_035444405.1 Rhodocyclaceae bacterium
CTTCTTGTCCATGCCGAAGGCGAGCGCGGCCGCGGTCGGCTCGTTGATGATGCGGCGCACCTCGAGGCCGGCGATCTTGCCCGCATCCTTGGTCGCCTGGCGCTGGCTGTCGTTGAAGTAGGCGGGCACCGTGATCACGGCTTCGGTGACCGGCTCGCCGAGGTAGTCCTCGGCGGTCTTCTTCATCTTGCGCAGCACTTCGGCCGAAACCTGCGGCGGCGCGATCTTCTTGCCGCGCACCTCGACCCACGCGTCGGCGTTGTCGGCCTTGACGATCTTGAAGGGCATCAGGTCGATGTCCTTTTGCACTTCCTTCTCTTCGAAGCGGCGTCCGATCAGGCGCTTGATCGCGTACAGCGTGTTCTTCGCATTCGTGACCGCCTGGCGCTTGGCCGGCGCGCCGACGAGAATCTCGCCGTCCTCGGTGTAGGCGACGACCGACGGCGTGGTCCGTGCGCCTTCGGAGTTCTCGATGACCTTCGGCTTGCCGCCTTCCATCACCGCCACGCAGCTGTTGGTCGTGCCGAGGTCAATACCGACTATCTTTCCCATTTTGATGTCCTTGCTGTCGATTCCGAATCTGTTTCCGGGCCGTCGCCGCGCGGCCGACCCGCTCCTGCTACGAATATGGGGCGTGCGCCGGGGCTTTCAAGCGCCCGTGCTCACCCTTGTTTGGCCTTCGAGACCACGACCAGCGCGGGGCGAATCACGCGCTCATGCAGCAGATAGCCCTTTTGCAGCACGTTGACGACCGTGTTCGGCTCGTGATCGGACTCGACCGTCGTGATCGCCTGGTGCTTGTTGGGATCGAATTTCTGCTCGATCGGATTTTCCTCGCTCAGGCCGGCGCTCTCGAACGCCGAGGCGAGCTGCTTGAGCGTGAGTTCGACGCCTTCCTTGAGACTCTCGAGTGTCTGGTTCTCGACCGCGAGTGCGGACTCGAGGCTGTCCTTGACCGGGAGCATCGCTGCCGCGAACTTCTCGGCCGCGAATTTGGACGCCTTGGCGATGTCTTCCTGAGCGCGCCGACGCACGTTCTCGGTTTCGGCCTTCGCGCGCAGCCATGCATCGTGGTGCTCGGCCGCCTTGAGCTCGGCCGCGCGCAGGCTCTCCTGCAGGCTCGGCATCACGTCGTGGCCTTCCTCCGTGGGGGGAGCTTCCCCGGCGGGCGCCTGACTGCCGGTGGTCTCGGGTGCCTCGGTGAGCTGGGCCTGGTCCGCGGGGCTCTGGTCCTTGTCCTGCATCGGTTGCGACTCCGTACGTTTTGAAGGTCTTTGACTCGAAACGAGCTGGGGGCAGCTGGCCGATTTTCAAGGGGGAGAAGGCGCATTTTTTGTCGCGTCGTGGATGGCGTGCCGCATCGGTCACATGACGGACATACAAGCGGCGCCCGAACGTGCCAGAATAGGTCGCTCGAAACAGCCGGTTTCGGCCAAGGTGCCGGCGGGTGCAGCGTGGCGATGAGTGACATTCCACAGAAAATAGGCGGGTACCGCATCCTCGACGAGGTCGGTCGCGGCGCGACGGCCATCGTCTATCTCGCCGAGAACCCGGACGGGGGGCCGCCGGTCGCGGTCAAGCACGTGCGTTTCAAGGACAAGAGCCGCGACGAGGCGAAATGGAACCGCCGCGTGGTGAAACTTCTCAAGGCCGAGAAAGCCGTCGCGGCGCGCCTGAATCATCCGCACATCATCCGCGTGTACGACGCCGTGATCGACCCCGACGAGGCCTACGTGGTGATGGAGTACTTTCCCGGTGAGTCGCTCGAGCGCCACTGCAGCTTCGATCGGCTGCTGCCGGTCCACCGCACCATCGGCATCGTGTTCAAGTGCTGCATGGCGCTCGACTATGCCTACCGCCAGGGCGTGGTCCATCGCGACATCAAGCCGGCCAACATCCTCATCGACGACGAGGACAACGTCAAGATCACCGATTTCGGGCTGGCGCTGAACATCAACAAGCGTGTCGATGCCGACTCCACCTTCATCATGGGGGTCGGCTCGCCGGCCTACATGAGCCCGGAGCAGATCAAGAGCTATCCGCTCAACCAGAAGACCGACCTCTACTCGCTCGGCGTGGTGCTGTTTCACCTGCTGACCGGGCGCCTGCCGTTTCGCGCGAGCAACCCGGCGCAGCTGATCTACAAGATTCTCAACGTCGAACCGCCGCCGGTATCGCAGTTGAACCCCGAGCTGCCCGAATTGATGGATGCGGTGATCCGCAAGGCGCTCGAGAAGGACTTGTACTCGCGCTACCGCAACGGTGCCGAGTTCGCAAAGGACCTGTCGGCGGTGCGCTACAAGGTCGTCGATGACAAATACGTACCGCCGGACACGCGCCGCTTCTCGGTGCTGCGCAAGCTCGGCTTCTTCACGCTGTTCGACGACATCGAGCTGTGGGAGGTGCTGCGCATCTCGTCGTGGCGCCGTGTCGATGCGCGCACGGTGCTGTTCCGCGAGGGGCACGCCGACCAGCGCTTCGGCATCGTGCTCGAAGGCGAGGTGGAGGTGTCGGTGGATGGCCGGCGGGTCGCGCGCCTGGGTCCCGGCGAGCTCTTCGGCGAGCTGGCGTGGCTCAACGGCGACGACCCGCGCCAGGCGGCGACGGTCGTCACGGTCGAGGCGGTGGCGTGGCTCGAGATCAATCCGGCAGCGCTTGCGATCGCGACCGAAGAGGTGCGCGAGCTGTTCCGCAAACGCGTCGCGACGATTGCCGCGCAGCGCCTGCAGGCAGCGGCGCGGGCGCTGGCGCAAGGCGGCGAAGCGGCGATCCGCGGCGAGCACGGGGCCACCGGCGGCATCGAGCTGCAGCTCGTCGACGACTGATCCGTGACGATTCAGTCGCGCCGGCGCCCGACGATGACGCGGATGCGCCGGTCGCTCGGGTCAGCGAGCGCAATGCCGACGAGCCAGGTCAGCGCGCTGTAGAGCAGGGCACTCCAGAATGCCGTCCAGAAGTCCGGCACGTGCACGCCGCTGACGAGATTGGCGACGCCCCAGAACAGCAGGGCGTTGATCACCAGCGTGAACAGGCCCAGCGTGAGGACCGTGATCGGCAGCGTGATCAGGATCAGCAGCGGGCGGATCAGCGCGTTGATCAGGCCGAGCAGCAGCGCGGTGACCAGTGCCGAAATGTAGCTCTCGACTTCGAGCCGGTCGATCAGCTCGGGCAGCAGCATCAGCGCGACCGCATTGAGTGCCCATTGCAGCGCGATGCGCAGTCGCGGATCGAGTGTCACTGGGTTGCTCCGGCAGCGAGCGCGCGCCGCGCCGTGGATTGGCGTTCGGCTGCGGTCGCGGTCGGCCGCCCCAGCCAGTCGCCGAGCTCGCCGCGCGTGATGGCGGTCAGCGCGGCGATCCAGTCGTGCCGCTCGTTCAGGCACGGAATGTAGTGGAAGCGCTTGCCGCCGGCGGCGATGAACGCCTCCTTGCACTCGAGCGCGATTTCTTCGAGCGTCTCCAGGCAGTCGGCGACGAACCCCGGGCAGATCACGTCGACGTGACCGACGCCGTGGCGCGCGAGCGCCTCGAGGGTGGGCTGTGTGTAGGGCTTGAGCCATTGCGCGCGTCCAAAGCGCGACTGGAAGGTGATCAGCCAGCGCTCGGCCGGCAGCTGCAAGGCCTCGGCGAGCAGCCGCGCGGTCTTGTGGCATTCGCAGTGGTAGGGGTCGCCGAGCTCGAGCGAGCGCCGTGGCACGCCGTGGAAGCTCATCACCAGCTTTTCGCCCTGACCATTGCGCTGCCAGTGCTCGCGCACGCTTTGCGCGAGTGCGGCGACGTAGTCCGGGTGATCGTGAAAGCTGCGCACGAAGCGCAGCTCGGGGAGGTTGCGCCAGTGGGTGAGGGCGCGGGCGACCTCGTCGATGACGCTCGCGGTGGTGCTGGCGGCGTACTGCGGATACAGCGGCACGACGAGGATGCGCCGCGCACCGCGCCCTTTCAGGCGCTCGAGGCCGGCGACCACCGACGGCTCGCCGTAGCGCATCGCCCATTCGACCTGCAGGTCGGGCGTGCCCGCCTGATGGAAGTAGCCCGCGAGCAGCTTGGCCTGGCGCTCGGTGTACACCTTCAGCGGCGATCCTTCGGCGAGCCAGATGCTCGCGTACTTGTGGGCGGACTTCCTCGGGCGCGTGTTCAGGATGACGCCGTTGAGAATCGGCCACCATAGCAGGCGCGGGATCTCGACCACGCGCGGGTCCGACAGGAACTGCTTCAGGTACGGGCGCAGCGCCGCGGCGGTGGGGGCGGCGGGCGTGCCGAGATTGACGATCAGCACGCCGGTGCGGGCGACGCTGTCATGGGTGTGCTGCGGTTCGGGCCAGTAACGGGCCATGCGCTTCCTTGGTGGGGTGCCGGCCGCCGGTGCGGCGCGGCTCGGGGCGGTCAGGAGTTGCTTGCCGACAGTGCGTTCGACAGCAGGCGCGCGGTGATGTCGACGATCGGGATGACCTGGTCGTAGGCCATGCGCGTCGGACCGATGACGCCGACCGAACCGACCACGCGGCCGCCGATCTCGTAGCCGGCGGTGATCACGCTGCAGCCGTCGAGCTCGGAGAGCCCGGACTCGCCGCCGATGAAGATCTGCACCCCCTGCGCGCGGTTCGACAGCTCGAGCAGCTGCAGCAGGCCGGTCTTGCGTTCGAACAGCCGGAACAGCTCGCGCAGGCGGGTCATGTTCGAGGACAGATCCTCGACGTCGAGGAGATTGGTTTCGCCCGACAGCACATACTGGTCGTCGGCTTGCTGCAGCGCCTCGTTGCCGGCCTCGACCGCGGCGCTCATCAGCTCGGTGATGTCGCCGCGCAACTGCTTCAGCTCGGCCTGCAGGCGCGTGCGCATCTCTTCGAAGGCATAGCCGGCGAAATGGGCGGTGAGGTAGTTCGCCGCCTCGGTCAGCTCGGACGGCGTGTAGGGCCGGCGCGTCATCAGGATGCGGTTCTGAACGTCGCCCGCGGTCGTGACGATGATCAGCAGGATGCGCGACTCCGAGATGCCGATGAACTCGATCTGGCGAATGCGCGCGGTGTCGTGCCGCGGGGTCACGACGACGCCGGCGAAATGGGTCAGGTCGGACAGCAGATGCGAGGCCGAGCTGATCAGCCGCTGCGGCTGGTCCGGCTGCAGCTGGCCGCGCAGCTGCATGACCTTGGTCTGCTCGAGCGGCTGCACGGTGAGCAGCGAGTCGACGAAGAAACGGTAGCCCTGCGCGGTCGGCATGCGTCCGGCCGAGGTGTGCGGGCTGGAGATGAAGCCCATCTCCTCCAGATCGCTCATGACGTTGCGCACCGTCGCCGGCGACAGCTCCAGCCCCGAGTGGCGCGACAGTGCGCGCGAACCGACCGGCTGACCTTCCGCGATGTAGCGTTCGATCAGGGTCTTGAGCAGGATTTGCGAGCGGGTGTCGAGCCGGGTCATGGTCGGTAAGCAGTGTTAGCCGGATTCTATGCGAGGTCTCGGCCAAGGTTAAGTGCGATTATGGAATAATCGTGCCCATGCCCCACAGCTTCCAGACCATCGCCCTCGTCGGCAAGTACCAGAGCCCGGACGTCGCCGAGGCCGTGCTGCGCGTCGCCGAAAATCTGCGCGAGCGCGGTTACACGGTATGGATCGAGCAGGGGACGGCAAGTTCCATGGGCATGGCGGGCGGTTTCGCCGTCGCGACCTATGACGAAATCGGTGCCGGCGGCGACCTTGCGGTGGTGCTCGGCGGCGACGGCACGATGCTCAACACCGCACGGCGTCTGGCCGAGCATCGCGTGCCACTGGCGGGTGTCAACCAGGGGCGGCTGGGCTTTCTGACCGATATCGGGCGCGAGGAGGCGGTCGACGTGCTTGCCGAGATCCTGGACGGCCGCTACGTCGAGGAATCGCGCTTCATGCTGTCGGCCGAGGTGTTGCGGGCCGGCAACCGCGTCTATCACACGCTCGCGCTCAACGACGTCGTCGTGAACAAGGGCGACATCGGCCGCATGATCGAATTCGACCTGACCATAGACGGCGAATTCGTCTATACGCAACGATCCGACGGCATGATCGTCGCGACGCCGACCGGTTCGACCGCCTACGCGTTGTCGGCCAATGGCCCGATCCTGCATCCGACCGTCGGCGGCATCGCGCTGGTGCCGCTGTGTCCGCACGCACTGACGGCTCGACCGGTGACGCTGCCCGACACGTGTCGCATCGAGATCACGCTGCTGCCGCCGCACGATGCACGGGTGCACTTCGACGGCCAGGCGCGCTTCGACGCGCGCGCGGGCGACCGCGTGTGCATCACGCGCTCGCCGCACGGCATTCGCCTGCTGCATCCGGAGAAGTACAGCTATTTCGCGATGCTGCGCGAGAAGCTGCACTGGAGCGCGGTGCCACGCGTGCCCTGAATACCCGTTACCCTTCGAACCCTCACGCCGATTGTCCATGCTGCGACGTCTGACCATTCGAGATTTCGTGATCGTCGATCGCCTCGAGCTCGAGTTCGAGCGCGGTTTCGGTGCCCTGACCGGCGAGACCGGGGCGGGCAAGTCGATCCTGCTCGATGCCCTGGGGCTTGCCCTCGGTGGTCGGGCGGACTCCGCGAGCGTGCGCACCGGCCGCGACAAGGCCGACATCGCCGCCGAGTTCGACGTCGCTGCGGGCAGCGCTCTCGAGAGCTGGCTCGTCGGGCAGGACCTGCCGGTCGAGGACGGCGCGGTGCTGCTGCGGCGCGTGGTCGAGAGCGGCGGTCGGTCGCGGGCGTGGATCGGCGGCGTGCCGGTGTCGCTCGCGCAGCTGCGCGAGGCGGCCGAATGGCTGGCCGACATCCACGGGCAGCATGCGCACCACGCGTTGCTGCGCCCCGATGCGCAGCGTGCCCTGCTCGACGCGCACGCCGGTGCGAGCGAACTCGCGGCCGAAGTCACCGCCCGCTATCGCGAGTGGCAGCGGCTGGTCGAACTGCGCCGTGCGGCCGACCGCGATTCGGCCGCCTCCGAGCGGCAGCGCGAGCTGCTCGCCTGGCAGGTGCGCGAGCTCGACGAACTGGCCTTCGACGCCGACGCCTGGATCGATCTCAACGCCGAGCACAGCCGCCTCGGTCACGCGGCCGCGCTGATCGAGGGTGCCGAGGAGGTGCTCGCCGCGCTCGCCGACGGCGAGCTATCGGTGACCTCCCGGCTCGAGCACATCAGCGCGCGTGTCGATGCGATGGCCGACATCGACGCGACGCTGGCTGACGCGCGCGAGCTGCTGGCCAGCGCCGCGATCCAGGCCGACGAGGCCTTGCACGCGCTGCGGCGCTACCGGGATCGGCTCGAGCTCGACCCGGCACGGCTGGACGAGATCGACCGGCGCATCGCTGCAGTCACCGACGTCGCCCGCAAGCATCGCGTCGCGCCCGAGGAGCTGCCGGAACTGCGCGCACGCTGGGCGCAGGAACTCGACGAGCTGACCGAGCGGGCCGACCCGGTGCGGCTGGCCCAGCAGGAGGAGGGCGCGCGTGTGCGCTACCGCGAGTCGGCCGAGCGCCTGTCGGCCGCGCGCCGCCCGGCTGCGCGCGCGCTGTCGCGCGAGGTCACCGAGGCGATGCAGACGCTGGCGATGGGGGGCGGCTGCTTCGAGATCGCACTCGAAGCGCTGGGCAGCGGCGGTGCGTACGGGCTCGAACAGGTCGAATTCCGCGTCGCGGCCAATCCCAACCAGCCCCTGCGAGCGCTCGCGAAAGTCGCCTCGGGCGGCGAGCTGTCACGCATCGGCCTGGCGATCCAGGTCATGACCAGCCGTGCATCGCCGACGCCGACGCTGATCTTCGACGAGGTCGATGTCGGAATCGGCGGCGGCGTGGCCGAGATCGTCGGCCAGTTGCTGCACCGGCTCGGGCGCGAGCGCCAGGTCTTGTGCGTGACCCACCTGCCGCAGGTCGCCGCGTGCGCGGACTGGCAGTGGAACATCGCGAAGGCTCGGCAAGGGGCGGATGTGGTGAGCACAGTGACCCGGCTCGGCGCAGCCGCCCGCATCGACGAGATCGCACGCATGCTCGGCGGGGTGAACATCACCGAGACGACGCGGCAACATGCCGCCGAAATGCTCGCTGCGAACGACGCGCGGCAGACCTGATTCGCGCCGCCGCAGCGTTCGACCACGGTCCGGGCGCCGCGGCGCTTTGGCCGCGGACGCCGCTACTGCTCGGATTTGCGGTGCGGGCAGTCCTTGCGCAGGCAGTCCGCGTAAAGGTACAGCGCGTGCTCACGGACCTTGAACCCGCGTTCCTCGGCGATGCGATTCTGGCGCTTCTCGATCTCGGGGTCGTAGAACTCCTCGACGGTACCGCACTGCACGCACACCAGGTGGTCGTGGTGACCGCCCTCGTTCAGCTCGAAGACGGCCTTGCCGCCCTCGAAGTAGTGACGTTCGAGCAGGCCCGCCTGCTCGAACTGGGTCAGAACCCGGTACACCGTGGCAAGCCCGATGTCCATTCCTTCGGCCATCAGGGCGCGATACACGTCTTCGGCAGTCAGATGGCGCTGATCCGAGTGCTGGAAGAGGTCGAGGATCTTCAGGCGCGGGTAGGTGGCCTTCAGGCCAATGTTTTTGAGATTTCTGGAATTGTCGGTCATTTTCGCCCCATCTTCGGTGGCCGCAGAGGCAAGGCAGCATGGCGCCTGCTTACGTATGATATATTTTTTGTTCTTTCCTGAGAATGATTCGCCATTAAGGCGCTACCGCCGGATATCAACCAACGTATGCGTTCAATTCCCCTCGCGCTGCTCGTCGGCGCTCTCGGCTTGCTGGCAGGCTGCTCGTTCGATCCCATCGCCGAGCGCGTCAATCCGTATCGGATCGATGTGCGCCAGGGCAACTATGTGGACCAGTCAATGGTGTCGCAGTTGCGCAAGGGCATGACTCGCGAGCAGGTGCGCTTCGTGCTCGGCACGCCGCTCGTGGTCGATCCGTTCCGCACCGATCGCTGGGACTACGTCTATCTGTTCAAACCGGGCCGCGGGCCGGCCGAGCGGCGCGTCATCAGCGTGTTCTTCGAGGGCGACCGGCTCGATCGGGTCGAAGGCGACGTGGCTGCGGCCGCCGATGCAGCTGACGCCGCCGGTCAGGCGCAGAGCCAGCCGTCGCGCGTGATCGAGATCCCGGGCCGGGCCGACCGCTGAGGTCACCGGCGTCGCCCGGCCCGGTTCGTTCAACTCCGTACCAGAGGTTCGTCAATGAATTCCATTCGCATCGCAATCGCCGGCGCCTCGGGCCGCATGGGCAGAATGCTGATCGAGGCGACGCAGAATGATGCCGATGCCCAGCTGGTGGCCGCATTCGACCGCCCCGATGCGCCATTGATCGGGCGCGACGCCGGCGAGCTGATCGGCACGCCGTGCGGCGTCGCGATAGGCGGTGATGCCCGCGCCGCGATCGGGGCGGCCGACTGCGTCATCGACTTCACGCGCCCGGAAGGCTCGCTGGCCCATCTCGCGATCGCACGCGAGCTCGGCAAGGCCATGGTGATCGGCACGACCGGCTTTTCGGCGGCCGAGAAGGCGACCATCGCGGATGCGGCGCGCAGCATACCGGTCGTGTTCGCGCCGAACATGGCAGTCGGCGTCAACGCGGTGTTCAGGCTGCTCGAGGTGGCCGCGCGCATCCTCGATCAGGGCTACGACGTCGAGATCATCGAGGCGCACCACCGCCACAAGGTCGATGCGCCGTCCGGCACCGCGCTGCGCATGGGCGAGGTCGTCGCACGCGAGCTCGGACGCGACCTCGACGCGTGCGCGATCTACGGGCGCGAGGGCGTCACCGGCGAGCGCAAGGCCGAGACGATCGGTTTTTCGACGATCCGCGGCGGGGACGTCGTCGGCGATCACACGGTGCTGTTCGCCGGCATCGGCGAGCGCATCGAGGTCACGCACAAATCGGGCAGCCGCATGCCTTACGCGCTGGGTGCGCTGCGCGCGGCGCGCTTTCTGGCCGGACGGCCGAACGGCCTGTTCGACATGCAGGATGTGCTGGGCCTGCGCTGAGAAGGCGTACCGCGGATCGCGCGAGCGGGCCTTGCCGCGGTGACTGCAATGGACGCGCCATCGGTGCCCGATACGGCGCTGCAGGCCGCGCTGGCGGCCGAGGCCGAATCGCTGCGACGCCGGCTCGAGCGCGCCGAGAGTGAGCTGGCGCTCACCCGCGAGCGACTCGAGCTCGGTCTGCATCACAATGGCGCCGGATTCTGGGACTGGAACCTCGCGACCGGCGAGTTCGTTCTCGACGCACAGTGGCGGCAGATTCTCGGCTATCCGGCCGAGCAGGCGAGCGATCGCGACCAGGCCTGGCAAGCCATGCTGCATCCGGAAGACCGTGGCAAGCTGGAGGCCTTGTTCAAGGCCCATCTGCGTGGGGATCTGCCGGTCTTCGAGTGCGACTTCCGCATGCGTGCGGCCGATGGCGGCTGGAAATGGATACTCGCCCAGGGGCGAGCGAGCGCCCGCGGCGGCGATGGCCGCTGGAGTCGGGCGACCGGAAGCTTTCTCGACATCACAGCGCGCAAACGGGCAGAGCTCGAGCTGATGGAGGCACGCGACGCGGCCGAGGCGGCCAGTCGCGCCAAGGGCGAGTTTCTCGCCAACATGAGTCACGAGATCCGCACGCCGATGAACGGCATCATCGGCATGACCGAGCTGCTGCTCGACTCCAATCTCGAGGCCGAGCAGCGCGATTGCCTGATGACGGTCAAGTCCTCGGCCGAGGCGCTGCTGGTCATCATCAACGACATTCTCGACTTCTCGAAGATCGAGGCCGGCGAGATGCGGCTCGAGCACATCGAGTTCGCGCCCGCCGAACTCCTCGGCGAAGTCACGAAATCGGTGGCCTTGAGCGCCCATCAGCGCGGGCTCGAGCTTTACTGGTGGGTTGGTGCCGCAGTGCCTTCGAGGCTGCGCGGCGATCCGTGGCGGCTGCGCCAGGTATTGCTCAACCTGCTCGGCAATGCCATCAAGTTCACCCAGCACGGCGAGATCGAGATTGGCGTGCGGCTGCGCGATCGCAGCGGGGATTCGGTGACCCTCGAGTGCTTTGTGCGCGACAGCGGCATCGGCATCGATCCGGCCCGGCAGGAGTCGATCTTCGCCGCCTTTGCGCAGGCCGACACGAGCACGACGCGCAAGTACGGTGGCACCGGTCTGGGTCTGGCGATCTGCCGGCAGATCATCGAGTTGATGGGCGGCCGCATCGCGCTGGAAAGCTCGCCAGGGCAGGGCAGTACCTTCACCGTGATGGCGCCGCTCGACGTCGTGGCCGAGGCGCGGGCGCCTGCGGCAGCGGGGCTGACCGGCGCGCGGGTGCTGATCGTCGAGCGCTGCGCGGCCTTTGCCGCCTGCCTGCACCGTCAGCTAGCGGCCTGCGGCTTGCGGCCGCAGTGCGCGGCCGACGGCGACGAGGCGCTGACGATGCTGCTGGCCGACAAGCACGGCCGCGATCCCTTCGACTTCCTGCTCGTCGATGCGGCGATGGAAGGCAAGGGCGGATTCGCGCTGGCCGAGCGTTTCGCAGCCGAGACGGCGGGGCTGGAGCGCATCGTGATGATGCTGCCGACCAATTCGCAGAAGGAGCATGTCGCACGCTGCCGCCAGCTCGGGCTGGGTTCGCGCATCGCCAAGCCGTTCTCGTTCGAGGAGCTGCTCGACGCGTTGCGCGTCGCCCGCGACGGCGGCGAGCAGGCGCTCGACGCGGCGCTGTTCGAATTCGATCCGCAAATCACCCTGACCGAGTTGACACAGGACGGTGAGGGGC
The DNA here is from genome assembly GCA_035444405.1 of Rhodocyclaceae bacterium. Taxonomy (GTDB): domain Bacteria; phylum Pseudomonadota; class Gammaproteobacteria; order Burkholderiales; family Rhodocyclaceae; genus DAOMOP01. Next base: position 11,754 of record DAOMOP010000011.1, read on the forward strand.
TGCCGCCGGGCTTGTCGGTGCTGCTGGTCGAGGACAATCTCGTCAATCAGACGGTCGCGACGCGCATGCTCGAGCGTGCGGGCTGTCACGTCGTCGTGGCCGGAAACGGGCAGGAGGCGCTCGAGGCTTTCGACGGCGGGCCGTTCGATGTCGTGCTGATGGACGTGCAGATGCCGCTGATGGGCGGACTCGAGGCCGCGCGTGCGATTCGCGCGCGCGAGGCGCGCCGCTCGTGGGTCATGACCTCGGATGGCTGGCAGCCGGTACCGATCATCGCGATGACCGCTCATTCGACCGACGCCGACCGGTCACGCTGCCTCGAGGCCGGCATGGACGATTTCGTGACCAAGCCGGTGCGCGCGGCCGAGCTCGTCGCGGCGCTCGGGCGGGCGGTCGCGCGCGGCCGCGACGACGACGTGTTCGAGACGCCCGAGCTGATGCTGCTCGAGCCGTCGAGCACGACCGCCGAGGTCGATCTGCGGCAGACGCGCGAACTGCTCGACGGCGACGAGGAGGCGGTGCAGCAGCTGCTGCAGATCTACTTCCGCGATATCGGCAAGACCTTCGCCGAGCTGCGCACGATGCGCGAGCTGCGCGACCTCGACGGGCTGGCTCGCGTTGCCCACGCCGTCAAGGGGTCGGTCGGCGTGTTCTTCGCCGAGCGGACCGCCGCGGCGGCAAAAACGGTCGAGAAGCTCGCCGCCGACCGGGATCCGGCGGCGAGCGGGGAGCCGCTCTCGGAGCTGCTGGTCGAGCTCGACCGACTTACCCGAATCCTGCGCCAGTCGCTTCGCCGGCCCTGATCGGCGCACCCGCCGATGGCTTCCGGTTTGCGCGCTGCGGCATGCGCGGCTATAATTTCGCCGATTCGATAGCGGGATTGGCCGGCAGGCTCGTCCCGTTTTTTCACGTATGGGGGTGGGCGCCGGGCCCGTTCCCTGCCACCCGGTTACTCAGGAGTTTGTCGTGACTGCTTCCCCGTCCGCTCTATTGGCACTCGCCGACGGCACGCTGTTCCATGGCAAGGGCATCGGTGCGGTCGGCAGCACGGTCGGCGAGGTGGTGTTCAACACCTCGATGTCGGGCTACCAGGAGATCCTGACCGACCCGAGCTACTGCCGCCAGATCGTGACGCTGACCTATCCGCACATCGGCAATACCGGTATCAATCGCGAGGACGTCGAGGCGGCGCGCATACACGCGGCGGGTCTGGTGATCCGCGATCTGCCCATCCTCGCGTCCAACTTTCGCATGGACCAGACGCTGGACGCCTACCTGAAGGCGGAGAACATCGTCGGCATCGCCGGCATCGACACACGCAAGCTCACGCGCATCCTGCGCGAGAAAGGCGCCCAGGCCGGCTGCCTGGTCGCCGTCGCGCCCGGTGCCGTGCCGGACGCCGAAGCGGCCATTGCCGCCGCCCGCGAATTCCCCGGCCTGGCCGGCATGGATCTCGCCAAGGTGGTCAGCACCGCCGAAATGCAGACGTGGTCGGAAGGCGAGTGGGCCCTCGGCAACGGTTACACCACCCCCGGCGCGCCGCGCTTTCACGTCGTCGCCTACGACTACGGCGTCAAGCGCAACATCCTGCGCATGCTCGCGAGCCGCGGCTGCCGCCTGACCGTCGTGCCGGCGCAGACGCCGGCGGCCGACGTGCTCGCGCTCGCCCCGGACGGCATCTTCCTGTCCAACGGTCCGGGCGACCCCGAGCCGTGCGACTACGCGATTGCGGCGATCCGCGAGTTCCTCGACCGCCGCATGCCGACCTTCGGCATCTGCCTGGGCCATCAGCTGATGGCGCTCGCGTCGGGTGCGCGCACCGTCAAGATGAAGTTCGGCCACCATGGCGCCAACCACCCGGTCAAGGACCTCGACTCCGGCCAGGTGCTGATCACCAGCCAGAACCACGGGTTCGCGGTCGATGCCGACTCGCTGCCGGCGAACCTGCGGGTCACGCACGTGTCGCTGTTCGACGGCAGCCTGCAGGGTTTCGAGCGTACCGATGTGCCGGCGTTCTGTTTTCAGGGTCATCCGGAAGCGAGCCCGGGCCCGCACGACGTGTCCTATCTGTTCGACCGCTTCATCGCCATGATGGAGAAGAGCAGGGACTGAGCAGGGCATTCGCGGGGCAAGGAGAGCGGGCGCGGGCCGGTTGGCCGATGCGCCCGGAGCCCGCCCCGAGCCCCCGGTTCCCAGCCCCTAGCCCCGAGCCCCAGCCATGCCAAAACGCACAGACATCCAATCGATCCTCATCATCGGCGCCGGCCCGATCATCATCGGCCAGGCGTGCGAGTTCGACTACTCCGGCGCGCAGGCCTGCAAGGCGCTGCGCGAGGAGGGCTACAAGGTCGTCCTCGTCAATTCCAATCCGGCCACGATCATGACCGATCCGGGCACGGCCGACGTGACCTACATCGAGCCGATCACCTGGCAGGTCGTCGAGCGCATCATCGAGAAGGAACGCCCCGATGCGGTGCTGCCGACGATGGGCGGGCAGACCGCGTTGAACTGCGCGCTCGATCTCGCGCGCCACGGCGTGCTCGAGAAGTACGGCGTCGAGTTGATCGGTGCCTCGCGCGAGGCGATCGACAAGGCCGAGGACCGCCTGAAGTTCAAGGACGCGATGACCAGGATCGGGCTCGGCTCGGCGCGCTCGGGCATCGCGCACAGCATGGAAGAGGCGCTGCAGGTGCAGGGCGGCATCGGCTTTCCGGTGATCATCCGCCCGAGCTTCACGCTGGGCGGCAGCGGCGGCGGCATCGCCTACAACATGGAAGAGTTCGAGGAGATCTGCAAGCGCGGCCTCGAGGCGAGCCCGACCAACGAGCTCCTGATCGAGGAGTCGCTGATCGGCTGGAAGGAATACGAGATGGAGGTCGTGCGCGATCGCGCCGACAACTGCATCATCGTGTGCTCGATCGAGAACCTCGACCCGATGGGCGTGCATACCGGCGACTCGATCACCGTCGCGCCCGCGCAGACGCTCACCGACAAGGAATACCAGCTGCTGCGCAACGCGTCGATCGCGGTGCTGCGCGAGATCGGCGTCGACACCGGTGGCTCGAACGTGCAGTTCGCGATCGATCCGCGCGACGGGCGCATGATCGTGATCGAGATGAACCCGCGCGTGTCGCGCTCGTCGGCGCTCGCATCGAAGGCGACCGGTTTTCCGATCGCCAAGGTCGCCGCCAAGCTCGCGGTCGGCTACACGCTCGACGAGCTGAAGAACGACATCACCGGCGGCGCCACCCCGGCCTCGTTCGAGCCGTCGATCGACTACGTCGTCACCAAGATCCCGCGCTTCGCGTTCGAGAAATTCCCGCAGGCCAACGACCGCCTGACGACGCAGATGAAGTCGGTCGGCGAGGTGATGGCGATGGGCCGCAGCTTCCAGGAGTCGTTCCAGAAGGCGCTGCGCGGCCTCGAGGTCGGCGCCTACGGCCTCGACGAGGTCGAGACCGACCGCGAGGACCTCGAGCACGAGCTCGCCAACCCGGGCGCGCAGCGCATCTGGTACGTCGGCCAGGCTTTCCGCGAGGGCTACACGCTCGAGCAGGTGTTCAACCTGACCAGGATCGACCCGTGGTTCCTCGCGCAGATCGAGGATCTGGTCGCGACCGAGAAGTCGCTCGCCGGCCGCTCGCTCAAGGCGATCCAGGCCGCCGAGCTGCGCGGTCTCAAGCGCAAGGGCTTCTCCGACCGGCGCCTGGCCAAGCTCCTCGGCAGCGACGAGACCGCGGTGCGCCTGCACCGCCACGCGCTCGGCGTGCGCCCGGTGTTCAAGCGCGTCGACACCTGCGCGGCCGAGTTCGCGACCTCCACCGCCTACCTGTACTCGTCCTACGAGGAAGAGTGCGAGGCGCAGCCGACCGACCGGAAGAAGATCATGGTGCTCGGCGGCGGACCCAACCGCATCGGCCAGGGCATCGAGTTCGACTACTGCTGCGTGCATGCGGCGCTCGCGCTGCGCGACGATGGCTATGAAACCATCATGGTCAACTGCAACCCCGAGACGGTGTCGACCGACTACGACACCTCCGACCGGCTGTACTTCGAGCCGATCACGCTCGAGGACCTGCTCGAGATCGTGCATGTCGAGAAGCCGGTCGGCGTGATCGTGCAGTTCGGCGGCCAGACGCCCTTGAAGCGCGCGCGCGCGCTCGAGGCCAACGGCGTGCCGATCATCGGCACCAGCCCGGACATGATCGACGCCGCCGAAGACCGCGAGCGCTTCCAGAAGCTGCTCAACGACCTCAACCTGCGCCAGCCGCCCAACCGCACCGCGCGCACGCCCGAAGAGGCGGTGCGCCTTGCCGCCGAGATCGGCTACCCGCTGGTGGTGCGTCCGAGCTACGTGCTCGGCGGCCGCGCGATGGAGATCGTGCACGAGCAGCGCGACCTCGAGCGCTACATGCGCGAGGCGGTCAAGGTGTCGAACGAGTCGCCGGTGCTGCTCGACCGCTTCCTCAACGACGCGACCGAGGTCGACGTCGATGCGCTGTCCGACGGCGAGCAGGTCATGATCGGCGGCATCATGGAGCACATCGAGCAGGCCGGCGTGCATTCGGGCGACTCGGCGTGCTCGCTGCCGCCCTACACGCTCACGGCCGCGCTGCAGGACGAGCTGCGCCGCCAGACCGTCGCGATGGCGCGGGCGTTGAACGTCGTCGGTCTGATGAACGTGCAGTTCGCGATCCAGGGCGATGGCAATGATGCGACCGTCTACGTGCTCGAGGTCAATCCGCGCGCCTCGCGCACCGTGCCGTTCGTCTCCAAGGCCTGCGGCCTGCCGCTCGCGAAGGTCGCCGCGCGCTGCATGGCCGGCCAGTCGCTCGTGAGCCAGCGCGTGCAGGCCGAGATCGTGCCCGAGTACTACTCGGTCAAGGAGGCGGTGTTCCCGTTCGTCAAGTTCCCCGGCGTCGATACCATCCTCGGGCCCGAGATGAAGTCCACCGGCGAGGTGATGGGCGTGGGCCGCAGCTTCGCCGAGGCCTTCGTGAAGTCGCAGATCGCCGCCGGCGTGCGCCTGCCGCAGCACGGCACGGCCTTCATCAGCGTCAAGCCGACCGACCGTCCGGCCGCCGTCGAGGTCGCGCGCGCGCTGGTCGAACTCGGCTTCGGCCTCATCGCGACGCGCGGCACGGCGTCGGCAATCGAGGCCGCGGGACTGCCGGTCAAGAGCGTCAACAAGGTGACCGAGGGACGGCCGCACATCGTCGACATGATCAAGAACGGCGAGATCGCGCTCGTCATCAACACCGTCGAGGAAAAGCGTCAGGCGATCATGGACTCGCGCTCGATCCGCACCAGCGCGCTCGCCGCCAAACTCACCGTGTTCACGACCATCGAGGGCGCCCGTGCGGCCTGCATGGGCATGCGCCACCTCGACAGCCTGGAGGTGTACAGCCTGCAGGGCCTGCACGCCGAACTGAATCAGACAGCATGAACAAGACTCCGCTTACCGTCACCGGCGCCGAAAAGCTGCGCGCCGAACTGCACCGTCTCAAGACCGTCGAGCGTCCCAGCGTGATCAGTGCGATTGCCGAGGCGCGCTCGCACGGAGATCTGTCCGAAAACGCCGAGTACGATGCCGCCAAGGAACGCCAGGGCTTCATCGAGGGGCGTATCAAGGAGCTCGAGGGCAAGATCTCGAACGCGCAGATCATCGATCCGAAACTGCTCGATGCGGACGGCCGCTGCGTGTTCGGGGCGACCGTCGAGCTCGAGGATCTCGACTCCGGTGACACCGTGACCTATCAGATCGTCGGCGACGACGAGGCCGACGTGAAGGACGGCAAGATCTCCGTGAGCTCGCCGATCGCCCGTGCATTGATCGGCAAGTACGCCGGCGACATCGCCGAGGTGAAGGCGCCCGGCGGGCTGCGCGAGTACGAGATCGTCGACGTGCGCTACGTCTGACGCGTCACGCTGCCTCCGAACGCTGCACCGACGCGAGGGATGCCGGCCGAAGACCGCGGGCGCGCACGTCCGGCCCGGCGTGCCGGCGCGCTCAGCCGTCGCGGTCGTCGGCGCGCTTGCGCGCGCGCGGCTTGAAGCTGCGCGCGGCCAGCCGCTTCTTGTCGGCCGCGGCCTGCGCCAGCGCGCTGCGTCGCGCGGTCGCGGCGAAGGCGCGCGCGGACTTCGCCTTTGACGGGCGTTTGTCGCCGCTGACCTTGGATCCCTTGTCGGCCGGGCCTGCACTTTCGTCGTCGCGACGCTCGCGCCACACGACCAGGATGGTGCCGATGTGCTGGACCGGAGCGGCGTCGAGCGCCGCGCACAGGCTCGCGAGCAGCGCTTCGCGCGCGTCGCGCTCGGCCCCGTGCACCTTGATCTTGATGAGTTCGTGCGCCTGCAGCGAGCGCTCGATCTCGGCCAGCACGGCGGGCGTCAGGCCGTTGCCGGCGATGCTGACGACCGGATTCAGATGATGGGCGCGCGCGCGCAATTCGCGCCGTTGCGCCGGGGTAAGCTCAGTCATTGATTTTTCTCAACCTTTCGGGGCGAGGATTCTACTCCGATGAAGCGAACCAAGACCAGCAGAGCGTGGATGGCCGAGCACGTCAATGACGCCTATGTACAACGCGCGAAAGCCGAAGGCTATCGTTCGCGGGCCGCGTACAAGCTGCTCGAGATCGATGCGCGCGATCATCTGCTGCGCCCGGGCATGGTCGTCGTCGATCTGGGGGCTGCCCCCGGCTCGTGGGCGCAGGTCGTGCTCGCGCGCGTCGGCGCCCGCGGCCGCGTGTTCGCACTCGATCTGCTTCCGATCGAACCCCTGCCGGGGGTCGAGTTTCTGCAGGGCGACTTTCTCGAAGACGCGGTGCTCGGCGAGTTCGAGGCGCGGCTCGGCGGTGCGCCGGTCGACCTCGTGCTGTCGGACATGGCGCCGAACATGTCGGGCATCGAGCTGACCGATCAGGCACGATCGGTGCATCTGGCCGAGCTCGCGCTCGATTTCGCCATCCACCATCTGAAGCCGGGCGGCGCGTTTCTGGTCAAGGTGTTCCAGGGCCCGGGATTCATGGAATTCCGCCAGCAGGCGCAGCGCCATTTCAAGGCGCTGCAGGTGCGCAAGCCGAAGGCCTCGCGCGATCGCAGCCCGGAGGTCTATCTGCTCGGCAGCGGCTACAAGGCCGCGTAGGCGCGGCACGCGCGGCGCTGAGCCGGGCGCGGGGCCGGTGCATCGCACGTGAAGCCGGGCGCCATGTCCGGTGTCGCGCCGGATGCGCACAGACTTGGTCTGGGTCAAGGTGGAGGCGGTGGCGGCCGGGCTAGCATATCGGGTCGGACGGCATTGCGCGGGTCGGACGGCATTGCGGTCCGGCCGGAGGCGGGGTGAAGAGCGAAACATGGATGCGCTGCGGAACAGGCTGGCACGACTGATCGAAGCGCTCGGCACGGGGCTCGTCGAGCGCCGCCGCGAGGTGCGGCTCGCGCTGCTGGCCGCGCTGGCCGGCGAGCACACCTTGCTGATCGGCCCCCCGGGCACGGCCAAGAGCGAGCTCGCGCGGCGTCTGCACCATGCGTTTCGCGACGCGCACTATTTCGAGCGCCTGCTCACGCGCTTCTCGGTACCCGAAGAGCTGTTCGGGCCGCTGTCGATCAGCGCGCTCGAGCAGGACCGCTACGAACGCCATACCGCCGGATTCCTGCCCGAGGCGTCGATCGCGTTCATCGACGAGGTGTTCAAGGCCAACAGCGCGATCCTGAACGCCTTGCTCACACTGCTCAACGAGCGCGAGTTCGACAACGGCGCCGGACGCATGCACTGCCCGCTGATCAGCGTGATCGGCGCCACGAACGAGGTGCCGGACGATGAGGTGGCCGAGGCCTTCTTCGATCGCTTCCTGCTTCGCCTGACCGTCGGTCCGGTCAGCAGTGCCGGTTTCCGTGACCTGCTCGGCCGCGACGAAGCTCACCGCATCGGCGCACTTGCCGACGCGCTCGACGCCGCAGATCGTGCGGGTTTGACGGCGGCGGCGCGTTGCGTCGCGCTGCCGGCCGAAGTGGCCGACCTGCTGAGCGAAGTGCGCAGTTGGCTCGACACCATCGGGCGCTACGTGTCCGATCGGCGCTGGGTCAAGATCGTCTGGCTGCTCAAGCTCGCCGCCGCGACCGAGGGGCGTGCGACGCTGTCGCTGTGGGATGCCTGGCTGCTCCCCTGGTGCGTGGCGGTCGGTGCCGAGGAGCAGGGCGAGGTCGCGCAGTGGCTCGCCAGCCGGCTGGGTGTGCGCGACGCGATCGCGCCGCCGCGGCTCACGCGCATCGTCGAGGCCTTCGAGATGCAGCTCGCCGCCGAACGGGAGGCCAACGACCTCGACTACGACGAGTCGGGGCGGCTGCGCTTTTCGGCGGCCGAACTGGCCGGCGAGATCGGCGATGCGAAGGGCGGCGCCGAGGCGGTGCGCATGACTTACGCGCGCAAGCGCCGCTATGGCGCCACCCACATCGCCGCCCGCACGCGCCAGCTCGACGAGGCGCTCGTGCGCATCGAGGCCTGCGCGACTGCGGTCGCGCGCGAACGCACCGGTCTCGCCGCCTATGTCGGCGCCAGCCTGTGGATGGATCCGGCGTTCGCTGTCCGCATCGACGCAGCGCTCGAGGCGACCGCCCGCGGCATCGACGGCCTGCGCGAGCGGGTCCTGGCGGCGCGGTCCGGTTTCGAGGCGCTGCCGCGTCTGCCGGTGGATAGCGGCGCGGTGCCCGAGCCGATCGCGCACGAGCCGCTGCCGTCATGAGTGCATTCGCCCGCGATCCCCGGCGGCGCGCGGGTCTCGCGTCTTCCGTTGGGCGACCGGCCCGTTTTGCCGGCAAGGTCGAGCGGTTGCGCAAGGCCGACGTGCGCGGCCCCGGGGTGAGGAACGGGGTCCGATGAGCGGAGCGCCGCAGACGCACTGCGATGTGTTGCCGCCGCCGCGCCTGTTCGAGCGGCTCGAAGCGCCGCTCGCACCGCTCGACGCGCTTGCGCGCGGCCTGTGGCTGGGCGGCATGACGAACTCGCAGGGACGATTGGTCGCCCGGCTCGACGGGCTCGTGAAGTGGCGCGTGGGGCTCTTCGACGGCGCGGTGCCGCGGCTGGACGAGACGACATGGCCGGATCGCGCCCAGTTGTCGGCGCTCGCCGATGCCTTCGAACGCCTCGGACTTGCCGCATACTGCCGCGGCAACGCCGAGTTGTGCGACACGGTACTGCAGGGGCTGCTCTTTCATCTCGACCTGATCGTCGATTACGTCGATCGCGGCGCCGAACCCGAGCAGGCACTCGCGATGGCGGTGGCTGCATTCGAGGACGACTGGGCGCAGCGGTGCGGGGAGATGGCCGAGTTGATCGAGGTCTTCGGGGATCTCGGCGGACTGCTCAAGAACACGCGCTGGGACCAGTTGCGCGGCCTGCTGCGCAGCGGCGGCTGGCAGGAGGTGCTGCACGCGCGCGAGCTGATCGGCCGCTTGCCCGAACTCGCGCGCATCATCCGGCAGCTCGGGCGGGCGCGGCCGGTCGAGGCGTTCGAGCAGGCCGCACATGCGACGACGCTGGTGGTCGAGCGCGCCAGTGCTTCGCGTGCGCTCAAGCGCACGGTGGAGGTGCCCGAGCTCCCCGGCCGGACGCGCGGCGTGCAGCGTTCCGGGCGCATCGCGCGCATGCTGCCTGCCGAGGCGATGATGCTCGCGCATCCGCGCCTGCGCCTGGTCTGGCACGCGCGCCGCGCCGAACGCGCGCTGCTGACCTACGAGGACGACGATCACATGGACGAGCTGCGCCACGAGCGCTCGCCGGTATGGCGACCGTCGCCGCGCCCGGCGCCCGAACGGCGGCTGGAGATGGGGCCGATGCTGCTGTGCGTCGACACCTCGGGTTCGATGCGCGGCGGCGCCGAAGCGGTTGCCAAGGCGGTCGTGCTCGAGGCGGTGCGGGCCGCGCACGAGCAGGGGCGGCCATGTCACGTGTGGGCGTACGGAGGCCCGGACGAAATCGTCGATCTGACCCTCGGTGTGGACGCCGGGGGCCTGGAGCACCTCACGCGCCTGCTCGGGCAGAGCTTCGGCGGCGGCACCGACATCTGCGGGCCGCTGGAGCGTGTCATCGCGCGGCTCGAGCAGGCCGCATGGCAGCGTGCCGACCTGTTGATCGCATCCGACGGCGAGTTCGGTGCGACGCCGGAGCTCGCCGGGCGGCTGCGCGCGCTGCGCGAGCGCGCCGGGGTGCGGGTGCAGGGGATGCTGATCGGCGACCGCGAGACGATCGGTCTGCTCGAACTCGCCGACGACATCTTCTGGGTGCGCGACTGGCGGCGCTACGGCGGGTCGGAGAGCGATTCGCCGGTGCACTCGAAGAGCCTCACCGCCGCGTACTTTCCCGGCGCCTTGCGCAGCCCGGAGAACCGCGACGGCACCGTGTCGGGTGCCGACGCGTCGGCGGCCGTGCGCGCGGGCCGGCGACCAGCGGCACCCTGACTGCCGCGCACACGTTCATCCCTGGACCACGAACCCTGAGGGGGCCACATGGAATTTGCCACCGAACTGATCTCGCTGCTCGAGCGCTTCTCGCGCATCTCACCGTTGCCGCGAGTGCGCGCGCTGCACCTGCCGCCGCCCGAGCTGGCCGGAACCAAGCAGGGGGAGTTCTGCGCGGTCGAGCTTGACGACGGATCGCTCGGCCTCTCGTATGTGCTGCTCGACGACACGCTCGCCAGTCTCGCCGCATCGCCCGACCGCTTCGGCCTGCTTGGCTGCGATGCGCTCGAGGCGGCGCGTCGCTACGCAAGCAGCGACGCGGTGACGCGTACGCTCGGCTTCGCCAGCGCCAACGCGCTGACCCGCTGCCTGTTCGACCGCGCCGGCTACGTGCCGGATGCAAGTGCCGATTCGATCGGGCGCATCGATCCGCGCGCAGGTGATCACGTGGGCATGATCGGGCATTTTTCGCCGTTGATCGGGCGCGTGGTCGCCGCCGGAGCGCAACTGACCGTGGTCGAGCTCAAACCCGAACTCGCCGGCGACCACGACGGCTATCGGGTCACGCTCGATCCGTCCGAGCTCGGTGCGTGCAACAAGGTGTTGTCCACGAGCACGATTCTGCTCAATGCGACGCTCGACCGCATGCTCGCCAGCTGTCGCGGTGCCGAGCTCTTCGCGATGATCGGCCCGGGCGCGAGCTGCGTGCCCGATCCGCTCTTCTCACGCGGCGTCAGCGTGGTCGGCGGCAGCTGGATCACCGATCCGCAAGGCTTCGTCGATGCGCTCGCGCAAGGCGGATCGTGGACTTCGTGTGCACGCAAGTTCACGATCGAGCGCACGGGCTATCCCGGAGCGGATGCGCTGTTTGAACGTCTGCGTTGATCGGCAATCGAACGCGCAGGAAGGCATGTGTCGCGATCGGTGTCGGCGTGCGCGGTTTGCGCTGTTGCAGGGACCGCAACGAGGACGATCGAAGCGGCAGTGTGGCACGGCAAAGCGATTGTTTTTTTCGATGAACCCCATTGGTTTGCCGGGGGGAACGTTCGCTAATAGAATAGGTCAGTCAATTGCCGCCCGCAACGGGCCAACAAGGAAGAAACGTTGAATAATCTGTTCAAGAATCTTGCGATCTGGATGGTGATCGGCGTCGTGCTGATGACGGTTTTCAACCAGTTCAACACCCGTCAGGTGGCGCCGAACACCATGGAGTATTCGCAGTTCATGGATGACGCGCGCGCCGGTCGCATCTCCAAGGCCGTCATCGACGGGCGGGTGGTCCGAGCGACGACCGTGGACGGTCGTCAGGTGACGGTGTATACGCCCGGTGTCCAGGACATCTGGATGGTGTCGGACCTGATGCGCGCCGGCGTCAATATCACCGCGGCGAAGCCCGAGGAAGACCAGTCGTTCCTGACGAGCGTGTTCGTGTCGTGGTTCCCGATGCTGCTGCTGATCGGCGTGTGGATCTTCTTCATGCGCCAGATGCAGGGCGGCGGGCGCGGTGGCGCGTTCTCGTTCGGCAAGTCGAAGGCGCGCATGCTCGACGAATCGGCGAACTCGATCACGTTCGCCGATGTCGCGGGCTGCGACGAGGCCAAGGAAGAAGTCGCCGAGCTGGTCGATTTCCTGCGCGACCCGTCGCGCTTCCAGAAGCTCGGCGGCCACATCCCCAAGGGCGTGCTGATGGTCGGCTCGCCCGGAACCGGCAAGACGCTGCTCGCGAAGGCGATCGCCGGCGAGGCCAAGGTGCCGTTCTTCTCGATCTCCGGCTCGGACTTCGTCGAGATGTTCGTCGGCGTCGGCGCGGCGCGCGTGCGCGACATGTTCGAGCAGGCCAAGAAGCACGCCCCGTGCATCATCTTCATCGACGAGATCGACGCGGTCGGCCGCCAGCGTGGCGCCGGCATGGGCGGCGGCAATGACGAGCGCGAGCAGACGCTGAACCAGCTGCTGGTCGAGATGGACGGCTTCGAGGGTCAGACCGGCGTGATCGTGATCGCCGCGACCAACCGTCCCGATGTGCTCGATCCGGCCTTGCTGCGTCCGGGGCGCTTCGACCGCCAGGTGGTGGTGCCGCTGCCGGACATCCGCGGGCGCGAGCAGATCCTCAACGTGCACATGCGCAAGGTGCCGATCGCGCCCGACGTAGACCCGACCGTGCTGGCGCGCGGCACGCCGGGTTTCTCCGGTGCCGATCTGGCCAACCTCGTGAACGAGGCGGCGCTGTTCGCGGCGCGTGGTTCGAAGCGGCTCGTGGACATGGAGGACTTCGAGCGCGCCAAGGACAAGATCATGATGGGTTCGGAGCGCCGCTCGATGGTCATGCCGGAGGAGGAGCGTCGCAACACGGCCTATCACGAATCGGGGCATGCGCTGGTGGCGAAGCTGCTCGACAAGACCGATCCGGTGCACAAGGTGACGATCATTCCGCGTGGCCGTGCGCTCGGGGTGACGATGCAGCTGCCCGAAGCCGATCGCTACAGTCAGGATCGCGAGCGCTTGCTGCAGACGATTGCGGTGCTGTTCGGCGGCCGGATCTGCGAAGAGATCTTCATGAACCAGATGACGACCGGCGCGTCGAACGACTTCGCGCGTGCGACCGATCTGGCGCGTCGCATGGTCACGCAATGGGGCATGTCGGACAACCTCGGGCCAATGGTGTACGGTGAAGAGGAAGGCGAGATCTTCCTCGGCCGCCAGGTCACGACGCACCGCAACGTGTCCGAGGCGACGATGCAGAAGGTCGACGCCGAGATCCGCCGCATCATCGATCAGCAGTATGCGCTCGCACGCCGGCTGATCGAGGAGAACAAGGACAAGATCGAGGCGATGGCGCATGCGCTTCTGGAATGGGAAACGCTGGACGGCGAGCAGATCGACGACATCGTCGCAGGGCGTCCGCCGCGACCGCCCAAGCAGGTGTCGGTGCCGCCGCCCAAGCCCAAGGACAGCGCACCCGGGGCGGAGCCCAATGCTGCCGCGCCGGCCGCGTGAGCCCGCCCGGTCATCACTGCAGTGATCGGCAGGAAAACCGGCCTTCGGGCCGGTTTTCTTCTTGTGGGGGAGAGCGTGGCGACGCTTGGCGGCCGGCGTGCCGTCAGCGCGAACGGGTGGTCAGGCGAGGGCCGTCGTCGATGCCTGCCTGCACGACCGGAGCGTCTGATCGTGACCCATCGCAATACAATGGGCGCTTGTCGCGCAATCGACGTGGAAGTCGGCCGGTTCGCCGGTTTCGTACGACTCGAGGCGGACGAGCTGGATAAACCGCTCGGCGGCCGGCAGGCCGCGCAAGACGGTCAGCCGGCCATTGTTCGAGCACAGCCAGCGCCCTTCGACCGATACTGCGTAGCAGGTTTCGGGGCAGGAGCAGCACCGCTCGCCGGTCCCGAGAATCGGATGAAGGCGTGGCACCGTGCGCGTTTTTCGCCAGCCCGGTGCCACGACCATTTCGAGCCATGTTGCCACTTTCCCGTCGATTTTCATTGGTGCTCTCCTTTAATGCAGCGCCGACGGTCGGCGGCAGGCCTTCGGCGTGGCTGGCGTCGCCGTTCAATATGCACGATTGAATTGCTCTGATTTTGATCGAGAGCAAAAAAGGCGCGGATTGTGGCCGGAGCGACTCCCCGTGACGGGTACTCGGCGATGGCGAAGGTGCTCATGATGGGCACTCGGGCTCGGTGGAATTCCTACAGTATTGGTACAGGACGCGGGATCTGAATGGATACGACCTCGAATACGCATTCTTCGGTGCTCCGATGCGGACGCTTCGCGCTTGATTTGTCTGCGCCACGGATCATGGCTGTCGTCAATGTGACGCCGGATTCCTTTTCGGGAGATGGGCTCGCAGGCCGGCTCGATGCGGCGCTGGCACGCGCGGAGGCCGCGCTGGCGGCGGGCGCCGACATCCTCGACGTGGGCGGGGAGTCGTCGCGACCGGGCGCGGAGGCGGTCTCCGAGCAGGAGGAGCTCGACCGCCTGCTGCCCGTCGTCGAGCGCCTTGCGTCCTGGCCGGTGCCCGTATCGGTCGATACGGTCAAGCCCGCGGTGATGCGTGAGGTGCTGCGTGTCGGCGCGAGCATGATCAACGACATCAACGGCTTCCGGGAGCCCGGCGCCGTCGAGGCGGTCGCCGACGCGCAGGCGGCGCTGTGCGTGATGCACATGCTCGGCGAGCCGCGCACCATGCAGGTGGCGCCGCATTACGACGACGTCGTCGCGGAAGTGGCCGCCTTCCTGGCCGCGCGTGCGCATGTGCTGCGCGCGTCCGGAGCCGCGCCCGAGCGGATCTGCCTCGATCCCGGGTTCGGTTTCGGCAAGACGCCGGCCGACAACCTCGCGCTGCTGCGCGAAATCGGGCGGATCGGTGCGCTGGGCTATCCGGTGCTCGCCGGACTTTCGCGCAAGTCCCTGATCGGACACATCACCGGACGGCCGGTCGGCCAGCGCACGGCCGGCAGTGTGGCCGCGGCGCTGCTGGCGGTCGAGCACGGTGCGCGCATCGTGCGCGTGCACGACGTGGCCGAGACGCGTGACGCGCTGAAGGTCTGGGAGGCGGTGCGGCTCGGAATCGTAAGCGAATGATGCCGATGGGGCGGGCGTGTCCGTCGGTGCGATAATCCGCACTTTGTTGCGGTCGAGGGGAAGAGATGGGACGCAAGTATTTCGGCACCGACGGCGTGCGTGGTCTGGTCGGCGAGGCACCGATCACGCCCGAATTCGTGATGCGACTGGGCTATGCGGCGGGGCGGGTGCTGGTACGGCGCGAGAACCTGCCTCACGGCGAGCATCCGGCAGTGCTGATCGGCAAGGACACGCGCATTTCGGGCTACATGCTCGAAGCGGCACTCGAGGCGGGGTTCGCCGCCGCCGGGGTCGACGTGATCCTCGCCGGACCGATGCCGACGCCGGCCGTGGCCTATCTCACGCGCGCCTTGAGGCTGCAGGCAGGTGTCGTGATCTCGGCCTCGCACAACCCGTTCTACGATAACGGCATCAAGTTCTTTTCGGCCGACGGCGCCAAGCTGCCCGACAGCGTCGAGATCGAGATCGAAGAGTGGCTGGAGCAGCCGATGGGCTGCGTCGAGCCGGCGCAGCTCGGCAAGGCGCGGCGCATCGGGGATGCCGCCGGGCGCTACATCGAGTTCTGCAAGAGCACCTTTCCGAACGAGCTCGACTTGCGCGGGCTGCGCATCGCGGTCGATTGTGCGCACGGTGCGGCCTATCATATCGCCCCGAGCGTGTTCCACGAGCTCGGTGCCGAGGTGGTGCCGGTCGGCGTCGAGCCGAACGGGCTGAACATCAACGACGGCACCGGTGCGACGCGTCCGGAGCACCTGCGTCAGGCGGTGCTTGCGAATCAGGCCGATCTGGGCATTGCGCTGGACGGCGACGGCGACCGCTTGATCATGGTCGACGACAGCGGTGAGATCTATGACGGCGACAAGCTGCTGTACGTGATCGCATCGGCACGAAAAGCGTCCGGGCGGCTGGACGGCGTGGTCGGCACCTTGATGAGCAATCTCGGCTTCGAGCACGCGATCGGCCGCCTCGGGGTGCCGTTCGCGCGGGCCAGGGTCGGTGACCGCTACGTGCTGGAGCTGATGCAGGAGCGCGGCTGGCGGCTCGGCGGCGAGAACTCCGGACACATCATCTGCCTCGACTGCCATACCACCGGGGACGGCATCGTCTCGGCCCTGCAGGTCCTGTCGGCGCTCAAGCGGCACGGGCGCAGCCTGGCCGAAGCGTGCGCGGATCTCGAGTTCTATCCGCAGCGGCTCGTCAACGTGAGCCTGCATGCAGAATTCGACTGGCGGTCCGATGCACGAATCGAGGCCGCGCGGCGGCGTGCGGTGAGCGAGCTCGGCGATACGGGCCGCGTGCTGCTGCGCCCGTCGGGTACGGAGCCGCTGCTGCGGGTGATGGTCGAGGGGCGCGACGACGCCCAGGTCGAGCGCCTCGCGGCCATGATCGCCGACGTCGTGCGCGGGGCCGCGCAGGGCGCCACCGCCTGACCGCATGCCGTGGTGCCGTCGGGCCGGCCGGCGGCCGACTGCACCACATCTTGCCGGTTGCGTGACGTTTAACAGAACTGTAATCGAGCGCCACGATAATCCGTTTCGTTCCCGGCTGGCGGGGGCGCCCGTCCAAGGGGCATCCACTGAACGAAAACGGAGAAACCGGAAATGTTCAAGAAGAGTCTCGTCGCGACCGCTGTCGTGGCGATTTGCGCGTCGTCCGGCGCGCAGGCGCAGGTGCAGGTCGACCCCAACCTCGACGACTACAAGCCGGTCAGCGGAGTCGCCGGTAATCTCAAGTCGATCGGTTCCGACACCCTCAACAACTTGATGACGCTGTGGGCCGAGGGCTTCAACGCCATGTACCCGAACGTCAAGATCGAGATCGAAGGCAAGGGCTCGAGCACTGCGCCGCCGGCACTGATCGCCGGCACGGCCCAGTTCGGACCGATGTCGCGGCCGATGAAGTCGAAGGAAATCGACGACTTCGAGAAGAAATACGGTTACAAGCCCACCGCCGTGCGCTCCGCGATCGATGCGCTGGCCGTGTATGTACACAAGGACAACCCGGTCGACTGCCTGACGCTGCAGCAGGTCGATGCGATCTTCTCGAAGACGCGCAAGGGCGGTCTCGACAAGGATCTCACGACCTGGGGCGATGTCGGTCTCTCCGGCGACTGGGCTTCGCGTCCGATCTCGCTCTACGGCCGCAACTCGGCATCCGGCACCTACGGCTACTTCAAGGAAGTGGCGCTGTTCGACGGTGATTACAAGGACGGCGTGAAGGAGCAGCCGGGTTCCTCGACCGTGGTCCAGGGAGTGGCTTCGGACATCGGCGGTATCGGCTATTCCGGCGTGGGCTACAAGACCGCGGACGTCAAGTTCGTCAAGCTCGCCACCGGACCGGGCAAGAGCTGCTACGAGCCGAATGCCGAAAGTGCGTCGAGCGGTGACTATCCGATCTCCCGCTTCCTGTACATCTATGTGAACAAGAACCCGAACGAGGCGCTCGAGCCGCTGCGCGGCGAGTTCATTCGCTTCATCTACTCCCGGCAAGGGCAGGAAGCGGTGGTCAAGGACGGTTACTTCCCGGTCATCAAGGCCCTCGCCGACAACGACCTGAATCGCTTCGGTCTGGCCCACTAACCAGCCGGCGCGTCTGCGGCGGGCACGGGAGCTTCCCGTGCCCGCCCTTTGTGCGACAGCATCCGTGGAAGCGTTCCATGACTGACACCTCGGCCAACCAGCCGGCTCCGTCGCCAGGCGGTTACAGGCGGCTCCTGCCGGTGGGCAGGACCACGCGCAGGTCCGTGCTGCTTGCCGACCGCATTGCCGACGTCACGATCACCGTCGGTGGTCTGATGGTCATTCTCGCCGTGTTCGGCATTCTTCTCTTCCTGGCCAAGGAGGCCGCACCGCTGTTCATGGGCGGCGAGGTGCGCAAGCAGGAGGCCTACGGCCTGGCCCCGATGCCGGATCTGATGTGGACCAGTGCCGACGAATACCAGACGGTCGGCGTGCGAATCGGCGCCGACGGTCGGGTCGATGCCTTCCATATCGAAACCGGCCGTCCGCTGGTCGGCGCTGCGCTCGACTTCGGCGGCGACACGGCGACCGCAGTCGGTGCCACGATCAACCGCAGCGACATCGCCTTCGGCTTTTCCGACGGCAGCGTGCGTTTCGCCCGCATCGCGCTGAAATCACAGGTGCTGCGCCGCGACGACATGCCGGCCGGGCTGGCGCGACTGACCGACCAGGACTTCACCGACGGCGCGGCCGTGTATCGGCACATCCCGGGTGATCAGGTGCGTCGCATCACGCTCGAAGCCGAGGTCAAGGCGCCACAGCAGATCGCCCCCGAAGGCACTCCGGTCGAGGCCATTGCGCTTGCGCTGGGCGGTACGGTCGAGCGGCCCACGCGTTCCTTCGTGACTTTCGACGCCGCCGGCATCGGACGACTGACCCGTTCGGAGACGCGCATCAACCTGATGACGCAGGCCGAGCGCGTGGACACGAGCTCCATCGAACTGCCCGCGCTGCCGCCCGGCACGCAGATCTCCAAGGTACTGCTGTCCTCGCAGGCCGACCAGGTGTACGTCGGTACTGCCGAAGGCGAAGTCTTCCGCTTCGACACGCGCGACTTCTCCGCTCCCCGACTCGCCGAGACCGCACGGGTGACCGCGCGAGGCGTCGGTCTCGGCGTGTTCGGCTTTCTGATCGGCGACCAGAGCATCGTGGTCGGTGGCGACGACGGCTCGCTGAACATCTTCTTCCGGCTGCAGAGCGAGAACGCCGGCACCGGTGACGGCTACGAGATGGTGCTCGCCCGCGAGCTCGAACCGCAACCTGCCGGCATCGTCGCCTACGATGTATCGCAACGGCGCAAGAATCTGGTGACGCTCGATTCGGCCGGCAATCTGTGGCTGCGCCATGCCACCAGCGAGCAGGTGCTGCTGCGTCTTCAACAGCAGCACGACACCGGCAGCGGCGGCGACATGGTGATGCTGATGCCGCGCGACGATGGCGCGGTGATCGCCAATGCGGCCGGCAACGTGGACTTCTGGCGCTACGCGGTCCCGCACCCGGAAACCACGCTCAAGTCGATCTTCGGCAAGATCTGGTACGAGGGCTACGACGAGCCGTCCTACACCTGGCAGTCGTCCTCGGGCACCGACGTGTTCGAGCCCAAGTTCTCGCTGGTGCCATTGATCTTCGGCACCCTCAAGGCCACCGCCTACTCGCTCATGTTCGCCCTGCCGATCGCGCTGCTGGCGGCCATCTACACGTCGGAATTCGTCCATCGCCGCGTGCGCGCCACGGTCAAGCCGGTGATGGAGATGATGGAGTCGCTGCCCACCGTGGTGCTCGGCTTCATCGCCGCGCTGATCCTCGCCCCGCTGGTCGAGAGCTGGATCGCCGCGGTGGTGCTGGGCTTCGTCGCGTTGCCCTTCGGCCTGATGGTGGCAGCCTACCTGTGGCAGGCGCTGCCTCCGCAACTCTCGCTCAAGCTCGACGGCATCCCGAAGTTCACGTTCATGTTCGCGGTCGTCGGCCTCTCCGCGTGGCTGGCCTACCGGCTCGGCCCGTGGTTCGAGCAGACCTTCTTCTACGGCGACTTCAAGGCCTGGACCAACCACGACGTGGGCACCGGCACGCCGCTGATGGGCCTGCTGCTGTGGCCGCTTGCCTTCGTCGCGGTCAGCATGCTGTTCAGCCGCACCGTCGGCACCGCCTTCCGTCTGCACCTGCGTGGCCTGACCCGTCAACGGGCCGGCAGCTACGACGGCCTGCGCTGGGCGGCGATGGTGCTCGTTTCGCTGGCACTGGCCTTCGGTACCGCGATGCTGCTCACCGGCATCGGCTTCGATCCGCGCGGCGGCGTGGTGGACACCTACGTGCAGCGCAATGCGCTGGTGGTCGGCATGGTGATGGGCTTCGCGATCATCCCGAACATCTACACGCTGGCCGAGGATGCGCTCAATTCGGTGCCGTCGCAGCTGCGCGCGGCCAGTCTGGCCGCCGGTGCGACGCCGTGGCAGACGGCGATCTGGGTCGTGCTGCCGACGGCGATGTCGGGTGTCTTCGCCGCCTGCATGATCGGCATGGGCCGCGCGGTGGGCGAGACGATGATCGTGGTGATGGCGGCCGGCAACACGCCCGTGCTCGACTGGAACATCTTCAATGGGCTGCGCACGCTGTCGGCCAACATCGCGGTCGAGCTGCCCGAAGCGGTGGTCGGCGGCACGCTATACCGCATGCTGTTCCTCGCCGCGCTGACGCTGTTCATCATGACCTTCGTCATCAACACCTTCGCGGAGATCATCCGCCAGCGCTTCCGCAAGCGCGCCTTCCAGCTCTGAGCGGGCGACGGGGACCACAATGACGACTGACGTAGCGGACACGGCGCGAATCATGAGTGCGAAGACAGAGGCCAGGGCGGTACGCCGCTTCACCGCGGACCTGTCGGCGGTGGGCGAGCCGGCTCTGTGGGGTTTCGGTGGCGCGCTGGCGCTGGGCATCATCCTGATCAGCGGATTTCTGTTCCTGATCTTCTGGAACGGCATCACGACCTTCTGGCCCAAGCCGATCGAGGTGGTGACGCTCGCCAACGGTCAGGAGGTCGCCGGCGTACCGTCGCGGCGCAACCTCTACAGGCCCGAAGCCGCCGTTCTCGAGACCTTGCCCGAAGAGGTCCGCAAGGCGATCGAAGCCGATGACGGCTATGCCGAGCGCACGCTTTACCGTATCGGCAACTACGATCTCTACAACGAGGATTTTCGCTGGGTCAACGCCTTCGAGGTCGAGAAGATCGAGCGCGCGCCCGATTTCTTCTTCTTCGAACGACAGGAGTGGGGCGCTTTCGTCGGCCGCATCCACAGCGTGGTGATCGACGACGTCGAGCATTCCGCGGATTCGCTCGGCGTGGAGCGCATCCGCGCCGAGCAGGCCGCCGCACGCGCGCGCTTCGAATCGATTCGGGCGATCGAGCGCGACGACATCGGCGTGGTGAATCACGCGCTCAACGAAGAGCGCCTGGCGCTGCGCCGCATCGAGCTGCGCCACGGCGTCGACAGTCGGGAGTACATCAGCGCGAAGGCGGCCAGCGAGGCGCGGCTGGTCGCGCTGCAGCGCGATTACGAGCGCCTGCAAGCCGAGGCCAACGAGATCAAGGCGCAGGACCGGCGTTTCCGCATCGTCCTCGAGGAGGTCGGCGGGACGACCAAGGAGATGCCGCTCTCGCAGGTCGTGCGCTTTTATCCCGCCAACGACCTGTCACTGCCGGACAAGATCGGCATCTATTTCTCGCGCTGGGGCGAGTTCCTGACCAGTGAGCCGCGCGAGGCCAACACCGAAGGCGGCATTCTTCCGGCGATCTTCGGCACCGTCGTGATGACGCTGCTGATGGTGGTCGTCGTCGCACCGTTCGGGGTCATCACCGCGCTGTACCTGCGCGAATACGCGAAGCAGGGCAGGGTGGTCGCGATGGTGCGCATCGCCGTGAACAACCTCGCCGGTGTGCCGTCGATCGTCTATGGCGTGTTCGGCCTCGGCTTCTTCGCCTACACGGTGGGTGGCAGCATCGACGCACTGTTCTTTCCCGAACGCCTGCCCAGTCCGACCTTCGGCACCGGCGGCATCCTGTGGTCGGCGCTGACGCTGGCGCTGCTGACGGTGCCGGTGGTGATCGTCGCCTCCGAGGAGGCGCTGTCGGCCGTGCCGCGCTCGATCCGCGAGGGCTCGCTCGCCTGCGGGGCGTCGAAGTGGCAGACCATCCGCTCGATCGTGCTGCCGCACGCGCTGCCGGGCATCATGACCGGGCTGATCCTCGCGATGGCGCGCGGCGCCGGCGAGGTCGCGCCGCTGATGCTGGTCGGCGTGGTCAAGCTCGCGCCCGAGCTGCCCATCGACGGCTTCTTCCCGTACGTGCATCTGGAGCGCAGCTTCATGCACCTGGGCTTCCACATCTTCGACGTCGGCTTCCAGTCGCGCAACTCGGAGGCTGGCAAGCCAATGGTGTTCGTGACGACCCTGCTGCTGCTCGCGCTGATCGTGCTGATGAACTCGAGCGCCATCTACATTCGCAACCGACTGAAGAAGAAATTCGTCGGCAGCCAGTTCTAGGAGTGTCTCCTGCATGAGTACCGCCACCCTCGCAAAGCCCGTGCGCGACACCGGTGTCGAGCACAAGACGATTTACCACGTCGACCGCTCGCCGGACGGGCGGGCGATCGACATCGCCGACTTCAACCTTTTCTACGGCCAGGTGCAGGCCCTGTTCGACGTGAACATGGAGGTGCAGCGCGGCATGGTGACGGCGCTGATCGGCCCGTCGGGCTGCGGCAAGTCGACGCTGCTGCGTTCGCTCAACCGCATGAACGACCTCATCGACGGCCTGCGCATCCGCGGCGCGGTCAAGGTCGCGAGCAAGGCCAGCGCGGAGGAGCTCGACATCTACGCGCCCGGCACCGACGTGATCGCGCTGCGCAAGCGCATGGGCATGGTGTTCCAGAAGCCGAACCCGTTTCCGAAGTCGATCTTCGAGAACGTGGTCTATCCGCTGCGCGTCGAAGGCATCTCGGATCGGCGCATGCTAGAGGAGGCGTGCGAGCGGGCGCTGCGCGGAGCGGCGCTATGGGACGAGGTCAAGGACCGTCTGCAGGAGAGCGCGCTGGGCCTGTCGGGTGGGCAGCAGCAGCGGCTGTGCATCGCCCGCGCGATCGCCGCCGAGCCGGAGATCCTGCTGATGGACGAGCCGTGCTCGGCGCTCGATCCGATCGCCACCGCCAAGGTCGAAGACCTGATGTTCCAGCTGCGCGGCCAATTCACCATCGTCATCGTCACGCACTCGATGCAGCAGGCCGCGCGGGTGTCCGACAACACCGCCTTCATGTACCTCGGCCGGCTCGTCGAGTACGGCGCCACCGACGCGATGTTCACCAATCCCAAGGTTCAGCAGACCAACGATTACGTGACCGGCCGCTTCGGCTGAGCGTTCGCGTCGCGACGTGCGTCGCTGCCTCGTGCGTCCGGCTCCGCTTGCCTCGCGCGCCTTTACCGGCACGAAGGCGGCGCGCTACAATCGCGCATTTACTCGGGCTGGGCGCATGAAGAGCAAGCTGGTCGTCGGCAACTGGAAGATGAACGGTAGCCTCGAGGCCAATCGTGCTTTGCTGACGGCGCTTGCCGGGCGTGGGTTCGAAGGCGTCGAGGCGTGCGTTTGCGTGCCGTTTCCGTATCTCGCCCAGGTCCTCGGGCTGATTGAATCCTCTCCGTTGCTGCTCGGCGCTCAAGATGTTTGCGAGTACGCCGAGGGTGCTTACACCGGCGAAGTCAGCGCGGCGATGCTGCGCGAGTTCGATTGCCGCTACGTGATCGTCGGGCATTCGGAGCGCCGCGCGCTGTTCGGCGAGGACGATGCGCTGGTGGCCCGCAAGGCCGCAGCGGCGCTGAACGCGGGCATCACCCCGATCGTGTGCGTCGGCGAATCGCTCGCCGAGCGCGATGCCGGGCGGCTCGAGCCGGTCCTGGAGCGGCAGCTCGACGCGCTCGAGGCCGGTCTCGGTCGTTCGCGTCTGGCGGAGCTGGTGCTCGCCTACGAGCCGGTGTGGGCGATCGGCACCGGACGCTCGGCGTCGGCTGTGCAGGTGCAGCAGGCGCTCGCGTTCGTGCGCGGCTGGCTGAGCGCGCGGCAGACCGGGGCAAGGATTCTTTACGGGGGCAGCGTCAAGGCCGACAGTGCGATCGAGCTCTTTGCGCTGCCCGACTGCGATGGCGGACTGATCGGCGGGGCCTCGCTGGTCGCTGCCGAGTTTCTGGCGATCTGCGAGGCGGCGGGAGCCGTTTCGCGCTCGCGTTGATCAAGGAGTGGTGGTTTCAGATGGGTAGCTATGTCTTTTCGATCGTTCTGACGATCCACGTCATCGTCGGGCTGAGCATGATCGGTCTCGTCTTGATGCAGCACGGCAAAGGTGCCGATGCGGGGGCGGCGTTCGGCGGTGGTGGAGGCGGCGCCTCGGGGAGCGTGTTCGGCTCGTCCGGCTCGGCGAACTTTCTGAGTCGCACGACCGCGATGCTGGCCACGACCTTCTTCCTGACCAGTCTCGGTCTTGCATACCTGGCCAGCAGTACGCCGACGCAGCCGACCAGCGTGATGGAAGGGGTCGCACCGATGCCGGCGCCGGCCACGACGCCGGATGCCGTGCCGGCCCCCTCTGGCGATGAGGGTTCCAAGGCTGGCGCAATTCCGCAGTAAATTTTCGACTAAGTTGTAATCCGGATTTGCGCACCGCGCAAAATGCCGTATAATTGCTGAGTTCCACGAGACGTGCCGACGTGGTGAAATTGGTAGACACGCCATCTTGAGGGGGTGGTGGCGCAAGCCGTGTGAGTTCGAGTCTCACCGTCGGCACCAAAATTTGAAGATCGCTCGCAGCGCGAGCGAGGTTTTGATATCGCCCGCTTTATGCGGGCGTGTTCATGTTGAAGACCTGAAAACTAGAACAGGTCTGACAATTTCGACCGGGGGGTCCGCCCAATGCTGGAAAACTACTTTCCTGTACTGATCTTCATCCTCGTCGGTCTCGGCTTCGGCTTCGTTCCGCTGATCCTGGGTCGCGTCCTGGCGCCCTATCGCCCCGACAGCGAGAAGCTCTCCCCATATGAATGCGGCTTCGAGGCATTCGAGGATGCACGCATGAAGTTCGATGTGCGCTATTACCTCATCGCCATTCTTTTCATTCTCTTCGATCTCGAGATCGCATTCCTGTTTCCGTGGGCAACGGTATTCCAGGAATTCATTGCGGCGGGCCAAGCCGCCTGGTTCGTGTTCGGATCGGTCATGGTGTTTCTCGCCGTGTTGGTTATCGGCTACGTCGTCGAGTGGAAAAACGGCGCGCTCGACTGGGAGTAATGCATGAGCATTGAAGGCGTCTTTCGCGAGGGCTTCGTCACCACCTCGCTCGATGCGGTGATCAACTGGACGCGCACCGGCTCGTTGTGGCCGATGACCTTCGGTCTGGCCTGTTGCGCGGTCGAGATGATTCATGCGGGCTGTTCGCGCTACGACCTCGACCGCTTCGGCGTGGTGTTCCGCCCCAGTCCGCGCCAGTCGGACCTGATGATCGTCGCCGGCACGCTGTGCAACAAGATGGCGCCGGCGCTGCGCAAGGTGTACGACCAGATGGCCGAGCCGCGCTGGGTGATCTCGATGGGCTCGTGCGCGAACGGCGGTGGCTACTACCACTATTCGTACTCGGTCGTGCGCGGCTGCGACCGCATCGTCCCGGTCGACGTGTACGTGCCGGGCTGTCCACCGACGGCCGAGGCGCTGCTGTACGGAATCATTCAGTTGCAGAACAAGATCAAGCGCACCAACACCATTGCGCGCTGACGGGTAGTCATTCATGAGTGCAAAGCTTGAACGTCTGAGTCAAACGCTGCAGCAGGTGCTGGGCGAGCGGCTCCAGTCGATCGTGGTCGATCGCGGCGAGGTCACGATCGAGGTCGCCGCGCAGGACTATCTGACGGTCGCGCAGACCTTGCGCGATCATCCCGGCCTGCGTTTCGAGCAGTTGATGGACGTCTCCGGTCTGGACTATTCGGCATGGAAGAACGGCGAATGGCCGGGCAAGCGCTTCGCGGCGGCCAACCATCTGCTGTCGATCACGCACAACTGGCGCGTGCGCCTGCGTGCGTTCGCCGAGGATGACGCGTTTCCGGTGCTCGATTCGCTGGTGTCGGTGTGGCCGAGCGCGAACTGGTTCGAGCGCGAGGCCTTCGATCTGTACGGCATCATGTTCGAGGGCCATCCGGACCTGCGCCGCATCCTGACCGACTACGGCTTCGTCGGTCATCCGTTCCGCAAGGACTTCCCGGTCTCGGGCTACGTCGAAATGCGCTACGACCCGGAAGCCGGGCGCGTCGTGTATCAGCCGGTGACGATCGAGCCGCGCGAGAACACGCCGCGCATCGTGCGCGAAGAACACTACGGGGACGTCGGCCATGGCTGAGATCCGCAACTACACGATCAACTTCGGCCCGCAGCACCCGTCGGCGCACGGAGTGCTGCGGCTGGTGCTCGAGCTCTCCGGCGAAGTCGTCGAGCGCGCCGATCCGCACATCGGCCTGCTGCACCGCGGCACCGAGAAGCTCGCCGAGACGCGCACCTGGGTACAGTCGGTGCCGTACATGGATCGCCTCGACTACGTGTCGATGATGTGCAACGAGCATGCCTACTGCATGGCGATCGAGCGCCTGCTGGGCATCGAGGTGCCCGAGCGCGCCCAGTACATCCGCGTGATGTTCGACGAGATCACGCGCATCCTGAATCATCTGCTCAACATCGGCACCCACGCGCTCGACATCGGCGCGATGACGATGGTGCTGTATACGTTCCGCGAGCGCGAGGACCTGATGGACGCCTACGAGGCGGTGTCCGGCGCGCGCATGCACGCGGCCTACTACCGGCCGGGCGGCGTCTATCGCGACCTGCCCGACCGCATGCCGCAGTACGAGGTCAACCGCTTCAAGAACGCGAAGACGGTGCGCGAGCTCAACGAGAACCGCCAGGGTTCGCTGCTCGACTTCCTCGAGGATTTCACCGAGCGTTTCCCGAAGTACTGCGATGAGTACGAGACGCTGCTGACCGACAACCGCATCTGGAAGCAGCGCACCGTCGACATCGGCATCGTCACGCCCGAGCAGGCGCTCGCCTGGGGGTTCAGCGGGCCGATGCTGCGCGGCTCCGGCATCGAGTGGGATCTGCGCAAGAAGCAGCCCTACGAGGTGTACGACCGGCTCGAGTTCGACGTCCCGGTCGGCCGTACCGGCGACTGCTACGACCGCTATCTGTGCCGCATGGAGGAGATGCGCCAGTCCAATCGCATCGTCCGCCAGTGCATAGACTGGCTGCGCAAGAACCCCGGCCCGGTCATCGTCGACAACCACAAGGTCGCTCCGCCGCCGCGCGAGAAGATGAAGGCGAACATGGAGGAGCTGATCCATCACTTCAAGCTCTTCACCGAGGGCATGCACGTGCCCGAGGGCGAAGCGTACGCCGCCGTCGAGCATCCGAAGGGCGAGTTCGGCGTCTATGCCGTCTCCGACGGCGCCAACAAGCCGTACCGTCTGAAACTCCGGGCGCCCGGCTTCGCGCATCTGGCGGCGATGGACGAGCTCTCGCGCGGGCACATGATCGCCGACGTCGTCGCGATCATCGGCACTCTCGACGTCGTGTTCGGCGAGATCGACCGTTGAGCGGGGCGGGGTGCATCAACACAGGACACGGCAGGTAACCGGGAAGACGAGCACGAAATGCTGAGCCAGGAATCACTGCAACAAATCGATCGCGAGATCGCCAAGTATCCGGCCGATCAGAAGCAGTCGGCCGTGATGGCGGCGCTGCGCATCGCCCAGGTCGAAAAGGGCTGGCTGTCGAAGGAAACCATCGGCTTCGTCGCCGACTACCTCGGCATGCCGGCGATTGCGGCCTACGAGGTGGCGAGCTTCTACAACATGTACGACCTCGAGCCGGTCGGACGCCACAAGATCACGGTGTGCACGAATCTGCCCTGTGCGCTGTCGGGCGGCGTCCATGCGGCCGACTACGTCAAGAAGAAGCTCGGCATCGGTTTCAACGAGACCACCCCCGACGGCAAGTTCACGCTCAAGGAAGGTGAGTGCATGGGTGCGTGTGGCGACGCGCCGGTGCTGCTCGTCAACAACCACCGCATGTGCAGCTGGATGACCACCGAGAAGATCGACCAGATGCTGGCCGATCTGGACAGCAAATGAGCGCACACCCCCTGATTCTCGCCGGACTCGACGGCGACCGTACCTGGCAGCTCGAGCACTATCTGGCGCGCGGCGGCTATGCGGCGCTGAAGAAGATCATCGCCGACAACATCCCGGCCGACACCATCATCGCGGAGCTGAAGGCCTCCGCGCTGCGCGGCCGCGGCGGCGCCGGCTTTCCGACCGGTCTGAAGTGGAGCTTCATGCCGCGCGCGTTCCCGGGCGACAAGTATCTCGCCTGCAATTCGGACGAGGGCGAGCCGGGTACCTTCAAGGACCGCGACATCCTGCGCTACAACCCGCATTCGGTCATCGAGGGCATGACGATCGCGGCCTACGCGATGGGGGCCACGCGCGGCTACAACTACATCCACGGCGAGATCTTCGAGATCTACCAGCGCTTCGAGCAGGCGCTCGAGGAGGCGCGCGCGGCGAAGCTGGTCGGCCAGAACATCCTCGGTTCGGAGTTCTCGTTCGAACTCTTCGCGCACCACGGCTACGGCGCCTACATCTGCGGCGAGGAAACCGCGCTGCTCGAGTCGATCGAGGGCAAGAAGGGCCAGCCGCGCTTCAAGCCGCCGTTTCCGGCAAGCTACGGCCTGTACGGCAAGCCGACCACGATCAACAACACCGAGACCTTTGCGTCGGTGCCGTTCATCATCAACCTCGGCGGCGAGGGCTTTCTCGAGCTCGGCAAGCCGAACAACGGCGGCACCAAGATCTTCTCGATCTCCGGGCACGTCAGTCGTCCCGGCAACTACGAGGTCGAGATGGGCACGCCGTTCGCCGAGCTGCTCGAGATGGCCGGCGGCATGCGCGGCGGGCGCAAGCTCAAGGCGGTGATTCCGGGCGGCTCTTCGTCGCCGGTGCTGCCGGGCGCGATCATGATGGACTGCACGCTCGACTACGATTCGATCGCCAAGGCGGGATCGATGCTCGGCTCGGGCGCGGTGATCGTCATGGACGAGACCGTGTGCATGGTCAAGGCGCTCGAGCGGCTGTCCTACTTCTACTTCGAGGAGTCCTGTGGCCAGTGCACGCCGTGCCGCGAAGGCACCGGCTGGCTGTACCGCGTCGTGCACCGGATCGAGAACGGCCTGGGGCGCCAGGACGACCTCGATCTGCTCAACTCGGTCACCGGCAACATCATGGGGCGCACGATCTGCGCGCTCGGCGACGCGGCCTCGATGCCGGTGCAAAGCTTCATCAAGCATTTCGGTGCGGAGTTCGAATACCACATCGAAAACAAGAAATGTCTCGTGCCGCCTGAAGTCCAGTACGAAGGCAGCCAAATCTACGTGAGCCCGTCATGCTAGAGATCGAAATCGACGGCAAGCAGGTGACGGTCGAGGACGGCAGCACCGTCATGGACGCTGCGAACAAGGCCGGTACCTACATCCCGCATTTCTGCTACCACAAGAAACTGTCCATCGCGGCGAGCTGCCGCATGTGCCTCGTGCAGGTCGAGAAGGCGCCCAAGCCGTTGCCGGCCTGTGCGACGCCGGTGACCAACGGCATGAAGGTGTGGACGCATTCGGAGCAGGCGATCAAGGCCCAGAAGGGCGTGATGGAGTTCCTGCTGATCAACCATCCGCTCGACTGCCCGATCTGCGACCAGGGCGGCGAATGCCAGCTGCAGGATCTGGCGGTCGGCTACGGTGCGAGCCAGTCCCGCTACCAGGAAGAGAAGCGGGTGGTGTTCAACAAGAATCTCGGCCCGCTCGTGGCGACCGACATGACGCGGTGCATCAACTGCACCCGCTGCGTGCGCTTCACGACCGAGATCGCCGGCGAGATGGAGCTCGGCCAGGCCTTCCGCGGCGAGCACGCCGAGATCATGCCGTTCATCGAGAAGACCGTCGACTCGGAGCTGTCGGGCAACATCATCGACCTGTGCCCGGTCGGTGCGCTGACCTCCAAGCCGTTCCGCTTTTCGGCGCGCACGTGGGAGCTGTCGCGGCGCAAGTCGGTGAGCCCGCACGACTCGCTCGGCGCGAACCTGATCGTCCAGGTCAAGCACGACGTCGTCAAGCGCGTGCTGCCGCTCGAGAACGAGGCGATCAACGAGTGCTGGCTGACCGACAAGGACCGCTTCTCGTACGAGGGGCTCGCGAGCGAGGAGCGTCTGGTCGCGCCGATGATCAAGCAGGGCGGTTCGTGGCAGACCGTTGACTGGCAGGTCGCGCTCGAGTTCGCGGCCAATGGCCTGAAGTCGGTCGTCGTCGAGCACGGCGCCGAGGCGCTCGGTGCGTTCGGCTCGCCGCACGCGACGCTCGAGGAGCTCTACCTGCTGCAGAAGCTTGTGCGCGGGCTGGGCGGCGACAACGTCGATCACCGCCTGCGCCAGACCGATTTCCGTGCCGACGGCAAGCGCGCCGGCGCGCCGTGGCTGGGCATGCCGATCGCCGACGTCGCGGTACTCGAGCGTCTGCTGGTGGTCGGCAGCTTCCTGCGCAAGGACACGCCGCTGCTCGCGCAGCGCGTGCGCCAGGCGGCCAAGCGCGGCCTGCAGGTCAGCGTCGTGCATGCGACCGCCGACGAGTGGCTGCTGCCGGTGCGCCACCGCGCGCTGGTCGCCCCTTCGGCGATGGTCGACACCTTGGTCGAAGTCGCCTTCGCGCTGGCCGAGGAGAAAGGCGCGGCGGTTGGCGCCGCGCTCGCCGATGCCCGTCCGGCCGCGATCTCGCCTGAAGCGCGTGCAATCGCGCAAAGCCTCGCGAGCGGCTCGCGCACCGCGGTGTGGCTGGGCAACCTCGCCGTGCAGCACGAACGCGCGGCCGAACTGCAGCTCGCGGCCAACGAGATCGCGCGCCTCGCAGAGGGCGTGGTGGGTGTGATCGGCGAGGCGGCGAACAGCACCGGCGGCTATCTTGCCGGCGCGGTGCCGGCCCGCGGCGGCCTCGACGCGCGCCGCATGATCGCCGAGCCGCGCAAGGCCTACGTGCTGCTGGGCGCCGAACCGGATCTCGATTTCGCCGATCCGTCGGCGACGATGGCCGCGCTCGGCGGCGCGGAGCTGGTGGTGGGGCTGTCGAGCTTCGTGTCGCCGGCGCTGCTCGCGACGGCCGACGTGCTGCTGCCGATCGGGCCGTTCAGCGAAACCTCGGGGACCTTCGTCAATTGCGGCGGTACCGCACAGTCCTTCACCGCGGTGGCCAAGCCGAAGGGTGAAGCGCGCCCGGGCTGGAAGGTACTGCGCGTGCTCGGCAACCTGCTCTCGCTCGACGGTTTCGATTACGCCGATTCCGAGCAGGTCGCGGCCGAAGTGCTGGGCGAAGGGCTCGACGGGCGGTTCGACAACGGGCTTGCCGCGATCGAGATGGCCGCGGCGGCGGCCGCAGGCCTCGAGCGCGTCACCGACGTGCCGATCCACTTCGCCGATCCGCTGGTGCGCCGCGCCGAGGCCTTGCAGCGCACACGCGACGCCGCCGCACCGGTGGCGCGCGCGAGTGCCGCAACGCTGGCGGCGCTGGGCGTGAGCCCCGGCGAGCGCGTGCGTCTGCGTCAGGGCCAGGCGACAGCCGAGCTCGAGATCCGCAGTGACGACGGCGTGGCCGCCAACTGCGTGCGCGTGCCCGCCGGCCATCCGGCAACCGCCGCGCTCGGTCCGATGAGCGGCGCAATCAGCGTGGAGCGTATCTGATGAATGGACTGCTGGAACCGGTCTCGCAATTCTTCGGGCCGACCTGGCCGGTGGTCTGGTCGCTGGTCAAGATCTTCGCGATCATCGCGCCGCTGATGCTGTGCGTGGCCTATCTGACGCTCGCCGAGCGCAAGGTCATCGGCTACATGCAGGTGCGCATCGGCCCGAACCGGGTCGGCCCGCTCGGCCTGCTGCAGCCCATCGCCGACGGCATGAAGCTGCTGTTCAAGGAGATCATCGTCCCGTCGGGTGCGAACAAGGGCTTGTTCATCCTCGGACCGGTGTTCGCGCTCGCGCCGGCGCTGGTGGCGTGGGCGGTGATCCCGTTCTCGGACGGCGTCGTGCTGGCCGACATCAATGCCGGCCTGCTGTTCCTGCTCGCGGTGACCTCGCTCGAAGTGTACGGCGTGATCATCGCCGGCTGGGCATCGAACTCGAAGTACCCGTTTCTCGGCGCGATGCGTGCGTCGGCGCAGATGATCTCGTACGAGGTCGCGATGGGCTTCGCGCTGATCTGCGTGCTGCTGATCTCGGCCAGCCTCAATCTGAGCGACATCGTGATGGCGCAGGGCCAGGGGCGCTTCCACGACATGGGGCTGTCGGTGCTGTCGTGGAACTGGCTGCCGCTCTTGCCGATGTTCGTCGTCTTCGTGATCTCGGGCATCGCCGAGACCAACCGCGCGCCGTTCGACGTCGTCGAAGGCGAGGCCGAGGTCGTCGCCGGCCACATGGTCGAATACTCGGGCATGTCGTTCGCGCTGTTCTTCCTCGGCGAGTACGCGAACATGATCCTGGTGTCGGCAATGACGTCGATCCTGTTCCTGGGCGGCTGGCTGTCGCCGGTCGGCTTCCTGCCCGACGGCTTCCACTGGCTGGCGATCAAGATCGCCTTCGTGCTGTTCCTGTTCCTGTGGGCGCGTGCGACCTTCCCGCGTTTCCGCTACGACCACATCATGCGGCTGGGCTGGAAGGTGTTCATTCCGATCACGCTGGTGTGGGTGATCGTGGTCGCGGTGTGGATGATGACCCCGCTGTCTATCTGGAACTGAGAGGCTCAAGATGGGTGCAAAGGAATACATCGGTAGCCTGTTCCTGAAGGAACTGGTCAAGGGCATGGCGGTGACCGGCCGCCACCTGTTTTCGCGCAAGATCACGGTGCAGTACCCGGAGGAGAAGACGCCCCAGAGCCACCGCTTCCGCGGGCTGCACGCGCTGCGCCGCTATCCGAACGGCGAGGAGCGCTGCATCGCGTGCAAGCTGTGCGAGGCGGTGTGTCCGGCGCTGGCGATCACGATCGAGTCGGAACAGCGCGACGACGGTTCGCGGCGCACGACGCGCTACGACATCGACTTG
Source organism: Rhodocyclaceae bacterium (assembly GCA_035444405.1). Taxonomy (GTDB): domain Bacteria; phylum Pseudomonadota; class Gammaproteobacteria; order Burkholderiales; family Rhodocyclaceae; genus DAOMOP01. The sequence continues at coordinate 44,514 of DAOMOP010000011.1, forward strand.
ACGAAATGCATCTTCTGCGGCTTCTGCGAGGAGGCCTGTCCGGTCGATGCGATCGTCGAGACGCGCGTGCTCGAGTACCACGGCGAGAAGCGCGGCGACCTTTACTACACCAAGCAGATGCTGCTGGCGGTGGGCGACAAGTACGAGGCCCAGATCGCAGCCGACCGCGAAGCCGACGCCAAGTACCGCTAACGGAGGGGACCCGCCGGGTCCCGACGGATCGAACATGGAATTCAAGACTTTCGTCTTCTACGTGATGGCCGCCATCCTGGTCTTTGCGGCGCTGCGCGTGATCACGGCGCGCAATCCGGTGCATGCCGCGCTGTTTCTGGTGCTGTCGTTCTTCACCGCGAGCGGCATCTGGATGCTGCTCGAGGCCGAGTTTCTCGCGATCACGCTGATCCTCGTCTATGTCGGCGCGGTGATGGTGCTGTTCCTGTTCGTCGTGATGATGCTCGACATCAACATCGAGCGCCTGCGCGAAGGCTTCTGGGCGCATCTGCCGGTCGGCGGACTGGTGGCCTTCCTGCTGGTGTTCCAGATGGCGCTGGTGCTGGGGGGCAGCTATTTCGGGCCCGAGGCGATGCCCGAGCCGCCGCCGGCGCAGGAAACCTACAGCAACACCCACGAGATCGGGCGCCTGCTCTACACCGAGTACGTCTATCCGTTCGAGCTCGCCGCACTGGTGCTGCTGGTCGCGATGGTCGCTGCCGTGACGCTGACGCTCAGAAAGCGCAAGGGCGTCAAGTACGTCAATCCGTCCGAGCAGGTGATGGCAAAACGCGCGGATCGGGTGCGCCTGGTCTCGATGCCGGCCGAGAAAGAATAAGAACTGCACCGGCCACCGATTGGTGCAATCAGGGAGTCTTCGTTGATGCTTTCGCTTTCGCATTACCTCATCCTGGGCGCGATCCTGTTCGCGATCAGCGTGGTCGGGATCTTCCTGAACAGGAAGAACCTGATCGTGCTGCTGATGGCGATCGAGCTGATGCTGCTCGCCGTCAATCTGAACTTCGTGGCCGTCTCCCATTACCTGGGCGATCTGGCCGGGCAGATCTTCGTGTTCTTCATCCTGACCGTCGCGGCGGCCGAGTCGGCCATCGGACTCGCGATTCTGGTGGTGCTGTTCCGCAATCTGCGCACCATCCATGTGGATGATCTGGACAGCCTCAAGGGTTAAGGACGATGGAAATGAAAGCGCTCTATCTGCTGGTTCCGCTCGCGCCGCTCGCCGGCGCCATCGTGGCGGGGCTGTTCGGCAAGGCGATCGGTCGGGCCGGCGCCCACATCGTCACGATTCTCGGTGTCGCGGTCGCGTTCGTCGCGTCGCTGGTGATCTACCAGGACGTGCAGGCCGGCAACACGTTCAACGGCACCGTCTACACGTGGATGGAAAGCGGCGGCCTGACCTTCGAGGTCGGCTTCCTGATCGATCCGCTGACCGTGATGATGATGCTGGTCGTGACCTTCGTGTCGCTGATGGTGCACATCTACACGATCGGCTACATGCAGGACGACCCGGGCTACCAGCGCTTCTTCAGCTACATCTCGCTGTTCACGTTCTCGATGCTGATGCTGGTGATGTCGAACAACTTCCTGCAGCTGTTCTTCGGCTGGGAAGCGGTCGGCCTCGTCTCCTATCTGCTGATCGGCTTCTGGTACGAGCGCGACACGGCGATCTACGCGAACCTGAAGGCCTTCCTGGTCAACCGCGTCGGGGATTTCGGCTTCCTGCTCGGCATCGGCCTGATCGCGGCCTACGCCGGCAGCCTGAACTACGCCGAAGTGTTCGCGCAGGCCGACCAGCTCGCGGCAACCGAGATGGCCGGGACGGGCTGGCCGCTGATGACCGCGATCTGCATCTGTCTGTTCATCGGCGCGATGGGCAAGTCCGCGCAGGTGCCGCTGCACGTGTGGCTGCCCGACTCGATGGAAGGCCCGACGCCGATCTCGGCGCTGATCCACGCCG
>DAOMOP010000012.1:0-26581 GCA_035444405.1 Rhodocyclaceae bacterium
AGCTGCGCGAGCTCGGCCCGCAACGCGGCGGCCTCGGCCTCGGTCTCGGCGATCGCGAGCCGGTAGCGGCCCGGGTCGATCTCGGCCAGCAGCGTGCCTGCCGGCAGGATCGCGCCGTCTTCGAGCTGCGGGTGGCGCCCGACGATCCTGCCCTCGACGCTCGCCACCGCCAGCCAGCGCCGTGCCGGCGTCACTTCGCCGAAGCCGCGTGCCTGCACGCGAAAGGCCAGCGGGCGTGCTTCGACGTAGCGCACGCTGGTGGGAGACTGCGCGGCGTCGAGGCGTGCGGGCTCCTGGCGCAGGGTGACGAAGGCGACGATGAGTGTGATGCCGATCGCGACTGCGGCGAGCACGCCCAGCACGCGCGCGGCGCGCCTAGGTGCTCGGTGAGGAGGGCTGTCCGTCGCGTTCATTGAAGTCCACAAGAAGTGAGTAAGTGGTTACTTTCTATCTCGCGCCGTGCGCTGCTGTCAAGCCTCGGTGGCTCGACGCTCACGCGGCCGGCGGGCGCCACAGGGGGAGATGGGTTGTGGGTCTTCGCGGGGATTGCGGCACAGGGGTGGGGCCCGTGCGTGCGTTCATCGCGCGTTCACGTCGGCTGCGTTATAAGCACAGCGAGGACGGGCGGGTGTGGCTCGCAGTGCATGCCGCGTCTCGGCCGCCGTGGCTCGAGGAGGACGGATCATGCGCAGAAATATCCTGGTGTCGATGACGATTGTCGGGCTGCTGGCGTTCATCGCGTCGAGCGGATGGGTGGGTGCGTCGGACGACCATGATCGCGCCCGGCAGGCGCTCGAACGCGGCGAGATCATGTCGCTGCGTGCGGTGCTCGACCGCGTCGAGGCGGAGTATCCGGGTGAGATCATCGAGGTCGAGCTCGAGCGCGAGGAGGGCCAGTGGCGCTACGAGGTCAAGCTGCTGCGTGCCGGCGGTGCGATGATCGAGCTCGACATCGATGCGCACGACGGCACGGTGCTGGGCATGAAGGGGCGCGATCCCGGTCGGCACGAGCGCCATCGATAGGCATGTCGCGCGCCCCGGAGGCTTGCCACATGCCGATGACGCGCCTGGCGGGCGAACGCCCCCCGATCGCCTTATCATGCGCAGCATTGCCGAAAAGGCGGATGGGCCGGGGCGGATACGGGGACGCGGCCTCGGGCCGGTGAGGGAGGTAGACAATGCGGATTCTGGTCGTCGAGGATGAGCCCACCCTCGCGGCGCAGCTCGCGAGCACGCTGGCCGACGCAGGCTACGCCGTCGATACGGCGAACAACGGACGCGATGCCGAGTTCATCGGCCAGGTCGAGCCGATCGATGCCGTCGTGCTCGACCTCGGCTTGCCGCTGATGGACGGCATCACCGTGCTCAAGCGCTGGCGCGCGGCCGGTCGCACGATGCCGGTCCTGATCCTGACCGCGCGCGATGCCTGGCACGAGAAGGTCGCCGGCATCGACGCCGGGGCAGACGACTACCTGACCAAGCCGTTTCACATGCAGGAACTGCTCGCGCGCCTGCGCGCGCTGCTGCGCCGGGCCGGCGGCCATGCGAGCGCCGAGCTGGTGTGCGGACCGCTTGCGCTCGACACGCGCAGCAGCCGGGTCTCCGTGCAAGGCGTGCCGCTTGCGCTGACCAGCCACGAGTACCGCGTGCTCGCGTACCTGATGCATCACCGCGGCGAGGTCGTGTCGCGCACCGAATTGACCGAGCACATCTACGCGCAGGATCTCGACCGCGATTCGAACACCATCGAGGTGTTCATCGCCCGGCTGCGCAAGAAGCTGCCGCCGGGCACGATCGAGACCGTGCGCGGGCTGGGCTATCGGCTTGCCTGACGCCGTGGATCGGGCCACGCCGGTCCGTGCCTCGCTGCAGTTCCGCCTGCTGGCCGGAACGCTGGCGTGGATCGTCGTGACCCTGGTGGTGGCGGGCTGGGGCCTGACGGGCCTGTTCGCCCGTCACGTGAGCGCGCAGTTCGATGCCGAGCTCACGACGCATCTCGACCAGCTCGCCGCCCATCTGCGCGTCGATGCGGCCGGTGACGTGTCGCTGTCGGCGCCGCTGTCCGATCCGCGTCTCGGGCGGCCGTACTCGGGGCTGTACTGGCAGGTCGACGCGATGCCCGCAGGTGACGCGCCCGCGGTGCGTGGCCTGCTGCGCTCGCGTTCGCTGTGGGATGTCGCGCTGGCCGTGCCGGCCGATGCACTGGCCGACGGCGAGGTCCATGCTCACCGCATCGACGGGCCGGACGGGGCGACCTTGCGCATGCTCGAGCGCATCGTGCTGCCGGCCGAGCGGCCGGAGCGGCCGTTGCGCCTCATCGTCGCCGCCGACGAGCAGTGGCTGCGCGCGGCGGTGTCGCGCTTTACCGGCATGCTCGTGCTCGCCCTCGGCGTGCTCGCACTCGGCCTGATGAGTGCGGTGGTCGTGCAGGTGGTGATCGGCCTGCGTCCGCTCCGACGCCTCGCCGGCGCGCTGGCGGCCGTGCGTAGCGGCACGGCACAATCGGTTGCCGGTCGCTTTCCGTCCGAGATCCAGCCGCTCGTCGATGACTTCAACACCGTGCTCGCCCGCAACACCGAGGTCGTCACGCGCGCCCGCACCCAGGCCGGCAATCTCGCCCATGCGGTCAAGACGCCCCTGGCGGTGCTCGCCAACGCCGCGGCCGGTGACGACAGCGCGCTCGCGCACCTGGTGGGCGAGCAGGTCGCCGCGGCGCAGCGACAGGTCGACCATCATCTCGCCCGCGCGCGCGCTGCCGCGGCCGTGCAGCTGCCCGGTGTGCGTACGCCGGTGCGTCCCGTGCTCGAGGGGCTGATACGGGTCATGCGTCGCGTGCATGCGGCGCGGGACCTGGTGGTCGAATTCGAAGCAGCGTCCGACGATGTGGTGTTTCGCGGCGAAGAGCAGGACCTTCACGAGCTGCTCGGCAACGTGCTCGACAACGCCTGCAAGTGGGCAGCGAAGCGCGTACGCGTGGTGCTCGCCGGCGACGGCGCACGGCTCGTTGTGACCGTCGATGACGACGGACCGGGCCTCGCGGCGGTCGAGCGCGAGGCGGTGTTCGGGCGCGGCGTGCGCGCCGACGAGCGCGTGCCGGGCTCGGGGCTCGGGCTCGCGATCGTGCGTGACCTCGCCCAGCTCTACGGTGGCGAGGCGCAGCTCGGCGACTCGCCGCTCGGCGGGCTGCGCGTGACGCTGGTGCTGCCGGCGGCACCTGCGGATTCGTGCTGACGACGATGGCGAGCAGAGCCGCCTGTATTCGGTCCGGGCGATGTCCGACAACGATCGTGGCCGCTATCATCGCCGCATGAAGATCCTACTCGTCGAAGACGATCCCCTGCTCGGCGACGGCATCGCCGCCGGACTCGCCCAGGCCGGCTTTGCCGTCGATTGGGCGCGCGATGGGCACGAGGCCGAAGCCGCGCTCGCCGCCGGTGCCTACGACGCGGTCGTGCTCGATCTGGGCCTGCCGCGCCTGTCGGGCATGGAACTGCTCGGTCGCGTGCGCGCGAGCGGAAACGCGCTGCCGGTCCTGATCCTGACCGCCCGCGACGCGGTCGCCGACCGCGTTGCCGGACTCGACGCGGGTGCCGACGACTACCTGGTGAAACCCTTCGACCTCGCCGAGCTGCAGGCGCGGCTGCGGGCTCTGTTGCGCCGGGCCAAGGGGCACGCCGAGTCGGTGATCGTACACGGCGAGCTGCAGCTCGACCCGGCCGGCCACGTGGTGCGCTTCGCCGGTCGGCCGGTCGAGCTCACCGCGCGCGAGTTCGCGATCCTGCACGCGCTGCTGCTCGATGCCGGGCGCGTGCTGTCGAAGGCGCAGATCGAGGAGCGGCTCTACGGCTGGGGCGAGGAGATCGGGAGCAATGCGGTCGAGGTCTTCGTGCATCACCTGCGCCGCAAGCTCGCCCCCGGGCTGATCCGCACGGTGCGCGGCGTCGGCTACATGATCGACAAGGCAGCCCCGTGAGGCGACCGTCGTTGCGTCGGCGGCTGTTCGCGCTGCTTGCCGCGGCGGTGCTGTTCGCGTGGGTGGCGACGGCGTTCTTCACCTACCTGGACGCGCGTCGTGAGATCGGCGCGATGCTCGATGCACGGCTCGTGCAGGCGGCGGAGCTGGTGGCGGTGCAGGTCGAGCAGCTGGAAGACATCGATGTTGCGCCACGGCGGCTGCGCGAGGTCGCGGACACGACGCTGCAGGTGTGGCGCGATGACGGCACGCTGCTGTTGCGTTCGAGTGGCGCCCCGCGCGAGCGTCTCGGTGCGCAGCGTAACGGCCATGCCGACGCGCGCATCGGTGGCGAGCGCTACCGCATCTACAGCCGCTGGGACGACGCCGGGCGCTTGAACGTGCGCGTCGGCGAGCGCTACGCGGTGCGTGATGCGCTGGCCGAGAGCCTCGCGAGCCACCTCCTGCATCCGCTGTATTTCGCCGTTCCCGCGCTCGGTGTGCTGATCTGGCTGTCGGTCGGCGTGGGCCTTGCGCCGCTGGCCCGCTTCGCGCGGGAGGTTGGGCAACGCGCGCCGGACAGGCTCGAACCGCTCGAGCTCGCCGGCACGCCTCGCGAAGTGCTGCCGCTGCAGACGGCGCTGAACGCGCTGTTCGCCCGCCTGCGCGTGTCGCTCGAGCATGAGCGCCGTTTCACGGCTGATGCGGCGCACGAGCTGCGCACGCCCCTTGCTGCGATCAAGACGCAGGCGCAGGTGGCGCGTGCCGCACGCGATGCGGAGCAACGCGAGCGTGCGCTCGGTCATGTCGTCGGCGGCGCCGACCGCGCGGCGCACCTGGTCGATCAGCTGCTCGTGCTCGCGCGCCTGGACCCGCAGACGGCGCCGGGCGAGCGGACGCGCGTCGAGCTTTCGGCGCTTGCGCGCGACTGTGTCGCCGCGCAGGCGCCCGCGGCGCTGCGCAAGGGCGTCGAGCTCGGCCTCGATGCGCGCGACGAGGGCTTCGTGCAGGGCGACGCGACCCTGCTGGCGATCCTGCTGCGCAACCTCGTCGACAACGCGGTGCGCTACACGCCGCCGGGCGGGCGGGTGGAGGTCGCGCTCGCGCGCAGCGGCGATGAAGTGTCCGTGCGCGTGATCGACACCGGTCCCGGGATTGCCGCGGACATGCGCGACCGGGTCTTCGAGCGCTTCTACCGCGTGCTCGGCAGCGGCGAGGCGGGCAGCGGACTGGGCCTGTCGATCGTGCGACGCATCGCCGAGCTGCATCGTGCCGCGATTGCGCTCGACGATGGCGCTGGCGGCCACGGGCTGGCCGTCACGGTGCGCTTTGCGGCTGCGTCGGAGTGACGACCGCGCCGTGCGCCGCAGCGTCGTTGCGCAGTGCGTGTCGCGTGCCCGTCGGCGCGCTTAAGGGTGGTTTAAGCTGAGTGCGGGATACTCCTTTCACGCCGATCGGAACGGCGCCATTTTGAGGAGAATGTCATGACCCCCACGCTCAAACTTTCGAAGCTCGTCACCATCGTCGGCCTGACCCTGGGCCTTGCAGCCGGCACGGTGACCACCGCAGCGGCCGCTGCGCCCCAGCATGAACACGACCATGGCGGCGGTGCGACGGCGCTGATGCTCGACAACGGCGCGAAGTGGGCGATCGACGCACCGCTCAGCCGTGCGATGACCCACATCCGCAATGCCGTGCAGGCGGAGCTCGACGCGATCCACGCCGACAGACTGCCGAAGGAGAAGTACCTCGCGCTGGCCGAGACGATCAGCGGTGAGGTCGCCTACATGGTCGAGAACTGCAAGCTCGAACCCGAGGCCGATGCGCAGCTTCACCTGGTGATCGCCGATCTGCTCGAAGGCGTCGCGGCGATGGAAGGCAAGACGGCGCACGGCAGCCCGCGCGACGGGGCGGTGAAGGTCGTCGGCGCACTCGACGACTACGCGACCTACTTCGACGATCTGCAGTTCGAGCCGATCAGGCATTGACGCAGAGGCGCGCAACGTAGGCGTCCGCTCCCCCCGCCGCTTGGCGAGAGGGGGCCGGGGGCACGAGGCACGACTTTCGTCATCGGCGGCGCCGGTCGGCAATGACGGCCAGACCGCCGCCGACCGGTCGCGGGTGCGGGTGGCGCTGCGCCGCGCGGCCCAGCGCTTGCCCTGCCGCCTCGGGCTGAGCGATGTCTTGCGCGACAATCGGCCGCAGCCCACGGCAGACGTTACCCGGTGATAATGCCCGGGCCGCGACCGGCGGCGATCACGGCGCCGCGTCGCGGCGACGGCAGTGGTCGGCGCCGCTGCGGGGCGCCGAATCGAGTTCAGCCAGGTGGCGCATGGATCATGTCGGGCGCACCCGCCGAGCGCGAGCCGGTCCATCGACGGTGAAGCCGCCGGAGTATGCCGGTGGGCGTCGTCAGCGGCCACGCGACCGCGGGAGCGGACAAGATCCGGCAGTGCGGCGTCAACTCTGGCAGGCGGCGACGAAGTCCAGCGCGCGCTCATGTACGGCGGTCCGAACGTCGAGCAGACCGAGCACCGAGTGGAAGAGGTGGTCATGACTGAGCGATCGACCGGCGTGCTCGCGCAAACAGGCGAGATCCAGGCCGAACCGGCGCGCATAGCCGGTGGAAATCCACAGGAGCATCGGCACGCGGGTCTGTTCGGCCGGTGCGATCGCATAGGGCATGCCGTGCAGGTAGAGGCCCTTTTCGCCCAGCGATTCACCATGGTCGGACACATAGAGCAGCGCCGTGTCGTAAGACTGCTGCAGCGCCTCGAGGCGCCGGATCGTCTGCGCCAGCACGTGGTCGGTGTAGAGCAGGGCGTTGTCATAGCTGTTGATGATCTCGTCGCGGCTGCAGCGGGACAAGTCTTGGCTGTCGCAGGTCGGGGTGAAGCGCCGGAACGCGGCCGGATGGCGCCGGTGGTAGGCGGGCCCATGATTGCCGAGTTGATGCAGCACGAGCACCAGATTGTCGCGGTTGTCACGCAGCAGGGCGTCGCTGCTGGCGAGCAGGGCTTCGTCGAGGCAGTGTTCGGGATCGCACAGCCCGGCCAGCGCGGCGCGGTCGGGACGCAGGCTTTCGAGTCTCGCGCAAACGCCCTTGCAGCCGGACTGGTTGTCGTTCCAGACGACGCGCAGGCCGGCGCGCTGCAGCACATGCAGCAGCGATTCGCTGCTGCGGATGGCCTCTTCATCGTAGTTCCGGCGCCCGTGCGCCGAGAACATGCACGGCACGGACACCTCGGTGTTGGTGCCGCAACTGCTCACGGTCGGGAAGTTGATCACGTCGAGCCGGGCCAGCTGCGGCGTCGTGTCGTGCGCGCTGCCGCCGTTGAGCCCCCAATTGGCCGCGCGCGCCGTCTCGCCGACGACCAGGATGAAGAGCACCGGCCTCGTCTGCCCGTTCCAGCGCTCGCCCAGGCGGGCGTCGGTCGCGACCGGCGTCCGGGGCCGATGCGCGGCCTGGGCGTCCTGCGTGAGCACGCGCGCGAACGAATACAAGGCGTTGGCGGGCGTGGCGAGGAAGCGGATTTCCTTGTGGTTGCGCATCTGCGCGGCGAAGTCCTTGACGACCGGTGACAGTGCCACGACGGCCGCCACCCCCGCAAGCCCCAGCAGGCCCGCGCGCAGCGCCAGTGCGCGCAGCAGCGCGCGCCGCCGCACACGCACCTGCCGCAACAGCACGAGCGGCGGCCCGGCAGTCAGAAACAGATGATGCAGCAGCGTCACCGAGAGGAGTTCGCGTGCCTCGCCGAAATCGGTTCGCAGCACGTTGCGCATCATGCCCGGATCGACGTGGATGCCGAACGCCCCGGCGAAGAAGCTGCTCGTCGAGGCGACGAGGATCGATAGCGCGAGCAGCGGTTTGATCGTCCAGCGGTTGGCCGCGAGGCCGAGCACGATGAAGTGCACCGCGACGAGCGCAACGCCGACCGCGACCGCGTAGCCGGCGGCGCTCGGGAAGGACGGCCGGTCGGCCAGTAGTGCGCGCCAGAACGCCGTGTTGCATACCAGCGCGAAGTACACGCTGGCGGCGAGCAGGAGCGATTCCTGTGCGACTTCAGGGCGCCATCGCAGCAGTGCGTCGAGCGTCGGGCGGAAAGTCGTCCGGGCTGCGACGGTGGTGGTGTGTGTCGGCTCGATCGCGTTCACACCCTGATCGCGGCAGGTCATGGCGCCACGCGTGGCGGGCGGCGCGTCAGCGGCATGACCGGGGTCCCGCATCGGGCTTTTCGATCAACGCATACTGATGCGGTTGAAGCGGCCGAGCGGCGACGCGGGCGACGACTGTTGCGCCATGGCGCCGGGCGCTTGCCTCGACTTCGCGATACGTCATCCAGTTCGTCCTTCGCGGCGTGGCGGCAAGCTTGTTGCGCCGCAGCAGGTAGCGCGGTGAGTTGCCGTCGACGTAGTGAAAGACCACGAATCGCCGCGCCACCCGCAGCAGCTCCGCGAGCAGCCGCTCGCGTTCCTGCGCCGAGTAGAGATGATGAGAAAGACGGATGCATACCGCGCCATCCACGCTGGCGTCGCGCAGCGGGATGTCAAGGGCCGAGGCGCGTATCCAGTCCTGCGGCGTCGTGTCCAGACGGTTTTCCCGTCCGAGCAGCAGTTGCCCGCGCGCGATATCCATTTCCAGAATCAGGCTTGCCTGCTCGGCGAGGCTTGCACTCAGTCGCCCGCCGCCGCTCGGCACGTCCAGGATGGTCAGCGAATCGCCATAGCGGCGCAGAAACCCGCGCACGATCGCCATCTCCCGGAGCGTCGTTCGCGCTCGCCGCTGCAAGTAGCCAGTGTCGTACGCGCGGGCGGACACCAGCGATTGATACTTTTGCCGGTACGCCAGCGTTGCAGCGGAAAGGTTTCTTCGCGACGGAGGAGGTGGCTTTTCGGACGGATCGGGGCGAAGACCGTCGCCCATGGGCGGCGTTGCCGATGTGTCGGGCAAGTGGATGGGCTCGGCCTGCATCTTGTCTTTCCCCCGTCGAGTCCTGCGAGCGCGGCCAGTACGTGCGCCCGGCAGGGAGTCTTCGCACGCCTGCCGCGTGAGTTGCGGTTGCGATGTGGCGTGCACGGCAAAAGCCTACGGGGCAGCAGGTGAAGGGGCGGTCACGCTGCGGTCAAGGATTCGTGAAGATGCGGGCCGGCGGGCGCGTGTCACGTCAGTCACTTAGCGACGATGCCGCGGACGCCGCCCGCGGCCAGCGTCGTCACGTCGGCAAGCACGCGCGGCAAGGTGAGGAACCCACCGGGTGCGGCGAGATAGCGCACTTCCCACTGCGGATCGAACTTTTCCTTGTACTGACGCAGGCCCTGGAAGTTGTAAAAGTGCTCGGCATGCCGGAACACCAAGGCACCGAGCCGGCTCCAGGCCGGCGCGAGGCTGCGGCTTTCCAGTCCGGCGAGTGGCGTCGGCGTACGCGGTGCCGGGTGGGCCGACCAGCAGCACCCGGTTCGGGATGCGCGCGCCGAGCCGGCCGTACTCGCGCGGCGACCTGAGGAAGTCGACCACCTCGCGCAGTTCCTCCCTGGCCTCATCGACGCCGGCGCATCGGCGAAGCTCACCCCGGTGTCCTTTTCCACATACACCTTCGCATGGCTCTTGCCGATCGACAGAAAGCCGCCCATGCCTCCGGCTCTCAGGCAGCGTCGGCGGCCGGATCGACGCTGCACGGACGCTGTGCCTCGTCGTCGCGCGCGGTGAGCTCTTCGAGCCAAGCTTGCAAGGTGTCGAACGCGACCGGCTTGTGCAGTACCGGAATGCCGCGCTCGCTCATCTCGCGCATGACCTTCGGATCCGTGTCGCCGGTGATCAGGATCGCCGGCAGGTCGGCCGCTATCGCCGCGCGCAGCGCTGCGACAACGTCAGTACCCGTCTCGCCGTGGGCGAGGCGGTAGTCGGAAACGACGATGTCGGGCCGTAGCGCCCCGAGTCTCGACTGCAGCTCCGCGCCGGACGCCGCGTCGATGACCCGATGGCCTGCGCTTTCCAGCGCGGTGACGAGCGCGTCGCGCACGGTCTGATTGTCCTCGACCAGCGCGATCGTGAGCGCACGCGAAGGGGCGCGTGCCCGGTTCGCCGCGACACCAGGCACCGCCGTGCCCAGCGGCACCTCCACCACAAAAACCGAGCCGCGGCCCGGGCGCGAACGCACGTCGATTTCCAGCCCCAGCAGGGCAGCCGTCTTGGCCGCGATGGCCAGGCCGAGCCCGCTGCCGTACGTGCGGCCCTCGTCACCGAGTTGCGTGAACTCCTCGAAGATCTCGGCGGTCTTGTCTGCGGCGATACCGATGCCGCTGTCCCATACCTCCACCCAGATCTTGCCCGCGCGGCGCCGGCAGCCGATCACCACGCCGCCGCGCGCGGTGTAACGGATGGCGTTATCGAGAAAGTTCGCCAGAATCCGCTTGAACAGCAAGAGGTCCGTACAGGCCGTCGCGCGCGAAGCCACGTGGTGCAGGCGCAGTCCCTTGTCGTGTGCCTTGCCCGAGTGCACCGACACCAAGTCCGCAAGGAGCCCGGCGATCGCAAAGCAGACCGGTTTCGGCGTCACGGCGCCTGCCTCGAGCTTGCTCAGGTCGAGCAGATCGGTGAGCAGTTCGTTCAGGCTGGTGATGCAGCCGTCGATCTTCGCGAGCAGCGGCTCGCCCGCGGCCGTGGCGCGGCCCTCGAGCAGGCCGACGTAGATGCCCAGCGCCGACAGCGGCTGGCGCAAGTCGTGGCTGGCCGCGGCGAGAAAGCGCGATTTGGCCTCGTTCGCCCGCTCCGCCTCGGCCTTTGCGGCCCGCAGCGCGGCTTCCGCTTCGCGGCGTGCAGTGATGTCGATGAAGGCGCTGATGGCACCGCGTACCTTGCCCGATTCGTCGAACAGCGGTGTGGCGTTGCCCAGCACATAGCGGCTCACGCCGTCGGCGCGCCGTAACGACAACTCGCAGTCGTGCACCGCAAAGCCGGCTGTGGCCCGCTGCAGGGGCAGTTCGTCGGGGCCGAGTTCGACCCCGTCCTTGAAGACACGGTAGTCGCACACTCGCTGCTCGGCCGAAGCCGACAGCGAAAGGTTCGCGCCCTCGGGCGCATCGACCCACTGGTATGCAAGCCGGTTGCCGGTGATCGAGCGCGCCTCGGAATCGTGAGCGAACGCGACGGCTGCCGGAACCGCGTCGAGCAGTCTCGACAGCTCCTCGCTGCGGGCCCGCTCGCGCTGTTCGCTGATCCGCAGACTTTCTTCCATGCGTTGCCGCTCGGTCACATCGCGCAGGATTGCGGTGAGGTATCGTTCGCCATCCAGATCGAGGCGCGAGATCGCCGCTTCGATCGGAAATTCCTCGCCATTGGCCCGCAACGCCGTCGCCGCCAAGGGCCAGCCGGTGTCCGGGCCGCTCGCGGCAGTGCGGCCGAATGCCTCCTTCACGATCGCTCGGTGCGACTGCGCGTGCTGCGGCCACAGGATGGCCAGCGGCCGGCCGACGATGTCCGCGGCGTCGCGGCCGAACATGCGTTCGGCGGCCGGATTGAACAGCACGATGCGCTGCGCTGCGTCGATCATCACGATTGCTTCCATCGCCGACGCGATGATGCCGCCGAGCTGCGCCTGCTGGCGCAGCCGATCGCGCTCGGCGACGGCGCGCAAGCGGTCGCTTTCGCGCAACACCGCCGCGGTGCGCCACGACAGGCCTGCGATCAGCACGACGTAGGACAGACTGATGAGCGCGGTGCCGAACGGCGGGCCGAACAGCGCATGGCGCTCGCCCTGCAATGACAGCCAGCCGATCACGAACGGGCCCAGAATGGCGACCGGCAGCAGTCTGCGCGAGAGCACGCCGCCGGCCGTGCGACTGGTCATGAGGCCGATGAGGCCGCGCCGCGGGCGCGCAAGCAGGATCCCCAGGTTCGCCGCCACCAGTCCAACGGCCGTGTGCAGGGCCATGCCGGAATAAAAGCCGACGCGGTACAGCGCAGCGACCCCATAGGCGTAGCCGAGCAAAGCCAGCGCGCCGATCAGCGTGCCCGCGAGTGCCGGGGTCTGTGACGCCGTACGATTTTGGTGGCTGTCGAGGGACAGCAGCGCACATCCGGTCAGCGTGAAACCGGCCGCAGTCGCCAAGGCCATGCGCTGCATTCGCAGCATGTCGGCCGATTCCGACGAACGCAGCGCCGTGGCGAGCACGCCAGCGTCGAAACCGGCGGCGCGCAGATACTCGAACAGGCTGAATAGGCCGAGCAAGGTCACCATCCATGCGGTGGCAAAGTGCAGCGCACGCCAGCGCGACGCGCTGCGCGACCGACTGGCCGCCCAGAGCGACGACCCGGCGATCACGAAACCGACGGCGGTATCGGGCGTCATCGGCACCCAGTCGGGCCGCAGGCTCTTGAGCGCCGAAACGTCGACGGTCCAGCCGCCAAGAACCGCGATGCCGAGCAACGCGACGGTCAGCGCCAGCCCGCGCGCGAACGATTCGCAGCGCGCCTGCAGCGCCGGCTCGCCGTCCTCATGATGTATTCGTGATACGTGCTGGGTCATCGCCGCAAGGCCTCGGTACGCCGCGGTGGGGCGGTCTGTCTGCAATGTGCGCCAATCGCGCCGGATCGGCTGGTGGTGCCCGTTCGATTCATTATTGGCCGGGCTTGCCGGTCGTGCGAGGCGCCATGTCGCCGAGGCGGCCTTCCCGCGGCATGTCGTTGCCCACTTTGGGTATTGACTGCTGCTTACAAAGTCGGGCCGATGCGCACCCACATGAACAAGCTTTAATCAACCGGAAAGCTTCCCTTGAAGCTCGCAGGACTACAGTGATTTCACGTACGGAGGGGCCCCAACATCCGCACGCAGCGTACAAACTCCTCATCGGAGAATCTCATCATGAAAAGGACACTGACTGCGCTTGCCGCCGCGCTGACCGTGCTGGCGGTGCTGCCGGCGTTCGCCGCCGAGGAGGCCGTCGAGGCCACCGAAGCGGAAGCCTGGCCGGCCAACATGGAAAGCTGCCATTCGCTCGAGTCCCAGTTCAAGGCGGCTGAAGCGACGCACCGGGATGCGAGGAAATACAAGGAGGCCGAGGCCGATTATCACGAAGGCATGAAGCTGTGCAACGACGGGCGTTGGAACGAGGGGGTCGCGAAGCTGCGTGACGCACTCCGGGACCTCGGCGTGAAGGTTTCCACACGCGTCTATTGAGAGCGGGCGCCGTCGCGGGGTCGGCGACGCCGTTCCGACGTGCCGGCTCGCACTGGCCCCGGCCCGTTTCGCGGCCGGCTGCGGGCGGCAGGGTGCCACGACCTCATAAAACATCAGCCATCGCTGCGGCGCTGGCGGCGGATCACCAGATAGCCGCCGAGCATGCCGCCGAGGTGGGCGAAGTGCGCGACGCCGGCCGCGCTGCCGGTCACGCCGAGCGTCAGCTCGAGCGCCGCAAACAGCGCCACGAGCAGCTTCGCGGGCAAGGCCACGGGCGGGAACAGCAGCATGATGATGCGGTTCGGAAAGAGCAGCGCGAACGCGAGCAGGACGCCGAAGACGCCACCGGAGGCCCCGATCGTCGGATAGGGGTCGGCCGAAAGAGCCGCGACGACCAGTTGTGTGACCCCCGCGCACAGCACGCTGGCGAAATACAGGGCAAGAAAACGCCTGGGCCCGAGCAGTTGCTCGACGTCGCGACCGAACATCCACAGGCCGTACATGTTCAGCGCGATGTGCAGGCCGTTGGCGTGGAGGAAGGCGTAGGTCACGAGCTGCCACGGTTCGAACCCCCCGCGCAGCGGCCACAGCGCAAAACTCCTCAACACTGCGTCGGTCGCCATCATCTCGACGAGCAAGGCGGCGAGGTTGGCGGCAACGATCGTGCCGATCACGGGCGGCATCGTGGCGATCTCCCTGACGGCAGCGGCGGGCTCGGTTTCGACCCCGATAGAGCTCCATCGACACCGCACGATGGTGTGTCGGGGACAGGACCGGCGCCTCTTCTGGTGATTTCGTGCTCGCGGACGCCCGTTAGGGCGACTGGTCGCGCGACCAAGGTGAGCTTGTGCAGGAGACTATCCGGCGGGGCGCCTCGTCACTGGACACTGTGCACGGTCCTCGGAACGGGGCCTATATTGAAACTACGCAATCGTCCTTCAATCGGTGATTGCCGATTCATTAAATCTTGTTCATGTTTCATGACAGCAGCAAAACGTGGGGGCGTGGTGCTGCCGCGCGTTGCTGCCGACGGGCGAATGACGGGGACCGACACGCATGACGCTGCTCATCATCTGCTACTCCCATTCCGGCAACAACCGCCTGTTGGCGGAGCACCTGGGTCGTCTGCTTGGTGCGCGGGTGGTTGGCGTGGTCGAGAAGAGAAAACGCACCGGGCTGACGATGGTTCTCGACATGGTGTTCAAACGCCGATCCGCGATTCACGACCTCGGTGTTTCGCCGAAGGCGTACGATCACGTCTTGCTGATCGCCCCGCTTTGGAACAAGCGCGTCGCCAATCCAATGAGAAGCGCGATCGAGCAGATCCGGGGCGAGCTCGACAGATACTCCTTCGTGTCGCTGTGCGGTCATGAGCGGCCCGGTCAGTCGGCGCACGTGACCAGGGAGCTCGAGCGTCTCGTCGGCAAGGCGCCCGAGCGCGTGTGGGAGCTGCATGTGTGCGAGCTCGTTGCGCCTGAGCAGAAGACCAACGTGACAGTGGTGTCGGCACACAAGGTGATCGAGAGCGAACTCGAGGCCTTTCAAACGAAGATCAGCGAGATGGCCGCGTACTTCCGTTAAGGCCAATGACGGTTTGGCCAAACTGGGGGACGCTGGGGCCGCCTTCTCGCCCTCGCGGAGTGCACCCACTTCTACGCCTCATAAGCATCAGGCGCTCAGAATCCTTGGGCGAAATGCGCTCGTGGCAACATCCAGCGTCCCGGTTGGCCGGGCAACTCGACAAAACCGAAGTGCCGGTAGAACGCGGCTGCGGTGGGCGACTTGGCATCGACGATGATCGCCGCCACCGCGAGCGTCTGGCTGGCGGCCGCAACCCGTTTGCAGGCATCGACGAGCAGAATGGAACCCAAGCCCTTCCCTTGCGCCGTTTCAGTCACGGCCAGCCGGCCGAGCAAGGCTGCGGGGACGGGGTAGCGTGGCAGTTTTTTGCGTAGGGTCTCAGGCAACTGTTCGGCGGCGACGCTGGCGGCGCTCAGCGTGTAAAAACCTGCGACTGCGCTGGCACGGTCGACCGGCGTCGCAACAAACACCCGCGCCACCCCGCGCTTGATGTCCTGCTTGGCATAGCGCTGCAAGTATTCATCCAGCGCTGCCTCCCCACACCGGAAACCTGCCGTCTCGACCTCGTTGTCCAGCGCGCGAATGCGGTACTCCACTCATCGCACCTGGTTGGCGTGGCGGGCGAACGCCCGCTGCAAGGCCGGAGCGGGCTGAGCAGGAGTATCCAACGCATCGAGAAATGCGGCGAAATCCTGCTGCGACAGCGTGATGGCTTCGTGCTGCTGAATCAGGCTCTGAGCTTGCTCGACAGCGTTTTTCAGCACGAACTCCGACACGCTCATGTGCGCATACGCTGCCGCCTTGTCGAGCAGCCGCCGGACCTCCTGGTCGCAACGAATGTGCAGACGCGTGTCCTTGGTCAGGGAATTCATCGGGGGCTCTCCTAAGACGCGAACCAATTGTGCGCCATTTGTGCGCATCAATCAAGGCTGTCACGTGAAGAAGCCGAGACGGCGGTCAGCGCATGATACTTTCCGCCTTCCGGGCCACGACGAGCACGTGCGCCTTCACCGGCCATGCACATGAATGCCGGGCGGATCGCGATCAGCTGCGCGCAGCCCAAGCCGAGCACCAACCCTTCGTCGAGACGAGCCGGTTCTGAAACACGGTGCAGGAACTCCATTCCGCGTCGGCCGTGGCGGTGTAGAAGCGACACGCGGGACAGTCGCGGCCGGCGATGCACGGTCTGGCGGGGCCACGCGTGGCGTGCAGCGAAGCGATCGCCGTGGTCGCGGCAATGGTCGCGCACACCGCGCCCTACGTGAGCCGGAAGGTTCCGCACAGCGCGATGTGCGCTTCTTGTGAATACGGGCGGCGCGGATCGCCGGCAGCTTCAGGGGCGTGATTCGGCGCCGAACCCCGGCCGGATGCCGCCGTTCGAAGCGCGACGGCAGCGACGACCGTCTGGCTAACGCCCTTGGGGCGCGTGGGAGGCCGAGACGGCATCGCGTACCGGCAGCGTCAGCGTCACGCGCAGGCCCGGCGCGTTGTCTTCCAACGCCAATGCGGCGCCGTGCAGGCGGGCGACCTCGACGACCAGGCTCAGGCCGAGGCCGTTGCCGGGGATGCCGGCACAACCGTCGCCGCGCGCGAACGGCGCCAGCAGGCGTTCGCGGGCTTGCGCCTCGATGCCGGGTCCGGTGTCGGCGACCGTCGCGACCGCCCGACCGGCACTCTGCGCGACGCTCACCCGCACCGAGCCGCCGGCCGGCGTGAACTTCATCGCGTTGTCGAGCAGGTTCACCAGGGCCTGCGCAAGCAGTTGCCGGTGGCCGAAGACCGCGACCGGCGCCGGTGCGAGCACCTCGAGACTCACGCTGCGCGCCTCGCTCACCGGCTCGTACAGCTCGGCCGCCTCGGCCGCCAGCGCGGCGAGGTCGAGGACTTCCATCTGCCCGCGCAGCAGGCCGAAGCGCGCCTGCGTGATCGTCATCACGGCACCGAACACGGTCAGCACGCGATCGGTCTCGAGCAGCGCCTTCTGCAACGCATCACGGTAGCGCTCCGCATCGGGCGGACCGGCCAGTGCGGTGTCGACGGCAGCGCGCAGGCGCGTGAGCGGGGAGCGCAGCTCGTGCGCGATGTTGTCGCTCATCGTCCGCATGCCCTCGACGAGCTGCTCGATGCGCCCGAGCATGCGGTTGAGCTGGATGGCGAGGCGGTCGAGCTCGTCGCCGGTGCCGGACACGACGATGCGCTCGGACATGTGACCGTCCACGATGCGCGCGCAGGTGTCGGCGATTGCCTCCATGCGTCGCAGCACCGCGCGACTGATGAGAAAGCCGCCGGCCACGCCGAGCAGC
Source organism: Rhodocyclaceae bacterium (assembly GCA_035444405.1). GTDB lineage: Bacteria > Pseudomonadota > Gammaproteobacteria > Burkholderiales > Rhodocyclaceae > DAOMOP01. The sequence continues at coordinate 17,013 of DAOMOP010000012.1, forward strand.
AGGGTCGCCGCCAGCCCCCAGGCGAGCGCGTCGGTGACCAGGCGCTGGGCGCGGGCGCGGCGGTCGATGCTGTGGGCGACGAGCAGCCGCCCGCCGTCGGGCAGGACAAGGACGTGTGCGCGATACAGGCGCGGGCCCGACGTGCCCTCGCCGGGGTCGTCCAGGATGAACTCGAGCCTGCCTCCGGCCTCGCTACGCGTCGCGGGCCATTGTGCGAGATTGCCGGCTACCGGCTGCAACGCCTTGTCGACGAGCAGATAGGCACTGTTGGCGCTCGTGGTCGGGTCGACGCTGCGCGCACGCACCACCTCGATCAGCCCGGCCGATCCGAGGCGACGATGCACCTCCTGCAGGCTCGCGAGCTCGGTCTGCAGCGTGACTTCGATCTCGCGATCGACGGCCCGTACGGTGGCGTCGTAGATGAAGCCGAGCAACAGCGCGACCGACACGCAGAAGACCAGCGTGTAGAGCGCCGCGAAGCGGACCGTCGAGGTCCTGGCGAGCCTAGCGATGTGCACCGAGCATGTACCCTGCGCCGCGCACGGTGTGCAGCAGCGGTTTGTCGAAGCCGTGGTCGATCTTTTGGCGCAGGCGGCTGATGTGCACGTCGATCACGTTGGTCCGCGGGTCGAAGTGGTAGTCCCACACGCTCTCGAGCAGCATCGTGCGCGTGACGAGCTGGTCGTGGTGGCGCATCAGATACTCGAGCAACAGGAACTCGCGCGGCTTGACGTCGATCGCCCTGCCGGCACGCGTGACTCGGCGGCTGGACGGATCGAGCTCGAGATCTTCGACGCGCAACACGGTGCCCCAACCCCCGCCGGCGTTGCGCCGAGCGAGCGCGTCGATACGCGCGACGAGTTCGGCGAACACGAACGGCTTGGCCAGATAGTCGTCCGCACCGGCCCGCAGTCCGAGCACGCGATCGTCCACCTTGCCGAGCGCGCTCAGCACCAGCACCGGCGTGCCCATGCCTTGTGCCCGCATCCGGTGCACCAGCTCCAGTCCGTCGATGCCGCCCAGCATGCGGTCGAGGACGATCACGTCGTAATGCTCGCTGCCGGCGAGAAAGCCGCCGTCGGCCGCGTTGAGCGCGTGATCGACGACATGCCCGCTTTCGCGCAGGCCCTTGCAGACGTAGGCAGCGGTCTGTGGGTCGTCCTCGACGATCAGGATGCGCATGGCATGGCGCCCGAGGCGAATCTTTCGACAGCCGGAACCGCTCGGGGACAAGGCGACTGCGCCCGGCCACACGCCGCGCCGCGATCCGGTGCTCCTCCCCTGGCGGCATCGTCAATATAGCAGCCGGACGCAGGTGACGCTGCGCTCTGCGCCGCGGCGAGCGCCCGAAGCGGTGAGGCCTCCAGATTAAAAAGCTGTAATGATGCGTAAAGCTCCCGTTCATGGGCGCGCCGGTAGAGTGGCCGTGACGTGCGGAGGCAATGCGGTTCGCAGGCAATCCCTCGTCCCATCCCAGGAGAAGCAATCATGAAAGTCACAATTCGCCCAGCACTGGTCGCCGCGACGGTTGTCCTCGGCGCGAGCGCGCCATGGGCACTGGCATCACCCCCGGCGCCTTTGGCCCAGGCCACGCAGCCGGCCAAGTCGTCGCCGCAACTCGCCCAGGCGGGCGCCACGGCGGTGCAACGAGCGCAGACTGCGGCGGCGACAACCCATGAGGGCAGGGGCGTCGCGATCGGGCAGGGCGAGGCCCGCACCATCGTCAGGACCGACGATCAGGGCCGTGTCGCCGCGATTGGCGTGGTCATGACGCCGGGCACGCTGGAAGGCCTGCCCGAGACGCCCTCCGACGGTGCGCATTTCGTGACCTACGCCCTGCCGATGCCGGCGGGCGCGCCGCAGACGGTGGTCGATCACGTCGAGATCAACTGGGAACCGCATGGCCATCCGCCGTCCGGCGTCTATGACATTCCACATTTCGACTTCCACATCTACGTCGTGTCGGAAGACGAGCAGCGGCGGGTGAGCTTCGACAGCGACCAGGACTCCGCCCGGCCGGAGCAGCAGCCAGCAGCCGAGCTCCTGGCCGCGGGCTATGCCGTTCCGCCGGGGACGGCGGTGCCGCAGATGGGCGTGCACGCCATCGATCGGTCGGGGCCGGAGTTCAACGGCCAGCCGTTCACGGCCACCTTCATCTACGGCTACTATGACGGGCGGCTGACCTTCGTCGAGCCGATGGCGTCGCTGGACTTTCTGAAGACCAAGCCGTCCTTTTCCGCGCCCGTCGCCCGCCCCGCCGCCTACAGCGTGGCCGGCCTCTATCCTTCTGCCTATACGGTGAAATACGACCCGGCTCGTGACGTTTACGAGATCACTCTGGACGAGCTGAGATAGGCGGGGTTCGCCGATCGCGCGTGCGCCACCGACGGTGCACGCGCCGGCGCACGAACTCGAGCCCGATGAGCGCGGCGGCGCAGGGCGGCACGAAGCGCCACCGCAAGATGAGCCCGCCGCGCATCGGCGGGGCCTCCTGCGGTGGCGGTGGATTAACGAACTGTAATGAAACAACAAGATTCTGCTCATGGGTGGGCTCTCAGAATGGTCCTTGGTGGGGACGCGGAGCGATCCGCACGCGACCCTTGGCTGCGGCAGATGAAGACGTTGATCGACTGCATCAGCACGATCGCAACCAGACAGGCGGTGGTCGCCTGCAGGTAGAGCGGGTCGTCGGTCGCGAACGGCGTGCCGGGCCGCCAGCCGCCGCCGTGCAGCACGCGCACCGCCGCGACGCACTCATCGCAACAGCTCCGTGATCAGCCGGGAGCCGTTCTTGAGCTGCGCGATGTGGCGGTCGACCACATGGATTCTGTGCAGGGCACGCACGATCAGGTAGACGGCCAACAGCGTCAGCGCGGCAGAGATGGCCAGCACCGGCACGAGAAAATGCAGTACGTCCATCGTGCCATAGAGCCGCGAAGTCGCGATCAGCACGCTCAGCACGGACAACGGCAGCGCGAGGATTGCGATGCCGGTGCGCAGCACCGACAGCGACGTGCGCTTTTCGGCCAGCAGCAGCTGGATCTCGTTGAAGAGCAGCGTGCCGGTGCCGCCCTCTGGGCCATCGCCGATTTCTCGCGGAAACGTGTCCAAGTCGCTTGCCCCAATGATCGTCGCGTGGGATGCGCACCCGCCCGGTGCGCGAGGCATGCCGCTTTCCCGCCAGCGGCAAGAATGCGGGCCTTCCACTCAGAATGGGTCGGTATCGACCGCGATGCAAGGGCATTGAAGCCGAACGATATCGACGCCGAAGGCCGCCAGGGACGTCGCGCCCGAGACCGGCCTTTCGGTGGCCGTTCGCGGGCAACGCTTCTGCGAGGTGCGGCGCCGGGGCCGCGCATTGTGCGGCCGCCGCAGCTATTCTGAACGTATGCCAGCGTGCGATCCGGGTAGCCCGAATCGGGCCACGGGATCCCGATTGCGGTGCGGGCGCAGCGCATGAATGTTGTGCCGCCCGTGCTGCCGCTTTGCGACGCCGCTTGTCGAACGAATTTTCCGATCACGGAGGAATGCAGCGATGACCGAGCCGACCCCGACACCCGCTTCCGAAGTGCCTGCGCCGCCGCCCAATCTGTGGCTGCACGGCCTGTTCATGCTCGTTCTCGTCGTGCTGGTGCAATTGGCGCAGACGATCCTCGGCCTGTGCGCCGTGTTCCAGTTCTGCTGGATGTTGTTCGCGAAGGAACGCAACGCGAGGGTCGCCCGCTTCGGTGCAGGGCTTGCCCACTGGCTGGCGGTGACTGCGCGCTTCGTCACGGGCGGGGCGGACGAGCGGCCCTTCCCGTGGTCGGCGTGGGAGGGCGCGCCGCCCGAGCGGTAGGCCGACAGCCAGTGAGCGGCCCGAACCCGCAGCCATCGCCGCACGCGGCCCACGGCCTCGCCGAGACCGAGGCGGCGCAGCGGCTCGCGCGCGACGGCCCGAATCTGATGCCGGAGGCGCAACCGAAGTCGCTTGCCGCGATTGCGCTCGGAGTGCTGGCCGAGCCGATGTTGCTGATGCTGCTCGTCGCCGGCGGGACGTATCTGGCGCTCGGTGACCGTGCCGAAGCGATCTTCTTGCTGAGCTTCGTGTTCGTCGTGATCGGCATCACTTTCGTGCAGGAGCGCAGGACGCAGCGTGCGCTCGAGGCGCTGCGCGAGCTGTCCTCGCCGCGCGCGCTGGTGATCCGCGACGGCGTCGAACGGCGCATCGCCGGGCGCGACGTGGTGCGGGGCGACCTGCTGGTGCTGCGCGAGGGCGACCGGATCGCCGCCGATGCGCGCCTTCGCGAAGGGCAGCTGACGATCGACGAATCCATCCTGACCGGCGAGGCGGTGCCGGCGCTGAAATTTCCGCCGGATGCCGCGCAAGTCCGGCCGGGTGAGGGCGGCGAGGCGGGTTCGGGCGTGTTTGCGGGCACGGAGGGGAGGTCGGGGAAATCGGGCAGGGCCGGCGTGAGGGAGTCGAGAGGTTCGATGGGCTCGGCGGGCTCGACCGGCTCGAGGAGCCGGGGGGCGACGGCCGCGGCGGTGCGGCGGGCTTCGACCGCTTCGACGCCTCGGGCGTGAACGGGGCCACCAGAGAGCTGCCGGAACGGTTTCACGAGCTGGTCGAATTCGCGATGCTCGCCACGCCCGTCGATCCGTTCGATCCGATGGAAAAGGCGGTCGGTGCGTTCGGGCGGCGCTGGCTCGCCGGCACCGAGCACGTCTGTGCCACCTGCCGCGCGACGCGCTTGTATCGATCCGGGCCGAGGTCGAGCGAATGGCCGCACGCGGCCTGCGCGTGATCGCGGTGGCGCGCGGACAGTGGCCGGCCAGTCAGCACGATTTCGATTTCACCTTCCTCGGCCTGCTCGGCTTCGCGGACCCGCCACGCCCCGAGGTGGCCGCAGCGATTGCCGAATGCCGTGCGGCCGGCGTGCGCGTGATCATGATGACCGGCGACCACCCGGCGACCGCGCAGGCGATCGCACGGCGGGTCGGCCTGAGCGAGCGCCCGACGGTATTGACCGGCCAGGAGTTGGCCAGTGTCGACGACGAGGCATTGCGCGCGCGGCTGGCGACGGCGGACCTGTGCGCGCGCCTGCAGCCCGAGCACAAGCTGCGCCTGGTGCGCCTGTTGCAGGCCAACGGCGAGGTCGTCGCGATGACCGGCGACGGCGTCAATGACGCGCCGGCGCTCAGGGCGGCCGATGTCGGCATCGCGATGGGCGAGCGCGGCACCGACGTCGCGCGCGAGGCGGCCGCGCTGGTGCTGCTCGACGATAGTTTCGCGAGCATCACCGCGGCGCTGCGACAGGGGCGGCGCATCTACGACAATCTGTGCAAGGCCACGCGCTTCGTGTTCGCGGTGCATGTGCCGGTGATCGCGCTGGCGCTGGTGCCGGCGCTGCTGGCCTGGCCGGTGCTGCTGTTGCCGGTGCATATCGTGCTGTTGCAGTTCGTGATCGACCCGGCCTGCTCGATCGTGTTCGAGGCCGAGCCGGAAGCCGGGGACATCATGACCCGGCCGCCCCGCGCGCTGACCGACACGCCGTTCGGGCTCGCCAACGGCGCGCTCGCGCTGGTGCAGGGCGCGGGCATCGCGGCGATTCTGTTGGCCGGCCATGCGTGGGCGCTCGCACAGGGGTGGCCGGCCGGGGAGGGCCGGCTGGCGGTGTTCGCGCCATTGATGTGCGCGGTGTTCGTGCTGATCGGCGCGAGTCGCGATCCGGCGCGGCCGGCGCTCGTGGCGGTGCGGCACAATCCGTGGATCGGGCGGCTGTTCGCGGTGATGGCTGCGGTGCTGATGGCGGTGGTCTTCGTGCCGCCGCTGCCACGGATCCTGGGCCTGGCGGCGCCTTCTGCAGCCGGGTTCGCACTGGCTGCGCTCCTCGTGCTGGTGTGCGGCGTATGGCTGGAGGGCTTGCGGTGGATGACGCGCAGAGCGGCACGGTGAGTCCGCCCGCACCGGACGCCGTTCCCGACGCATTCTGGGCCTGGCCGCTCGAACGGCTCGCGCACGGGCTCGAGCTGACTTCTCCGGAAGCCGGATTGACTTCCCTCGCGGCGCAGGCACGTCTGGCCGAGCACGGCGGCAAGCAACTCGTGAAGGCGCGCCGCTCGGACGTGCCGGCGCTCCTCGCCCGCCAGTTCCGCTCGCCGATCGTGCTGATCCTGATGGCCGCCGCCTTGCTTGCATTCGCGGTGCACGATCACACCGACGCGATGATCATCCTTGCGATCGTGTTCGCCAGCGCCGGCCTCGGCTTCCGCCAGGAGTACCGCGCCACGCGCGCGGTCGAGCGCTTGCTGGAACTGGTCGAGCTCCATGCGGACGTGCTGCGTGACGGCGCGACGGTGTCGATCCCGGCCGACGAGGTCGTGCCCGGCGACGTCGTCGTGCTCGCCGCCGGCGACTGCGTGCCGGGTGACTGCCGGCTGCTCGCATCGCGCGACCTCTTCGTCGACGAGGCGAGCCTGACCGGCGAATCCTTTCCGGTCGAGAAGCACGTCGGCGAGCTGCCGGCCCACACGCCGCTGGCCGCGCGCAGCAACGCGCTCTTTCTTGGCACCCACGTCGTGAGCGGCAAGGCGCAGGCGCTGGTGGTCCGCATCGGGCGCGATACGCACTACGGCGCGATCGCCGAGCGGCTGCGCGTGCGCCCCGCCGAGACCGAGTTCGAGCTCGGCGTGCGCCACTTCGGCGCGTTCCTGATGCGCGTGACACTGCTCTTGGTGGTCGGCATCTTCGCGATCAACGTGTGGCTCGAGCGCCCGGTCATCGAAGCGTTCCTGTTCGCGCTCGCGCTCGCGGTCGGACTGACGCCCGAGATGCTGCCGGCGATCATCAGCGTCACGCTCGCCAACGGCGCGCGCCACATGGCCGCGCGCAAGGTGATCGTCAAGCGGCTGGCGTCGATCGAGAATTTCGGCAGCATGGACGTGCTGTGCACCGACAAGACCGGCACGCTCACCGAGGGGCATATGCGCCTCGACGGCGCGCTCGACGTCGCCGGCGCCGACAGCGCGGCGGTGCTGCGCCTGGCGGCGATCAACGCGTGGTTCCAGACCAGCTTCCGCAACCCGATCGACGAGGCGATCCGCGCCGCCGCGCCGCGCGAGCGGGCCGACGCGGTGCTGCTCGACGAGATTCCCTATGACTTCGTGCGCAAGCGCTTGAGCATCCTGGCGCGCATCGACGGCGAGGCGGTGCTCGTCGTCAAGGGCGCCGTCGCGCAGGTGCTCGAGGCCTGTGCGACGGTCGAGCTGACGGACGGCACGACGGTCGCGCGCGAAGACGTCGAGGCCGACATCGCCGAGCGGGTGTCGGCGTTCGCGGCGCGGGGCCTGCGCACGCTGGCCGTCGCGACGCGACGCCTGCCCGGGCGCGAGGGGCGCACCACCTTCGCGAACACGATGAAATACGTCTTCATGGCGACCAGCGCGAACTTCGGCAACATGTTCAGCGTGGCCGGCGCATCGCTGTTCCTGCCCTTTCTGCCGCTGCTGCCCAAGCAGATTTTGCTCAACAACCTCCTCACCGACATTCCGGCGATGGCCTTGTCGACCGACCGCGTCGACGCCGACTGGATCGAGCGCCCACGGCGCTGGAACGTGCGCTTCGTGCGCGACTACATGCTGAGCTTCGGACTGTTGAGCTCGGTGTTCGATTTCCTCACCTTCGCGGTGCTGCTGCTCGTGCTGCACGCGTCGCCGGAGCTCTTTCGCAGCGCCTGGTTCGTCGAGTCGGTGGTGTCGGCGACGCTGATCGTGCTGGTGATCCGCACGCGGCAGCCGTTCGCGCGCTCGCGTCCGTCGCGCGCACTCGCGCTCGCGACGCCGGCGGTCGCCGCGGTGGCGGTGGCGCTGCCGTACACGGCGCTCGCAGCGCCGTTCGGCTTCGTCGCGTTACCGCCGTCATTCCTCGCCGCGCTGGCGCTGATCGTGCTCGCCTATCTGGCCGCAGCGGAGTTGCTGAAGCGGCGCTTCTTCGGCAATCATCGCAAGGTCTCCTGAAGATGTGGGCAAGGTCCTGGAGGCGGTTAATGCCGGTGGCGGTGCGGGCTCCCCGAGGCAGGCCGGGACGCGGCCCCGCGCGGGACCGCACGACGCGTGGCAGCAGGATCCGCCTGCAGCGAGGTGTACCTCCGTCGCAGCTCGACGCCGTGTGGGCAGGCGTTCCTGCACAAGGGCAAGCATGAACACGTTCAACCGACGCACTGCCGTGCGCATCGCAATCGTCAGCGTGCTGCTTGCGGCCGTGACCAGTCCCGTCGCATGGTTCGTCGCGCACCGCAACGCTGAAGAAGCCACGGTCTCGTTGGCGATCGAAGAGTCGGGGCGCTTGCTGCGGCGTTTCGACACCGCGGCGCTGAACGGGCCCGACGATATCGCGCAGGCCCGCACGGCCGCCGAAACCCTGGTCGGCGGATTGTTCGATATTGCCGAGATCTATAACCGAAACGGCGATCTGCTTGCGGAGGCAATGACTGCCGAAGGGCTCGCCGTCGAAGCCCGACTGCCCCATCACCGGCGCCCCACCTATGTTTCGGCCTCCCACGAGAGCCTGAGGCTCGACGACCGGCGCTGGATCCTGCGCGTCTTCGTGCCGTTAACGGGCACCGGCGATCCCGGACAGTCTGCGCTTACCGGATATTTCGAGGGAGTCAGGGTCGTCCCCGCCTGGCAGCGCGAACAAATGCGCGCGAACGCACTGAACATGGCGCTGATGGCCGGTCTCGCCGCGCTGCTGTGCGGCGCCGCGATCTACCCGGTCGTCGTGCGGTTGTCGGCGGAAAACGAGCGCAAGGCGCGCGAAGTGCTCGACTCTCACATCGCGATGGTCCAGGCGCTCGGGCGCGCCATCGCGATGCGCGACTCGGATACCGGGGCGCACAATTTTCGTGTCGCGTGGATCGCCGCGCGCGTTGCCGAGGAGTTGGGTCTGCGCGGGCGTGACATCCAGTCGCTGATCGTCGGCAGCTTCCTGCACGACGTCGGCAAGATCAGCGTTCCCGACGCGATCCTGCGCAAGCAGGGCGCGCTCGATGCGGCCGAGTCGGCCATCATGCAGACGCACGTGCAGCAGGGTGAAGAGATCGTTTCGGGTATCGGTTGGCTCGAGGATGCCAATGCGGTGGTCGCGGGCCATCATGAGAAGTGGGACGGCTCGGGTTATCCGCGCGGGCTCGCGGGCGAAGCGATCCCGCTGGCCGCGCGCATCTTCGCCGTCGCCGACGTCTTCGACGCGTTGTGTTCCGAGCGTCCCTACAAGCGGCCGATGGACTTCGACTCCGCGATGGCGATCCTCGAGGCAGGCAGCGGCAGCCATTTCGACCCACGGGTGCTGGTGGCCTTCAGGAAGATCGCGCGGGGCGTTCATGCGCGGCTTGCACGATGCGACGAGGACGCCGCGCGCAGCTTGCTCGAGGAACGCGTGCGCGTGCATTTTGGTCTGTAGCCGGCGCCGCGCGGACGGTGGCACGTGGCCACGGTGCGTGGCGGGTGATGCGTGGCGGGTGATGCGTGGTTGGCGATGCGTGGCCGGTGACGCGTGGCCGGCGATGCGCGGCCGGCGGGGAAAGGGA
>DAOMOP010000012.1:26591-45261 GCA_035444405.1 Rhodocyclaceae bacterium
CGACCCGGCCCCTTTCCCCGCCGGCGTGGCCGGGATTACCGCATCTCGAAGGCCTCCTGATGGAAGCGGAGGCGTCCGCCCTTGCGCAGGCGCTGCAGGCCGTCCTTCAGCGAGCGGGCGAGACCCTGCGGGCCGCAGAACCACACCTCGGTCTTCCCGGAACCGGTGCCGCTGCCGGCCACCGACTGCGCGGTGATCCGCTCGTCCTGCCGGGCGCCATGCACCTGCAGGCGCACCGACGGCAGCTCTGCGCACAGCGTCTCGAGCCGGGCGACGAACGGATCGCGGTCGCGGTCGCGCGTGCAGTAATGCAGCTCGACCTCAGGGGCGCCGGTCGGGTCGTCGCGCAACGCTTCGAGCCAGGCGAGGAAGGGCGTCACACCGATGCCGCCGGCGATCCAGATCTGGCGTGCGTCGCGGTCGTGGCGGGCGAAGTCGAAGCGGCCATAGGGACCCTCGATCGTGACCGGCTGGCCGACTTTGAGCCGCCCGGCCAGCCCGCGCGTGTAGTCGCCGAGCGCTTTGATCTGGAAGTTGACGGTGCGTGCGGCGGGGTCGGCGCTGGCGATCGTGAAGGGATGGGCGCCCTCGAGGCGGTCGAAGGTCACGAACGCGAACTGTCCCGGACGGTGCCCGTGCCAGCGCTCGCCGGTGCGGCAGACGACCTCGGTGACATCGGGAGTGGGGCTCGTCACCGCGATGACGCTGCCGACCGAACGGCGGCTGCGTCCGATCAGCCCGCCCAGCGACAGTCCGCTGGCGACGCTGCCGCCGGTGAGCAGTGCAGCGAGCAGCCAGCCGATCGGCTGCTGCCACCATTCGCTCGGCGCGAGCCAGGCGGCGTGAAACGCGAGCAGCAGGTAGAGTGCCGGCATCGCGCGGTGCAGATAGCGCCACAGCGAGTACGGAAACCGCTTCCACAGCGTGATCACGAGCATCGCGAGCACGACGTAGATCGCCCATTCGCCGATCTCCTCGGCCGCCTCGCGCATCGCGTGCAGCAGGCCCGCGCCTTCGCCGTGTTCCCAGCTCGCCTCGCCGAAAAACGACTCGACGAGGTCGTCGGACATCTCGATCAGCCAGTGGGTCGCCGCGAAGGTCACCGCCAGGATGCCGGCATGCTTGTGCAGGCGGTAGATGCGGTCCATGCCGCCCAGCGGCTGTTCGAGCCAGGCCGGACGGGTGGCGAGCATCATTGCGAGCGACATCAGTGCGATCGCGAGCACGCCGCTCAGGTACGTCGCCTGCTCGTACGCGAACCACGGCAGCGACGACGCGTCTTGCGCATCGGCCGCGGGCAGGCCCGCGAACCAGGCCAGCGCGACGAGCGCGACGAAACCAGTCAGAAACGGATTCATGGTCGGGGTCTCCCGGGAAAGAAAAGGGGGGAGCGTTGGCCCGCCCCTCGCCGGCGCGAACGCCGGCGAGGGGCTGGGGTTGCGGTCATCAGCTCAGCTGCGCCGCGGAGCCGACCATCGGCTCGTCCGAGCGCGTGCCGTTCATCGAACGCTCGTCGCGCTTGCCGCTCTTGACCTCGGTCTTGGTCACCGCGCCGGAGTGCGGATCGACGTCGAGTTCGACGCGGCGACCCTCGGCATCGGTCGCCCTGACCTCGTAGTCACGGCTTTCGCGCTCGATCTTGTCGATGTCGCGGTAGCCGGCCGACTCGAGGATCACCTGGAGCTGCGCCGGGGTCAGCCAATCGCTGCGTTCGCGCCGGCCGTTCTTGGCTTCGCTCTTGGTCACTTCGCCGCTGACCGGGTCGAGCTTGAGTTCGACGCGACGGCCGTCCGGGTCGATGCCCTTGACTTCGTAGTAGTCGTCCTCGCGTTCGATCTTGTCGATGTCGCGGTAGCCGGCGGCTTCGAGGCGCTGCTGGATCTCCGTCAGCGACAGCCACTGCTGCCGGGTGGACGCCGGCTGGTTGCCGCCCATCTGGGCGAGCACGACCGGTGCGAGGATCGCTCCGCCGGCAACGAGCGCGGCGCCGAGGGCGAGGGTGCTGAAAAGGGTGGTGGCACGCATGATGTTCTCCTGAGGGTGTGATGCCGGTCGCCTTCGACCGTGAACGCATGGTGCGCGCACCGCCCTGAACGTCCCCTGAAGGGTTCGTTCATCTGGCGTTCATGTATCCCCTCGAGCGACCCGGGCGGTCCGACTGTCGGAAAGTCTTCGACGTCAGCCACCTCCCCGGCGTCGAGGTGTGGCAGATCGGCAACGAGGGCGGCTTTCTCGCCGCGCCGGTGGACCTGACTCAACACGCCGGGACAGTTCGTCCGGCACGGCCACATCGTCGAGCATGAAGACAACGAGATCATGCGGCCGTACCGCATCGGTCCTTTCCAACCCTGTCAGCCGGACCAGCAGGGTCGGGGAGTCGATGCCCCGAACCCGGTGGCCAGCCCCCGGAGCGGCACCGTGTTGCGTGCTACGAGGGCGTTACAGACGCTCGAGATCGAGCAGCGCAGGGTCACCGAACCACGCGCGCTCGAGCTGCGCGCCGACCGCTCTTTCGGCGGCATCATCGCCGCGCTGCCGGTACACTTCCTTCAGCCCGTACAGCGCCCAGCCGTTGTTCGGGCTGCGTGCGAGGCTGTCGTGAAACGCGGCCTCGGCCGCGTCGAGCTCGCCGCTGCGCAGCAGCACCGCGCCGAGCGACTGACGCACCGGGTAGTACCAGAAGGGGGGCTCCATGTACGCGAGGCCGTCCCGCACCGAGAGCGCCGAGCGATAGGCCGCGGCGGCCGCGGCGAGCTCGCCGCGTGCGTCGGCGAGGCGAGCGGTGGCGACGAGCCGCGCGATCTCGACGACGGCGCGGCCCGGCACGCCCGAGCCGTGCAGATCGTCGAAGTCGCCGCCGGATTGGAGCGCGCCGAGCGCGTCGATTTCGCGCCCAGCCTCGCCATGCTCGCCGCTTTCTGCATGGGCGAGCGCGCGCGCATAGTGCCACAGCGCCTTCACCAGGATCAGCGCGTCGCCCGGTTCGGGAAGCGCGAGCACGGTCCGCGGTGCACTGAACTGCGCATGGGCGAAATAGGGCGCCGCCTTGATTGGCTGCAGGCTCGCCGCCGAACGCACGAAGGCCTCGTCGAGCAGGCGATCGAGCTTGGCGGCGGCCTCGAGCGCGCTCGCCGCGTCGCCGCCCATCTGCGCCGCGGCCATCAGGAAGTGCAGATTGTGCGGATAGTAGCCGTTGCGGTAGAACGGGTCGCTCGGCGAGCGCTCGAAATAGCGCTCGTCGGCGGCGACCGCGGCGATGTTCGCTTCGAGCGCTTCGCGATACAGTCCGAGGCGGTAGTAGATGTGCCCGGGCATGTGCACGATGTGGCCCGCGCCCGGCATCAACGCGGCCAGACGCCGCGCGTGGGGAAGCGCGCGTTCGGGGGCGGCCGATGCTTCGACCGCGTGAATGTACAGGTGGATGGCGCCGGGATGGTCCGGGTTGCGCGCGAGTACGCGCTCGAGCGCCGCGACGATGTCGGCCGTGCGCCCCTTGGGGCGCTCGCCGCCGGCTTCCCAGTAGTCCCACGGCGACAGGTCCATCAAGGCCTCGGCATACAGCACCTGGATGTCGTCGTCGTCGCGAAAGCGTGCGGCCGCATCATTCATCGCGTCGGCGTAGGCGGCGTCGAGCGCGGCCCGGTCCGCGTCGGAGCGGTCGCTGTAGCGCCGCGCGAGCGCGTCGATCAGGGCCCGCTCGCGCTCGCTCGCGCGCCCGGCCAGCACTTGTGCGCGCGCGAGGGCGGCCAGCGCCGGGACGAGCGCGTCGGGAAACATCGGCGCGTTGATGTTCGGCCCCAGCACCAGCGCCTCGCCCCAGAAGCACATCGCGCACTCCGGATCGAGCTGCTGTGCGGCGCGGAACGCCCGCCGCGCCTCGGCGTGATTGAACGCATAGGACAGGCGCAGGCCCTGGTCGAAGTAGGCCTGCGCTTCGGCCGAGGCGGTCGTTACCGGCATCGTCAGCGTGCCCAGATCGTCGAACAGCGGCGGCTTGCCTTCGGCCGCGGCGCCCGGTGGAACGACGTCGGCGGTGAACGGGCGCGTCTCGCCCTGCGCGAGCAGCAGCGCCGTGCCGCGACCGGCGACGGCTGGCCTGGCGCCGGCGTGGCACAGCTCGAGCGGGGCGAGGATGGTGGCGGCCTCGCCGGTCGGCATGGCCCGCCCGCTGGGGCTCTGTGCGGCGATCAGGCCACCGGTCGCAATCGCGATGGCGATCAGCTTCGTGCGCATCTGCACACCCTCCCTCGAACGACATGGGTCGGCAGGTGATGATCGGTGTTATAGCACTCCGGGTTCGATCTGGCAGCGCGCCGTCGGCGCCGGCGCGGTCGGCGCCCGCTTCGGATCACCGACCCGCGCGGCGCAGGTGGCGGATCACGAGAGAGCCGCCCAGCATTCCTCCGAGATCGGCAAAGTGGGCGATGCCGGCCGCCGTGCCGGTGACCCCGAGCAGCCGCTCGAGATCGCCGCCGAACAGCCACAGACCGTACAGGTTGACGGCGAGGTGGACGACGCTGCCGTGCAGGACGGCATAGGTCACCGGCTGCCAGGGCATGAAGCCGGCATGGAAGGGCCACAGCGCGAGCATCCCCAGCATCGCCTCGACGGCGACGAGCTCGCGCAGAAACGCGACGACGTTGATGATGAGGAGCGTTCGGATCACTGGCGGCATCTGGCGATTCCTCTCCCGTCTCGCAGGTGGCCGGCGTGGCGCACCGTGACTGCGCGGGGCCCGGGCCGGCTGCAGGCGGGAGCCGACGAGTCGATGTGAGCCTTTCTGCCACCGGTCGTCAAGGCCATGTATTCGTCGTAAGAATCGGTTCGGGTCGAACAAAGCCGGCAGCCCTTGCCGCAGATCAAATCGAGAGTGAAGGGGGTGTGGCAGTTTGAACACGATGTCGAGCGTTGGGGCACCGGCAATGGACGATACGATCAGGACACTGCTAACGTGCGCGACACGCGCACCGTCCGGGCACAATGCGCAGCCGTGGCGGTTCTCGGTGGGCGACGGGATGGTCCGCATCCATCCCGACTTCAGCCGGCGCCTGCCGGTCGTCGATCCCGACGACCACGCGTTGTACATCAGCCTGGGCTGTGCGCTCGAGAATTTGGTCGTTGCCGCCGCGCAGCATGGGCTGGCGGCTTGCGTCGATTATTTTCCGGCCGACGAGCTTGAGGAGTGCCTCCGGGTCAGGCTGTCGACAAACGGTCACGGCGCCGTCGACGCGCTCTATAGCGCGATCCCGCTGCGGCAGTCGAACCGTCGGCGCTATGACGGAAGGCGCATTGCAGCCAGCGATGCGTGCAAGCTGCTCGAGGCCGGACTTTGCGGTGGCGTCACGCTCAGGGCGTTCCGCACCGGCGAGCCGGACGTCGAGCCGCTCATCGGCTTCGTCAGGGAAGGCAATCGCATCCAGTTCAACGATCCGTCCTTTGTCGACGAGCTGGTGTCGTGGATCCGCTTCTCGAGAGCTGAAGCCAGTGCGCGGCAGGATGGCTTGACCGCCGCCGCGCTCGGTTTTCCGGCGATCCCGCGCTGGCTCGGAAAGCTCGTCATGACAAGGCTGGTCGGGCCCGACGGCGAAGCGCGTCGCCAGGAGCAGGCGATTCGCAGCTCGAGCCTGCTGCTCCTGTTCATCGCGGGTGGCAACGACAAGCGGCACTGGGTGGACGTCGGGCGCAGCTTCGAGCGGGTCGCACTGACCGCCACATCGCTCGGCATCGCCCACGCGCACGTCAACATGCCTTGCGAAGTCGAGGCGGTCCGCCGCAGGCTCGCAGCGCATCTGGGATTGACCCAAGCGCAGCAGCCGCTGCTGCTGATCCGGTTCGGCTACGCAAAAAACCTTCCACCTGCGCCCAGACGTCCGCTGGAACAAGTTATCGAGAATCGGTAGTCTCGCTCGTACGGAGCAACGTCCGGTCCGCCAGCACCGGCGCGGCGACGGCGATCATGGCCATGGCGAGAAGCGGTGGCTGCAAGTTCGTGAACGCGCTCAGCTCGCCCGAAGCCTCGAGCGTCCGCACGACCCCGAACACGGCCAGGAAGTTGTGAAAGACGATCGTCGCGTAGACGATTGGCAACGATCGCATAGACCGCTCGGTCGGTCACGGCCTCGGGGCGCCGCAACGTGTCGATTCGGCCTTCGAGAAACCAGGTCGCCAGGGGCCACAGAGCGAATAGCACGAGCGCGGGAGCGATTGCCGTGATCGAGACAATTCGGGCGGTCGTTGCGCGGTTCATGATCGGACTCCATCCGTCGGCGAGGTATCCCCCGGTCGAGCGCGCCGATCGCATTGCCGGCGCCGCCGCTGCGACGATCGACCTGATCGTCGGCACGAACGCCGACGAGCGCAGGCTGTTTCTGGTGCCCGGTGCCGGGCATTGTCGTAAGCGACATCAGCGCAATGGCGAGCATGCCGCTTCAACTGCTTCCGGCACCACGAACACCGGCGCGAAGCCGCCGCCCGGGGTGCGGAAGTTCGTGGTCTGGCCGGCATAGAGCCGTGCCGCGACGAGCTGGATCCGGCCTGCATAGACGTAGGCGCGCACGTCGAGCTTGAGGTCGGCGGTCGCACCTTCGACCGAGGTCAGGCGCACGCTCGCTGGCGTCAGAGACTGCGCGACGTAGTCGCCGGCGAGGATGTCCGTCCACACCCGGCGCGTGAGCTTGTCGCCGCGGTAGGCTGCCTTGCTGCCGTAGCCGGTGGCGGGCTTGAAGAACAGCGTGCGGCGCCGGGCCCACAACGAATCGGCGCGCTCGATCGTGACCGCCTCGGTGCGCGGCACGCCGGCGAGCAGGATATCGCGCGTGGCCGCCGGCACGCCGAGGGCGGCGAGCCGTTCGGCGTCGCTCAGGAGCGCGAGATTGCGCTTGTCGGCGTACAGCGCGTGTGCGTGCGGATGTGGTGTCAGCACGATGGTGCCCGCTTCGTAGGCGTTACGAAGCGCGGCATGCGCGGGGTGGTCCAGGTAGAAGTCGGTGAGGCGGTTGTAGATCATGTCGATGGCCGCACCGCGATGCCACAGCCGCCCGTCGCGCCATTCGAGCTCGCAGGCGTCGGCAATCAGCGCATCGGCGCCGCAGCGTGCGAACAGGCGCTCGAACAGACGGAACTCCGGGTGAAGGTACTGACCCGCAGGGCCGTCATCGACGATCGCGATGCGCCCGAGCGGCGCATCCCCGCGCTGGCAGCGCCACTCTTCCTCGAACATCGTGAAGATCGAGCGTTCGAGTCCGGCGAGCGAAGCTTCGATCTCCAGCTGGTGGCGCAGCAGGTCGCCGTCGAGGGTGCGGCACGCACAGCCGCGATTGAGTTCCGCGGCCGACACGGGGGACAGGAGGCAGGTGTCGATGGAGGATGTGCTCATGTTCCTTGCCGCCTGCCGTAGCCGGCGCCTGGGGTGTGACGGAATGTGTGTTGCCGCAGCTCGACGACGATCGCGGCGCGCTGGGCGGGGGTTGCGGGCGTCCGGGGCGTGACGGGATACGTGGTGCGGACGGCGCGACCCGCCCGGAAGCAAGTCGTGCCCCGGTCGTCGATCGCCCTCATCGAAGGCAATCCTGTCTGCATCGCGCGCTCGCCGACCCGATCCAGAGCGCCGTGCGATCACACCGCAAGCCTGCTGGCAGCTTTCCCGCGCGGTGCCTAGACTGACAATTGTCGAGGCCGTGCACGGAATCACGCCAAGGAGGTGTCCGATGTTACTGCGAAAAATGAGCCGTTTCACCGTCGTTTCACTGATGCTTCTGGGGGTGGCCGTCGCACCACTGTGCTACGCCGGCAGCCATGACAGGCAGGATGCGGCACACGGCGACAAGGCGATGATCGAGGACGTCAAGCGCGAAACCCAGGAGCTGCTCGAGGCGCTGAAGGCGTACACGGCCGAACAGCGCGATGAGGCGGTGAAAAAGACCAGGAATGCGCTCGACGCGATGGACGAACGCATCGATGCGCTGGAAACGCGCTTCGCCGAGAACTGGGCGACGATGGACGAGGCCGCGCGCGAACGGACCCGTGCCGGCATGAAAGCCTTGCGCGAGCAGCGCAATCGAGTCGCCGAGTGGTACGGCAGCATGAAGCACGGCACGCAGGACGCGTGGGAGGACATCAAGCAGGGGTTCTCCAAAGCCTATGCCGACCTGCAGGCGGCATGGGAGAGTTCGCGTAAGAGTGAAGAGGGCGCTGCCGGGGACAAGGAGAGCAAGTGATCTCGTAGTGACAGGCGGATTGCCGGCCGGTATCGCGCCTGTCCGTGTGCGCCTCGGTGAGAATGCCGGGAGAGTCGTGGCGGCGGCGCATGCGAGCGGATGCCGGGCGAACAAGACGCCCGGCCCGCCGTGCCGTCAGGCCAGCGCCGGATAGTCGATGTAGCCCTTCTCGCCACCGCCGTAGAAGGTCGTCTTGTCGAACGCATTCAGCGGTGCATTCTTGCGCAGACGCAGCACGAGGTCCGGGTTGGAGATGAACGGCTTGCCGAAGGCGACGATGTCGGCGCGGCCGCAGGCGACCGTGTCCATCGCGAGCGCGCGGTCGTAGCCGTTGTTGACCATCCACGCCGCGCGGCCGCCGGCATCGAGATAGGCGGCCCTGAGCGCCGCATAGTCGAACGCCTTGTCGCCCTGCTGGAAGTCGCGCGCGCCGCCGGTGGCGCCTTCGATCACATGCACGTAGGCGAGCGGCCAGCGCGCGAGCTGGCGGACCACGTGCTCGAAGAGTGGCTGCGGTTCGGGGTCGGAGGCGTCGTTGGCCGGCGTCACCGGCGAGATGCGGATCGCGCAACGGCCGGCGCCGATTTCCGTGGCGACGGCGTCCATGACCTCGACGAGGAGGCGTGCACGATTGGCGATGCTGCCGCCGTAGGTGTCGTCGCGATGATTGCTGCCGGCACGCAGGAACTGGTCGATCAGGTAGCCGTTGGCGGCGTGGATCTCGACGCCGTCGAAACCGGCTTCGATCGCCGCTCGGGCGGCGCGCCGGTAGTCGGCGACGATGCCGGGCAGCTCTTCGATGTCGAGCGCGCGCGGTGTCGAGGTCGGGACGAAGGCGCCGTGGCCGTCCGCGTCGATGACGTAGGTCTTGGCGCGCGCGGTGATCGCCGACGGGGCGACCGGCGCGGCGCCGCCGGGTTGCAGCGAGGTGTGCGAGATGCGCCCGACGTGCCACAGCTGCGCGACGATGCGTCCGCCGGCCGCGTGCACGGCGTCGGTGACACGGCGCCAGCCGGCGATCTGCTCGGGGGCGTAGAGGCCGGGGACGTCGGCATAGCCCTGGGCCTGGGCGCTGATCGCCGTCGCTTCGCTGATCAGCAATCCAGCACTGGCGCGCTGCGCGTAGTAGGTGGCGGTGAGCGCGGTCGGCACGGCGTCGGGGGCGCGGTTGCGCGTGAGCGGGGCCATCGCGATGCGGTTCGGGAGCTCGAGCTCGCCGGCGTTGATCGGGTCGAACAGGGAAGTCATTCGTCGGGGGTCTCCGGTGAAGGGAACGGGAAAGCGTCGGTCGCGAGTGCGACGCATGAACGCGGCGGAGGTTCCGCCGTCGTGCCCGAAGAAGGGCTGCATCCGTATCGGTCCATGCGTCGGAAATTCTCGCACACCGGCGTCGCCATGACGAAGGCGTTGCAGGCCGGGTGACGACGGACGGGCCGGGTGGCGGGTGATGCGGACGGTCGCGAGACGCGCCCGGGCAGAGCGGGTCGAGCAAGGTGTGGCGCCGTCGGCACAGGAGTGTCGCTGCCGCGGAGTCTCGACAGCCTGGCTGCTATGATGTGGCAGGAGTTCGCGCGCCCGGCCTTGCCGTGCGCATGTCCTTCGATGCATCGGCTCACTGGAGATCTCGTCCGCCAACCATGGTTGTTCGCAGCGAGGCGCCTGTCGACCCTCCGCATGCGGTGCACGGCACGGCCGGTCCTGCGGTGCGCTGGATCGACCCTGTCGCCTGCATCGCGCTGGCCTGGGTCGCCTTTCATCTATGGGTGGCCTCGCCGCTGCCGATCGAGTGGGGCGTGCTTCGTGTCGGCGAAACCGGCGTGCGCGCGCTGCATCTGGCCTTCGCGATCCTGCTCGCCTTTCTGCTCCATCCGCTGCGCCGCGACGGGACTGCGCGAGGGCTGCGGCTGCCGGACCTCCTCGTCGCGGCGCTCGCAGCCTTTTGTGCCGCCTATCTCTATCTCTTCTATGCGCGCATCAGCGCGCATCCGGGCGACCCCGCCGCCATCGACGTCGCGGTCGCGACGGTCGGTCTGGTGCTGTTGCTCGAAGCGACACGCCGTTTGCTCGGCTGGTCGATGGTGGTGCTTGCGCTCGTGCTGCTCGCCTACATCCTGTTCGGCGCGCACGCGCCGGCGCTCATTGCGCACAAGAGCGCCTCCGTCGGCAAGGCGATGAGCCATTTGTGGCTCAGCACCGAGGGCGTGTTCGGCGTCGCGCTCGGCGTGTCCGCGGGCTTCATCTTCCTGTTCGTCGTGTTCGGCGCCCTGCTGGAGGCGGCCGGCGGTGGCCAGTATCTCGTGCGTGGGGCGCTGTCGCTGGTCGGCCACCTGCGCGGCGGCCCGGCCAAGGCGGCGGTCGGGGTGTCGGCGGCGACGGGCCTGGTGTCGGGCTCTTCGATCACCAATGTCGTCACGACCGGGCCGCTGACGATCCCGCTGGTCAAGCGCATCGGCTATCCGCCCGAAAAGGCGGCCGCGATCGAGGTCGCCGCATCGATCAACGGCCAGGTGATGCCGCCGGTGATGGGGGCGGCGGCGTTTCTGATGGTCGCCTATGTCGGCATCCCGTATCTGGACGTGCTCAAGCACGCGCTGATCTCGGCGCTGGTGGCCTACCTGGGCCTGCTCTACATCGTTCATCTGGAGGCGGTCAAGGCCGGCCTGCGTGGACTGCCGCGCCTCAACCCGTATCGGTGGCGCCGTTCGCTCGCGCGCTTCGCCGTCGCCGCAACGGCCATCGCGGCCGGCGCCGCGATCTTGTCCGCCGTCGTCGCGGGCGTGCGCGCGGCCTTCCCGAACGATGCCGCGATCGTCACCGCGGGGCTGCTGCTGCTTGCCTACCTGTTGTTGTTGCGCCTGGCAGCGCCGCATATCCTGCCCGAGGAGGTCGCCGCCGAACCGATCCGGCGCATGCCCGACCCGGGTCCGGCGCTCAAGTCCGGGCTGCATTTTCTGCTGCCGATCGGCCTGCTGGTGTGGAATCTGATCATCGAACGGCTGTCGCCGGCCGATGCGGTGTTTCGCGCCACGATATTCCTGATCGTCATCGTGCTCACGCAGCGGCCGCTGCTGGCCTGGCTGCGCGGCGAGCGCAGCGAGTTGGGGCCGGCCTTGCGGCGCGGCGTGCGCGACCTGCTGGGCGGGTTGGTGGCCGGAGCACGTGGCATGGTCGCGATCGCGATCGCGACGGCGACGGCCGGAATCGTCGTCGGCACGCTGACGCTGACCGGCGTGGGCCTGATCATGACCGAGCTGATCGAAGTGCTGACCGGCGGCAACGTGCTGGCGATGCTGGTGTTCGTCGCGCTGGTGTGCCTGGTGCTCGGCATGGGCTTGCCGACCACGGCGAGCTACATCGTCGTCTCCTCGCTGATGGCGCCGGTGATCCTGACGGTGGGGGCGCAGAACGGCCTGCCGGTGCCGCTGATCGCGGCGCATCTGTTCGTGTTCTACTTCGGGGTGCTGGCCGACGCACTGCCGCCCGGCGGGCTGGCCACCTATGCGGCGGCGAGCATCGCCGGCGCGAATCCGCTGCGCACCGGGGTGGTCGCCTTCCGCTACTCGATGCGCATGGCCCTGCTGCCCTTCATGTTCGTGCTCAACCCCGAGCTGCTGCTGATCGGTGTGCATGGAGTCGGCCATGCGCTGCTGACGGTGCTGGCCGCGACGCTGGCGGGTTTCGTGTTCATCTCGGTCAACCAGGCGTGGCTGATCTGCCGCACGCGCGCGTCCGAGCGACTGCTGCTGCTGCTTGCGACGATCATGCTGTTCCATCCGGGGCTGTTCATGGATCCGATCCATCCTGCGCACCGGGCGGTGAGCGGCGATGCCGCCGTGGCCGCGCTGGCCATGGCGCCCAGCGGCGCACGCATGCGCGTCGTCGTCGAGGGCGTGACGCTCGAGGGGCGCGAGGTCACGCGCGTCGTGCTGCTGCCGCTCGGCGCGCCGGCGCCGCATGCGGAGCAGCGGCTCGCGCACAGCGGCGTGACGGCGAGCCGCGATGGCGACACCTTCACGGTGCTTGCCGTCACCGCCGGCGGCATGGCCGCGAAGCTCGGCGTGGAGCCGGGCTTTCGCATCACTGCAGTCGAAGTGGCAGCCGATCGGCCGGCGCCGCAGTGGATGTTCGTGATCGCGCTGACGCTGATCGTCGGCGTGGCGTGGCGACAACGGCGGCGTTCGGGAAGCGCGGCGCCGCAGGCGGGATAGTGCTCGTGCCGACGAGCAAGCGCCCGACGAGCAAGCGCCGACCGCGTAGGGGCGGCCGCAGTGCCCGCTGTGTTCGGCGAGCGCTGCGGATCAGGCGCTTCCGAGCGGCAGCGGCCACTCCGGCGCAAGCGGGAATGCCGTGAACAGGCCGTCGGTCAGCATGACCGCACTGGCGACGACGGCGGCGAAGATCGCCAGCGAGGTCACGGCCGCGACGACCCCGGCGAGCAGCAGGATGCCGTCACGCTGCAGCAGGGCGAGTGACAGGATCGTGATCGAGCAGGCCGGAGGCCAGTTGCCGAACGGCACCGGGATGATCAGCGCGATCGCGAGAATCACGCACAGGAGCCCGATCACGCGCTCGTCCTGACCGCGGGCGAGGGGCCAGTAGCGCGGGCGCACGAACTTCTCGAGCCAGTAGAGCCGCGGCACGATCTGTCGGCGCAGCGTATCGAGGTGGGTCTCGGTCAGCGGCCGCTCGAGCAGCATCCGCGGCAGCCACACGACCTCGCGCTTGAGCATCATCTGCCAGGCGAGGATCAGCGTCGGGATGCCGCTGATCAGCGATGTGCCCAGCGGCAGAGGCAGCATGTTGAGCGCGCCGAACAGAAACAGCAGGGCGGCGAGCCCGCGCTCGGCCAGCCAGTCGCGCAGACGCCCGACATGCGTCGGCAGCGGCTCGCAAGCGGCGAAGTACAGCAGCACGTGGGACAAGGGCCGGCGATTCGGGATCGCGCGCACCGTATCGCGCCAGCGGCGTACGCGCGGACGCGGCCTGGCGGCCGGCAGCCGCAGCTCCTTGCCCGGACTCGCCGCCACGAGTCGCGCGCCAAAGGCGCGCAGGCGGTCGAAACCGTTCATGTGCGACCCCCGGTCGAGTCGTTCGGATGCGAGGCGGGCGAAATCCTCATGCGCGCAGCTCCGCCGTGAGCTTTCGCAGGTCGAGCGTGCGGGCGCGCTCGGCCATGTCCGGTGCGTAGCGGCCCTCCAGGGTGCGGGCCCGCTCCAGGATCTGCGCGAAGCTCTCCTTCAGCGCCGCCGCATCGAGGCGGCGCCCGTCGGCATAGTAGCGCTTGGCGACGTGACCGAGCGCATAGGTCGTCGCGAATGAAAAGGCCGAACCGGTCGCGCCGCTTCCGATCGCGCGGCCGGCGCGACCGAGCACCTTGCCGAGCAGGCCGCCGACCAGCTTGCGGCCGAACTGCTCGACGTACTGAGAGGTCAGGCCGACCCCGACGGTGGCCAGAAAATCGGTGACGTGGCCACGGTCGAGCTCGTAGCCATAGGCCTTGCCGACGCGATACACCAGGCGCGTCTGCAGCGGGATGATGGCCATCGATGCGAGCGATTCGGGCAGCAGTTCGAGCGCGCCGTTGAGAATGGCCGCATTCAGGATCATCTTGTCGAGCTCGGTTTCGTCGGGTGCCGCAGGACTGGCCGCGACCGGCGCGCGTGGAGCGGCGGGCTCCGGCACGGCGGCCGGGGCCTGGCCGGTCGTGGCCGGCATGGCTGGGTCAGCGTCGGCGGCAACCGGGAGTGGACGGTCCAGCGGTGCGGCGGCCAGTGCATCGGCCTCGTCGACGATGCGCGTCGAGGTGTCGTGCGCGAGCCCGAGCAGCGCTTCGAGGCGCGCGAGAAAAGCAGTCTCCTCGGCATCGTGCACGCCGTCGGCGTCGCACACGCCGACCGCCATCTCGAAGGCGAGCTGGCGCAACTCGGGCGTGTCCAGTCCGGTGACGGCCTGTTCGAGCGTGACACGCTTGAGCAGCACGTCCTGATACAAGGGCATCAGGTCGGTGCCGGCCTGTGCCGACAGCGAAGCGGCGATGCGGCGCAGGTGCTCGCGTTCGCGTGCCTCCTGGCGGCCGTTGGCGAACGCGGCCATCAGGCACACGGTGAGCAGTGAGCGGGTCTGTTCCGGATTCATCGAAGCGGTTCTCCTGGTCGCGGGCGGTTCGTCAGGCCGCCGACGCGCGGCGCAGCACGTACACGCGCCACATCGCGTACAGCGGCATGAAGTCGAGGTGCGCGACGACGTCGAAGCCGGCCTGCCGGAACTCCGCTTCGACCTGCCGCGCCGGGAGCACGAAGCGGTTCTGATAATTCCGCTGCCGACTGCGTGCGCGCCGCCGCTCGAGTCGCCGGCGCTTCCAGGCCATGTAGTTGCCGTCGACCCATAGCGAGACGATCACGGTGTCGCGCGTGACGCGATGATACTCCCGCAGCATCGCGAGGCGGTGCTCGGCGTCGCCGATATGGTGCAGCAGGCGCATCGAGAAGACGCAATCGACGGCGCGCTCGGGCAGGGCGATGTCGAAGGCCGACGTCTGCAGGGTGCGCACACGCTGCACGATGGCCTCCGGCTGGGCGCTGCTGGCCACCTCGAGCATCGCGCCCGAGTTGTCGGCACCGATGACGACGCGGTTGGCCTGTTCGGCCAGTACCGGCCAGAAGCGCCCGGCGCCGCACGGCAGGTCGAGCACCAGGGTCGGGTCGCCGGCAATGCGCAGGGCCTTGCGGGCAAGCTGCTCATCGCGCCAGTGCGACAGGCGCCGGGCGAGCCCACCGCGGTGCTTCTCGAAATAGGCGCGCGCATGCTCGCGGTCGTACTTGTCGGAAAACGCCAGCCGGATGGCATCGGGATTGGTTTCGCTCATCGGTCGCTCGTTCCGCGTAGGATCGGGCGGGCAGTTTGGGGTGCTGCCCATCACGCGGATGTCGCGCCGATGTGAAAATTTCGTGAAGACGCTCCATGCGGGGCTGCGGCGTCACTCGGCCGAGAACTCGACCCGGAATTCGCAGCCACCGCCGTCGCGCGTAGCGACGGTGATGCGCCAGCCCTCGTGGGCGCAGATGCGCTGCACCAGCGACAGGCCGATGCCGTAGCCGTCGCCGCGGCTGGCGTCGCCGCGCGTGAAGGGGCGGAAGATCCGGTCGCGCTGTTCGGCCGGGATGCCGACGCCCGAATCGATCACGGCGAAGCCGCCCGCGCGCAGGACGATGCGCACGAAACCGCTGTCGGTGTAGTGGATGGCGTTGCGCAACAGGTTCGACATCACCGCACGCAGCTGCGGCTCCGGATAGTGCCCGGTGTCGGTACCGTCGACGCGCAGCTCGAGCCTGAGGCCACGACTTTCGGCCTCGTCCTGCCAGCGCTGGACCTGTTCGTGCGCGAGTGTCGGCAGGCTGACCGGCCTCGCTTCGTCGCCTTGCGCGTGCGGCGCGCGCGCGAGCAGCAGAAAGGTCTCGACGAGCTCGCGCATCTCGGCACATGCACGGGCGATGCGCTCGACCTGCACGCGCGTGCGCGCAGCGTGCTGGTGCACGGTCAGCAGCAGTTCGCACGAGCTCGCGATCACCATCAGCGGCGTGCGCAGCTCGTGGCTGACGTCGCTGGTGAAGAGCTGCTCGCGCTCGAGCGCCTCGCGCAGCTCGCCGAGCGCGTGGTCGAAAGCGGCGGCGAGCTTGCCCACTTCGTCGTCGGCATAGTCCGGTGCCAGCGGCGGGGCGAGCGGCAGGAGCTGGTCGCGATGCTGTACCTGGCCGGACAGGCGCACCACCGGCGCGATCACGGTGTGCGCGACGAGGCGGCCGAGCAGCCATGCGAGAGCGATGCACAGCACGAAACCCACGAACACGATGATCTGGATGAGATTCTCGCGGCGCTCGAATTCCTGCTGGTCGAGGATCATCACCAGGCGGTCGCCGTCGCGCTGGCGCACCAGGATGTGGTAAGCCGCGTCGCCGCGCTCGAATTCGTGAAAGCCCGCGGCGAGACCCCGGGCGAACGCGGGCAGGGCCGTGTCGTCGCCGGCCGGCGCACGGTACAGGGTCAGGTCGGGGCCGAGATTGTGGAGGCGCCCGTCCTCGAGTTCGGCGAGGACGAAGTCGAGATGCCGGTTCATCGAGTCCGATACGAGCTGAACCTCGACGGAATCGACGGCGAGCTTCACCGACAGCGAGAGCGTGCCCGCAACCGCCACCGTCATCAGCACGAAGGCGATGACGATGCGGCTTGCGAGGCTTCGCGGTCCGCTCACGTCAGCGTTCGGCCAGGCGGTAGCCGACGCCGTGGACAGTGTGCAGCAGCGGGCGTGCAAACGGCTTGTCGATCTGCTGCCTGAGCGCGTGAATGTGGCTGCGCAGACTGTCGCTGTCGGGCGGCGCGTCGCCCCACAGGGCGTCTTCGAGCACTTCGCGGCGTACCACGGCGGGGCTCTTCTTCATCAGGATCGCGAGCAGGCGCAGGCCGATCGGGCTCGGTCGCAGCGCCTGGCCGGCGCGCGTGACCTCGAGGGTGTCGAGATCGTATTCGAGGTCGCCGACCACGAGGCGGCGCTGCGAGGCGCCGTGGCTGCGCTTGAGCACCGCCTCGATACGTGCGGCGAGCTCGGACATCGCAAATGGCTTGGTCAGATAGTCGTCGGCGCCGGTGCGAAAGCCGCGCAGGCGATCGTCGAGGGTATCGCGCGCGGTCAGCATGACGACCGGCGTCGCATTGCGCTCGCCCTGGCGCAAGCGCTCGCACAGCGCGTAACCGTCCATGCCGGGCAGCATGATGTCGAGCACGATCAGGTCGTAGTGCTGCGTTGCCGCCAGATGCAGGCCGGTCAGCCCGTCCTGCGCGCAATCGACGACGTAGCCCTTCAGGGTCAGGTAGTCGGCGAGGTTGGCGAGAATGTCGCGATTGTCTTCGATGACGAGCAGGCGCATGGGAATTCCGCAGCGGGCAGGGGCGATCTCCGGGTGGGCCGCGGCGGCACGATGCCGAAGGGGGTGAAGCCGGAATGCCGACGGACCGCCTTGCGTGATGCAGCCGGAACGTGACGCCCCCGTGCAACGGGCGTGACGACGGCGGCGCGTGTCGTCATGCTCATGGCGCGGGCGGCGTGGGCGATCGCGCGTCGGAATCCCGTCGCCGCCGCATCCAGCGCCACAGCCAGACGACGTAGCCCGACATGCCGTAGGCAAGGAAAAGCGCGAACAGTACGCCCGGTGGGTAAAAGGACACCAGCGCGAACGCCAGCACGACGGCGATCACGACGATGAACGGCACGCTGCGGCGCAGGTTGATGTCCTTGCCACTCCAGAACAGCACGTTGCTGACCATCGACAGGCCGGCGAAGATGGTCAGCACGAGTGCGAACCAGCGCACGTCGTCGCCGGTCAGTCCGTTGTCGATGACGACCCACACCATGCCGGCGACCAGCGCCGCCGCGGCCGGGCTCGGCAGGCCCTGGAAGAAGCGCTTGTCGACCACGTCGATGTTGGTGTTGAAGCGCGCGAGCCTCAGCGCGGCGCCTGCGCAGTAGATGAAGGCGGCGACCCAGCCGAGCTTGCCGAGATCCTTGAGTGCCCATTCGTACATCACCAGCGCCGGCGCGGCGCCGAAGGACACCATGTCGGAGAGCGAGTCGTACTCGGCCCCGAAGGCGCTCTGCGTATGCGTCAGGCGCGCCACACGCCCGTCCAGCCCGTCGAGCACCATCGCGACGAAGATCGCCACGGCGGCGAACTCGTAGCGGGCGTGCATTGCCTGCACGATGGCGTAGAAACCGGCGAACAGCGCCGCGGTGGTGAAAAGATTGGGCAGGATGTAGATGCCGCGGCGGCGTTTCTCGAGCGGAAGCAGGGGCATGTCGGGAGTCCAGTCGGGCGGGCCGTGGCGGCCGCTGCACAGCGGGATTCTACCGTAAGGCAGAAATTGCGATGCGCCGACGCCATTGTCGTGGATATCGGTGCGGCATCGGCGGCGTGGCAGCCGAAACGAAGCCGGCGCCCGGACGGCGGCCCTCGCGAAGCCGCAGGGACGCCGGCCGGACGCCGGAAGAGGCGGGCAGGGCGCCGGGCGGCCGCGCAGGGGCGCGCGGCCGGGACGGCGCTCACCGGCGCGTCAGTTCTTCGATTGGTCGACCAGCTTGTTCTTGGCGATCCACGGCATCATGTCGCGCAGCTGCGCGCCGACCGTCTCGATCGGGTGGGCGGCGTTCAGGCGGCGGCGGGCGGTCATGCTCGGGTAGCCGGTGCGGCCTTCCTGGATGAACATCTTTGCGTACTCGCCGGTCTGGATGCGCTTGAGCGCGGCACGCATCGCCGCGCGCGACTCGTCGTTGATGACTTCGGGCCCAGTCACGTACTCGCCGAACTCGGCATTGTTCGAGATCGAGTAGTTCATGTTCGCGATGCCGCCCTCGTAGATCAGGTCGACGATCAGCTTGAGCTCGTGCAGGCACTCGAAGTAGGCCA
>DAOMOP010000013.1:0-24986 GCA_035444405.1 Rhodocyclaceae bacterium
GCCGCGCTGGCTGCGCCACGCCGACCGGACGGCCGACGTCAGTCCGCCGTGCGCTTGACGAGCTGGGCGAGCTCGACTGCCGAGCGCACCGCCATCTTCTCGAAGATTTTCGATCGATGCGCTTCCACGGTGCGCATCGAGATGTTGAGCTCGTCGGCGATGACCTTGTTGTACTTGCCGGCCAGGATGAGCTCCATCACCTCGCGCTCGCGCGCGGTGAGCAGTGCGAGCTTCCCGATCACCGCCTCGCGCTCGCCGAGGCTGCGCTGGTGCGCGGCGTCGGCCTCGAGCGCACGCAGTACGACGGCCACCAGATCGCTGTCGTTGAACGGTTTCTCGATGAAGTCGAAGGCGCCCTTCTTGAGCGCCGACACCGCCATCGGCACGTCGCCGTGGCCGGTGATGAACACCACGGGCAGCATGTTGCGCCGCGCACGCAGCGCATCGAAGCACTCGAGCCCGCTCATGCCGTCCATGCGGATGTCGAGCACCGCACAGCCGCGCCAGTGCGGCTGCAAAGCGTCCAGGAAGGCCTCGGCACTCGGCCACGTGGTGCAGGGCACCTTGCGCGTCTTGAGCAGCCACTGCAGCGCATCGCGGATCGCCTCGTCGTCGTCGACGATATGCACGCACGGTTCGTTCATGAAGGTTCCTGATCGACGGGGAGCGAGAGGATGAAGATGGTACCGCCATCCGGGTTGGGTTCGAAGCCGAGGCGGCCGTGGTGCAGCTCGGCGATCGAGCGGCAGATGTTCAGCCCCATGCCCATGCCTTCGGACTTGGTCGAGAAGAACGGCTCGAACAGCCGGCGCGCCGTCTCCGGCGCGATGCCCGGGCCCTGGTCGGCGACGCGCACGACCACGTGTCCGCCTTCCTCGGCGGTCGTGATGCGGATGGTGCGGCGCTCGCGCGGGTTGCCGGCCATCGCGTCCATGCCGTTGCGCACCAGATTGACGAGCACCTGCTCGATCATGACCGGATCGGCGGCGACGTCCGGCAGGCGCTCGGCAAGGCGGGTGTCGACGCGCATGCGCCGCTTGCGGATGTCGGCCTCGAGCAGGCCGGTCGCCTCGCGGATCACCGCGTTCAGGTCGAGCAGCTCGCGCTTGGGCTCGGAGCGGCGCACGAAGTCGTGCACGCGGCGGATGATCTGGCCGGCGCGGCGCGCCTGCCGCGCGATGCGGTGGTGGATTTCCCCGAGCTCGGCCATGTCGACGTCGCCGTCGGCGAGCCGGTTCAGGCAGCCGCTGTTGTAGCTGGCGATCGCGGCGAGCGGCTGGTTGAGCTCGTGCGCGAGCGTCGAGGCCATCTCGCCCATCGTGATCAGCCGCGAGGTGGCCTGCAGGCGCTCTTCCTGCTGGCTGGCGAGCTCGCGTGCGCGCTTCCGTTCCGTGACGTCCAGCATCGAGCCCATCCAGCCGGTGTGCCGGCCTTCGGCGTCGATCAGCGGCGCCTCGAAGATCATCGTGTCGATCGGCTCGCCGTCCTTGCGCCGCAGCCGCAGCTCGACGCCTTCCGGCGGCGCCCCGCCGGCCAGGACCAGGTCGTGGATCTCCTGAGTGCGCTCGATGTGGTCGGGGTCCCAGTACGGCATCGGTGGCGTGCACCCGATCAGTTCCTCGGCGCTGTAGCCGACCATGCGGCAGAACGCGGGATTGACGTAGGTGATGCGGCCGTCGAGGTCGCGCGCGCGCAGCCCCGTGAGCAGCGAGTCCTCCATCGCCTTGCGGAACTGGGTCTCGCCGCGCAAGGCCTGTTCGGCCGCCTGCCGGCGCGCGAGCTGCAGGCGCAGCTGCCAGATGCTCCACACGATGATGCCGGCCAGCAGCACGAGCGAGGCGATGATCAGCGTCGGGAACCAGCGCGCCTCGTCCTTGTACGCGGTGATCTCCAGGCGCAGGCCGTGGCCGGGCGGGTCGAAGGCCATCGTGTAGCGCTGGTGGTCGGACAGCGGCGCGACTTTCGACCTGGCGGCGATCTCGCGCCCGTCCGGGGCCAGCACGCTGACGCGGTAGCGCTCGGAGAACCACCAGGGCAGTTCGCGTGCGACGAGATCGTGCAGGGAGTACACTCCGACCGTGACGCCGAGCAGGCCGGCGTCGGTATACGTCGGTACATGCACTTCGAACTGATGGCCGCCGCCGACGACCTCGTAGGCCGGGCCATACACCGGGCGGCCGATGCTGCGCGCGAGGCGGAAGACCGAGCGCGCCGGCACCGACCCCATCGCCTCGCCGACCAGGTGGTCGTCGCTGAGCGGCGGCAGCGCACCGAGCACGCGCCCGTCGCTGTCGAGCCAGATGATGCGCACCAGACCGCTCTCGGCGCGCAGCAGCTGGCGCAGCTGTGCATCGGTCTGCGGTGCGATCTCGGGTACCACCAGCTCCGGGCCGACCTGCGCGAGCTGGGCGGCGTTGCGGTCGAGGCGAAACTGCAGGTTCTGCTCCATCCACAGCACGTCGCTGATCAGCGTGGCGCGCTGCGATTCCTCGTCGTGCACATGTGTCAGCCACACGAGTGCAGCGATCAGCAGCAGGAACAGCACGAGCGCGAGATACGGCAGGTGGAGCTGCCACGGCAGGCGCAGCGCAGGCGCGCGGGTGAGACTGTTTTCCATTCACGCGCAACCAGACGTCGGTGGGCGTGCGGCGGCACCGCGCGCGCACCGTCTTTGCGGAGGATGTCGAGTGAAGTATCGCATGTTGCTGATGGTCGTGTTGGGTCTGCTGGGCGGAGCTGCCGTCGTGCAGGCCGAGCCCATCGTGATCCGCTTCAGCCACGTCGTCGCGCCCGATGCCCCCAAGGGCAAGGCGGCCGAGTTCTTCAAGGCGCGGGCCGAAGCGCTCACGGGCGGGCGCGTGCGCGTCGAGGTTCATCCGAACAGTACACTGTACAAGGACCGCGAGGAAATGCAGGCGCTGCAGCTCGGCGCGGTCCAGATGCTCGCGCCGTCGCTCGCCAAGTTCAGCGTGCTCGGCATCAGCGAGTTCGAAGTGTTCGATCTGCCGTATATTTTCGACGACGCGGCGGCGCTCGCCAAAGTCACCGGCGGTCCGATCGGGCGACGGCTGCTCGATTCGCTCGAGTCGCGCGGGATCAAGGGGCTGGCGTTCTGGGACAACGGCTTCAAGTCCTTTTCCGCGAATGCGCCGATCCGCCGCCCGGAGGATCTGGCCGGCATGCGCATGCGCATCCAGCCGTCGAAAGTGATCGAGGCGCAAATGCTCGCGCTCGGCGCCGTGCCGCACATGATGGCGTTCTCGGAGGCGTACCAGGCGCTGCGCATCGGCATCGTCGACGGCACCGAGAATCCGCACTCCAACCTCTACACGCAGCGCATGCACGAGGTGCAGAAGTACGTGACCGTGACCGATCACGGCTATCTCGGCTACGCGGTCATCACCAACAAGAGGTTTTGGGACGGGCTGCCGTGGAGCGTGCGCCGGCAGCTCGAGCGCGCCGTGCGCGAGGCGACCGATTATGCGAACCGCGTCGCGCGCGAGGAGAACGCGCGCGCGCTCGAGCACATTCGCGCGGCCGGCACGACCGACATCATCGCGCTCGACGAAGCGGGCAAGGAAGCGTTCAAGCGTGCGCTGTTGCCGGTCCACGAGGCGATGGCCGAGCGTATCGGCGCCGAGCTGATTCACGCGATCTATCGCGAGACCGGCTTCGACCCGGACGGGCATTGAACCGTGGCAGGCGCGCGCAACACTGCTCACTTTCCATGGTTTACTGATAGACTACAACGTTTTACTTCTTCATCAAGTCAAACTCCGGAGAGTCCTTTTCATGGCCATCGAACGTACCCTGTCCATCATCAAGCCCGATGCCGTTGCCAAGAACGTGATCGGCAAGATCTACCAGCGCTTCGAGGAAGCCGGTCTCAAGATCATCGCCGCGCGGATGGCGCACCTGTCGGCACAGGAGGCGGGCCAGTTCTACGCCGTGCACAAGGAGCGTCCGTTCTTCAACGATCTCGTGAGCTTCATGACCTCGGGTCCGGTGATGATCCAGGTGCTCGAAGGCGAGAACGCGATCGCGAAGAACCGCGAGCTGATGGGGGCGACCGATCCGAAGAAGGCCGACGCGGGCACGATTCGCGCAGACTTCGCCGAGTCCATCGACGCCAATGCAGTGCACGGCTCGGATGCGCCGGAGACGGCCGCGGTCGAGATCGCGTTCTTTTTCCCCGCGATGAACATTCATTCGCGCTGAGCGGTCGACGCCTTCGGTCCGCCGTTTTGCGGCGGGTCCACGCGAATACGCAATGAAGCCTACGGTCAATCTCCTCGACTTCGATCTCGACCGCCTGGTCGACTGGTTCGCCGAGCACGGCGAGAAGCCGTTCCGTGCGCGACAAGTCATGCGCTGGGTGCATCGCGAGGCGTGCGATGATTTCGATCGCATGACCGATGTCGCCAAGACGCTGCGTGCGCGCCTGCGCGAGAAGGCCTGCGTTCGCGCCCCGCAGCCGCTGCGCGACGCGGTGTCGGTCGACGGCACGCGCAAGTGGCTGCTCGACGTCGGCAACGGCAATGCCGTCGAGACCGTGTTCATTCCGGAGGCGCATCGCGGCACGCTGTGCATCTCGTCGCAGGCCGGTTGCGCGCTCGACTGCGCGTTCTGCTCGACCGGCAAGCAGGGCTTCAACCGGAACCTGACCGCCGGCGAGATCATCGGCCAGCTGTGGCTCGCGAACCGCCTGCTCGGTGCGGCCGAGACGGTCGCCGCAGATCCGGACGATGACGGCGGGCCCGGCAACGGCCGCGTCATCAGCAATGTCGTGATGATGGGCATGGGCGAGCCGCTGGCCAAGTTCGACAACGTCGTGACCGCCCTGCGCGTGATGCTCGATGACCATGCCTACGGGCTGTCGCGGCGCCGCGTGACGGTGTCGACGTCCGGCATCGTGCCGGCCATCGACCGCCTGCGTGACGAGTGTCCGGTGGCGCTGGCGGTGTCGCTGCATGCGCCCGACGATGCGCTGCGCGACCGTCTGGTGCCGATCAACCGCAAGTATCCGCTCGATGCGCTGATGGCAGCGTGCCGGCGCTATCTGGAGCGCGCCCCGCGCGATTTCGTGACCTTCGAATACGTGATGCTCGACGGCGTCAACGACAGCGACCGGCAGGCACGGCAGCTCGTCGCGCGGGTGCGCGACGTGCCGTGCAAGTTCAATCTGATTCCGTTCAATCCGTTTCCGAACTCCGAATTCAGGCGTTCGGGCGTCGAGCGCATCCGCCGCTTTGCGGCGATCCTCGCCGATGCAGGCATCGTCACGACGACGCGCAAGACACGTGGCGACGACGTCGATGCCGCATGTGGCCAGCTCGCCGGGCACGTGCGCGACAAGACGCGCCGCACGATCCGCGTGCTGTCGGCCCGGGAGGCGCGCGCATGATGCGCATGTTCGTGGCCTTGTGGCTGGGCGTGGCGTTGCTCGGCAGCGGCTGCGCGACCTTGCCCGCCACGCAGGGCGTGACGCCGGCCGCGCAGCGCCCGCTGCTCGATACGCCGCCGGCCAACGAGGCGCAGGCACGCGCGCGCATCAATACCGAGCTCGGCACGGCGTATTTCGAGGTCGGGCGCTTCGACGTCGCGCTGGACGAGGCGCGCACGGCGCTGCGCCACGACCCCGAATACGCGCCGGCCTTCCACTTGATGGGGCTCGTCTACATGTTCGTCGAGGACACCGCAGCGGCGCGCGAGAATTTCCTGCGCGCGCTGCGGATTGCACCGAACGATCCCGACTTCAACAACAGCTACGGATGGTTTCTGTGCACCCAGGGCGAGGAGCTGGACGGGCTGCAGCGTCTGGCGCTGGCCGCGCGCAATCCCTATTATCGGCATCCGACACGCCCGTACACCAACGCCGGCCTGTGCCATCTGCGCCTCGGCGACGATGAGGCGGCAGCCGAGCAGTTCCGTCGTGCGCTGGCGCTCGATGGCGTCAACGCGCAGGCCCTGTACCATCTCGCGGCGATCGCGTATCGGCACGGTGACTACCGCGCAGCGCGCGAGCACCTCGTGAAGCTGCACCAGCAGCGCGAGCCGACCGCCGAATCGGCGTGGCTGGGCCTGCGTACCGAACGCAGGCTGGGAAATCGCGAAGCCGAGGCGAGCTACGCGGCGCAGCTGCGCGGGCGCTTCAACGACTCGGGCGAACATCGGCAAATGATTCAGGGAAATTTCGAGTGACGGACATCCAGCACGAACACAGCGCCGCCGCGCACGAGGCGGGCAGGCTCCCCGGTGTCGGCGAAATGTTGCGCGGCGCGCGCGAGGCGCGCGGCGAGTCGGTGCTCGACGTGGCCCATGCGCTCAAGCTCTCCCCCAGGCAGGTCGAGGCGATCGAGCTCGAGCGCTTCGACCAGCTGCCCGGCCCGGCCTTCGTGCGCGGCTTCATGCGCAACTACGCGCGCTACCTCGGTATCGAGGCCGAGCCGCTGATCGCCGGCTTGCGTCGCGATACGCCGACCCAGGCGGTACGCCTGGCGCCGGTCAAGAACGCGAGCGGCGCCATGCCGCACGGCACGGCCGCGCCCCACAAGATGCTCAAACCCGCCGCCGCGATCGTCGTGGTGATGGCGATTGCGCTCGGGCTTGGCGCCTACTTCGACTGGTTCAGGGTCGCCGACACCCAGCCGCTCGCCCCCGAGACCGGCGTCGCCGGCGTGGCGCCGCCGATGCGCGAAGCGGTGGTGCCGTCGGTGGCGGCGCCGCGCGTGATTCCGGCGCCCGAGTCGGCAGCGCACGCGGGTGACGACACCGATACCGCTGCAGTCGCGCCAGCGCAGGGCGCACCGACCGACGCGAATGACGCTGCGGCTGCCGGCGCCGCGGGCGATGGCGACGCCGCTGCGGCCTCGGTAAAAGCGCCGGCCGAAGTGGCGGAATCTTCGTCCGCGGCCGCGACGAGCGTGTCCGAAGCGCCGAAACCGCCTGGCGTGGCAACGGACACGGCCGCAGGCAGCGGCGCGTCCGGTGGCGAAAGCGCAGCCACCCCGGAACGGACCACTGCCGCCCCGGCGACGACCGCAGCGGCCGACTCGCAGGCGCGCGCGCGCGCGCAGGCCGACGGCGCCCCCGCGCTGGCGCAGCTGGTTTTCCGACTGGCCGGCGAGTCGTGGATCCAGGTTCGCGACAAGAGCGGCAGCGTCGTCTATACCGGCATCGGCGCGCCGGAGTCGACGCGCACGGTGCAGGGCGAGCCGCCTTTCGCGATCGTGATCGGCAACGCGACCCAGGTCAGCCTCGAATACGACGGGCGTCCGGTCGACCTGGCGCCGCACACGCGCTCGGGCGGTGTCGCGCGGATGACCCTGGAGTGAGCGGGAGGCATCCCATGAGTCTGCAATCGGGCCAGTCCGCCAGTCCGCTGCCGCGCCGCCGCACGCGCCAGGTGCACGTCGGCCGTGTGCACATCGGCTCCGACGCGCCGGTGACGGTGCAGTCGATGACCAACACCGACACCGCCGATGTGGCGGCGACGACGATGCAGGTCGCCGAGCTCGCGCGTGCCGGCTCCGAGCTGGTGCGCGTCACGGTGAACAACGAGGCCGCCGCGCGCGCCGTGCCGCACATTCGCGACCGGCTGCTGGCGCTGGGCGTCGACGTGCCGCTGGTCGGCGACTTCCACTACAACGGCCACCGCCTGCTCGCCGAGCATCCGGCCTGCGCCGAGGCGCTCGCGAAACTGCGCATCAACCCCGGCAACGTCGGCGCCGGCGCGAAGCGCGACCCGCAGTTCGCCGCGATCATCGACATCGCCTGCCGCTACGACAAGCCGGTGCGCATCGGCGTCAATTGGGGCAGCCTCGACCAGTCCGTGCTCGCGCGCGTGATGGACGACAACGCGCGCCGCGCCGCGCCGCGCGACGCCGGCGCGGTGATGCGCGAGGCGCTGGTCGTCTCGGCGCTCGAATCGGCGGCCAAGGCCGAGGAGTACGGCCTCGCGGGCGACCGCATCATCCTGTCGGCCAAGGTGTCGAGCGTGCAGGACTTGATCGCCGTGTATCGCGAGCTCGCCGCGCGCTGCGACTATCCGCTGCATCTGGGGCTCACCGAGGCCGGCATGGGCTCGAAGGGCATCGTCGCGTCGACCGCGGCGCTGGCCGTGCTGCTGCAGGAGGGCATCGGCGACACCATTCGCGTCTCGCTCA
This sequence comes from Rhodocyclaceae bacterium, assembly GCA_035444405.1. Lineage (GTDB taxonomy): Bacteria > Pseudomonadota > Gammaproteobacteria > Burkholderiales > Rhodocyclaceae > DAOMOP01. The sequence continues at coordinate 8,166 of DAOMOP010000013.1, forward strand.
CCCCGGCGCCGGACGGCAAGCGCACCGAGGAGGTCGTCGTCGCGCAGGAGATCCTGCAGACCATGGGGTTGCGCGCCTTCACGCCGATGGTGACCGCCTGTCCGGGCTGCGGGCGCACCACGAGCACCTTCTTCCAGGAGCTCGCGGCCGGCATCCAGGCGCACGTGCGCGAACAGATGCCGGTGTGGCGCGAGCGCTACGATGGGGTCGAGAACCTGACGCTGGCGGTGATGGGCTGCGTGGTCAACGGCCCGGGCGAGAGCCGCCACGCCAACATCGGCATCTCGCTGCCCGGCACCGGCGAGGCCCCGGCGGCGCCGGTGTTCGTCGATGGCGTCAAGACCGTGACGCTGCGCGGGGAGAACATCGCGGCCGAGTTCCGCGCCATCGTCGATGACTACGTGGCGACCAAATATCCAAAAAAGGCGGGCTGACGAACGGCCCGGAAAGACTGGAACGAGATGAGTCAGAGCTTGCAGGCCGTGCGCGGGATGAACGACATCCTGCCCGACGAGGCCGAAATGTGGGAGCACTTCGAGGATCTGGTGCGCGACTGGCTGAGAAGCTACGGCTATCGGCCGATCCGCATGCCCATCGTCGAACCCACGCCGCTGTTCTCGCGCGCGATCGGCGAAGTCACCGACATCGTCGAGAAGGAGATGTACTCGTTCGAGGACGCGCTCAATGGCGAGCAGCTCACGCTGCGCCCCGAGGGCACGGCTTCGTGCGTGCGTGCGGTGATCCAGCACAAGCTGCTCGCCGCCGGCGCTCAAAGGCTGTACTACCACGGGCCGATGTTCCGCCACGAGCGGCCGCAGCGCGGGCGCTATCGGCAGTTCCACCAGATCGGCGTCGAGGCGCTGGGCTTCGCAGGACCCGACGTCGATGCCGAACACATCCTGATGTGCGCGCGGCTGTGGGACGACCTCGGGCTGGAAGACGTGCGCCTCGAGCTCAACTCGCTCGGCTCGAGCGAGGAGCGCGCCCGCCACCGCGCCGCGCTGATCGCCTACCTGGAGGGACATCGCGAGCTCCTCGACGACGACGGCCGGCGCCGCCTGTATGCCAATCCGCTGCGCATCCTCGACACCAAGAACCCGGCGCTGCAGGAGCTCGTCGAGGCCGCGCCCCGGCTCTCGGGCTACCTCGGTGACGAGTCGCTGCGCCATTTCGAAGGCGTGCAGGCGATTTTGAAGGACGCCGGGGTCCCGTACCGCATCAACCACCGCCTCGTGCGCGGGCTCGACTACTACAACCGCACCGTGTTCGAGTGGGTGACGACGCGGCTGGGGGCGCAGGGCACGGTGTGCGCGGGCGGGCGCTACGACACGCTGGTCGAGATGCTCGGCGGCAAGCCGGCGCCGGCGGCGGGGTTCGCGATGGGCATCGAGCGCTTGCTCGCGCTGTGGCAGGAATGCGGCGGCCGCAGCGAGCCGGTGCAGCCCGACGTGTACGTCGTGCATGTCGGCGAGCAGGCCCAGCGGCTTGCCTTTCGTGCGGCCGAGGCGCTGCGCGGTTCGGGCTTCGCGGTGCTCACCCACTGCGGCGGTGGCAGCTTCAAGTCCCAGATGAAGAAAGCCGATGCGAGTGGCGCGCAGGTCGCCGTCGTGATCGGCGACGACGAGGCTGCCAGCGGCGAGGTCGGGTTGAAGCCGCTGCGCGGCCCCGGCGCGCAACAGCGCATTTCGATTGACGGGCTCGCCGATGCCGTGGCCGAGCGCCTATTCCCGGAGGAAGAGGACGAAAATGGCAGTATATGACCTGGAAGAGCAGGAGCAGATTTCCCAGATCAAGGCCTGGTGGGAGCAGTACGGCAAGCTCGTCACCGCCGTTGCCGTCGCGGCCGCGGTCGCGTCGGTCGGCTGGCAGGGTTTCAACTGGTATCGCGACAAGCAGGCCGCGGAGGCCGGCACGCTGTTCTTTGCCGTGCAGCAGGCGTCCGAGGCCGGCGACGCGGGCAAGGCGCGCGAGGCGGCGGGCCGCTTGATCGAGCAGTTCCCGCGCACCGCCTACGCCCAGATGGGCGCGCTGTTGTCGGCGAGCGCGCAGTTCGAGGCCGGCGACAGCCGCAATGCGCGGGCGCACCTCGAGTGGCTTGCCGTCAACGGGCGCGACGCGCTGCTGCAGGACCTCGCGCGGCTGCGGCTTGCGACGATTCTGCTCGATGAAGGCGATTACGCCGCGGCCCTGGCGCAGCTCGACAAGGCGCCGGCCGCGTCGCTCACGGCGCGCTTCGAGGACTTGCGCGGCGACGTGCATGCGATGCAGGGCGAGCACGAGCGCGCGCGCGCGGCCTACCGCGCCGCGCTCGACGCGCTCGCTGCGCAGGGCGCCGAGGCCGCTGCCGGGCTGGGCGAGGTGATTCGCATCAAGCTCGAGGCGCTGGAGGCCTGACCGATGACGCTTCGCTCCCTGTCGCCGTGGCTCGCTGCCGCGTCGCTGCTGATGATCTCCGGCTGCGCCTCGCTGAATCCTTTCGCGACGCCGGCGCCCAAGCCGGCCGAGCTGGTCGCCTTCCCGCCCACCGCGCAGCTGCAGCCGCTGTGGCAGGCGCGGGTCGGGGGGGGCGGACCCTACGTGTTCCACCCCGCCGTCGTCGGCGAGGACGTCTATGCCGCCGGCCATGACGGTTCGGTCGTGCGCCTGCAGGGCGGGCGCACCATGTGGCGTACCGACGTCGACGCGCGGCTGTCGGCCGGCGTCGGCGCCGACGGGCGCCTGGCCGTCGTCGTCAGCGCCGCCGGAGACGTGATTGCGCTCGATGCCGCCAGCGGGGCGGAACGCTGGCGGGTCCCGGCGGGCGCCGAAGTGCTGGCGCCGCCGGCGGTCGGGGACGGCGTCGTGATCGTGCGCGCCTCCGACCACCGGCTGCTCGCCTTCGACGCCGACGACGGCACTCGTCGCTGGGAATATCGGCACAGCACCCCGCCGCTGGCACTGCGCAGCAGCGCCGGGCTGGTCCTGGAGGACGGTGTTGCGGTGGTCGGCTTTCCCGGTGGAAAGCTCGTCGCGATCGGCGCCGACCACGGCGGCGCCCTGTGGGAGCTGACCGTCGCCATGCCGCGCGGCGTCACCGAGCTCGAACGCATCACCGACGTCGTCGGCACGGCGGTGTTCGGCCGCCGTGAAGTGTGCGCAGTGGCCTATCAGGGGCGGGCGGGCTGCTTCGATCTGAGCAACGGCAGCGCGCTGTGGTCGCGCGATTTCTCGAGCAGCGTCGGCATGGATCGTGACACCCGTTTCGTGTTCGTCACCGATACCGCCGATGCCGTGCATGGGCTCGATGCGTTCAGCGGTGCGAGCGTGTGGAAGCAGGACGCGCTGACACGCCGCGAGGTGTCGCGTCCGCTGGTCGTCGGCGACTTCGTCGCGGTCGGCGATCTCGAAGGCTTTGTGCACCTGCTCGACCGCGAGACTGGCCGCTTTGCGGCGCGCCACCGGGTCGACAGCAGCGCGATCGGCGCCGATCCGCAGGCGCTCGGCCTGCAGGGCCTGGTCGTGCAGACGCGCGACGGCACCGTGGCCGCACTCGAGCCACGCTGATCGGCACGATGGACCTCGCAGGTAACACGATTCGACGACGCCCGTCCACGCCCGTGCAGCGGGCGAGCGGCGGGCCCGAGCAACGGCCGGCGCGTCCGGCCCCCACGGGAATGCGCGCGTGAAGCCGACCCTCGTTCTGGTAGGACGGCCCAACGTCGGCAAGTCCACGCTGTTCAACCGCCTGACCAAGACGCGCGATGCGCTCGTCGCGGACCAGCCCGGGCTCACGCGCGACCGCCACTACGGCGTCGGTCGCGTCGGCGAGCGCGACTACATCGTCGTCGATACGGCCGGCTTCGATCCGGTCGCCAAGAGCGGCATCATGCACGAGATGGCGCAGCAGGCCGAGCAGGCGATCGCAGAAGCCGACGTGCTGCTGTTCCTCGTCGATGGACGCGCCGGCCTCACGCCGCACGACGAGCAGATCGCGGCACGGCTGCGACGAGCGGGCCGGCCGGTGCACCTCGTCGTCAACAAGGCCGAGGGCATGAACCGCACGCTGGTCGCGGCGGATTTCCATGCGCTCGGGCTCGGCGATCCGCTGCCGCTATCGGCATCGCATGGTGACGGCGTCAAGGAGCTGGTCGAACTGGTGCTCGCGCCGTTTCCCGACGTGCCGGAGCCGGAGGCCGCCGAGGATCGGAGCCCGCGCATCGCGATCGTCGGTCGTCCGAACGTCGGCAAGTCGACGCTGGTCAATGCGCTGCTCGGCGAGCAGCGCGTGATCGCCTTCGACATGCCCGGCACCACGCGCGATGCGATCGCGATCCCGTTCGAACGCGGGGGGCGCCGCTACACGCTGATCGACACGGCCGGGCTGCGCCGGCGCGGCAAGGTGTTCGAGGCGGTCGAGAAGTTCTCGGTGATCAAGACGCTGAAAGCGGTCGAGGAGGCCAACGTCGTCGTGCTCGTGCTCGACGCGGCGCAGGACGTCTCGGATCAGGACGCGCACATCGCCGGCTTCATCCTCGATGCCGGTCGTGCGCTGGTGGTCGCGGTCAACAAGTGGGACGCCGTCGATGACTACCGGCGCGAGCGGATCAAGGCGGATATCTCACGCAAGCTCGGCTTCCTGTCGTTCGCGCGCTTTCACTACGTCTCGGCACTGCGGGGCAGCGGTGTCGGCGTCGTGCTGAAGTCGGTCGATGCCGCCTACGCGGCGGCGATGAGCAATCTGTCGACGCCGCGGCTCACGCGCACCTTGCAGGCGGCGGTGGCCAAGCAGGCGCCACCGCGTCACGGCGTATTCCGGCCGAAGTTGCGTTATGCCCACCAGGGCGGTAACAATCCCCCTGTCGTCGTCATTCACGGCACCGCGCTCGACCATGTTCCCGCATCGTACGTGCGCTTTCTCGAGCGCACCTTCGTGGAGGCCTTCAGGCTGCAGGGCACGCCGCTGCGCATACAATTCAAGACGACGCACAATCCCTACGCCGACAAGGCATAAAATCGCTTCCACGCCGGGATGACGTGCCTGCTTCCATGTGGCGGCGCAGCATGAAATCCTATACATTCACAAAAACTACAAGCTTGAGGTTTGAAATGAGCAACAAAGGGCAACTCTTACAAGACCCGTTTCTGAACACACTGCGCCGTGAGCACATCCCGGTCTCGATCTATCTGGTCAATGGCATCAAGCTGCAGGGCCAGGTCGAGTCTTTCGACCAGTACGTGGTGCTGCTCAAGAACACCGTGACGCAAATGGTCTACAAGCACGCCATCTCGACGGTCGTGCCCGCGCGCCCGGTCAACATCCAACAGCAGGATACTGGTGCGGGCAACAGCTGAACGCGTCCCCCGGCGCCGCGGCCGCGATGTTTGAGCGGCCCTCCGCGGGCGAGCGCGCGGTGCTCGTCCAGCTCGACCTGAACCAGGGCATGCTCGACGAGCGGCTCTCCGAGCTCAGGCTGCTCGTCGAAAGTGCCGGCGCAAGCGTCGAGGCGGAGGTCACCGGCCGCCGCGCGCGGCCCGACCCGGCCTTGTTCGCGGGAAGCGGCAAGGTCGGCGAGATCGGCGACACCTTGCGGGCGCATGGCGCCGATCTGGTCATCTTCAATCATGCCCTCTCGCCGGCTCAGCAACGCAACCTCGAGCGCGCGCTGCAGTGCCGCGTCATCGACCGCACCGCGTTGATTCTCGACATCTTCGCGCAGCGCGCGCGCAGCCACGAGGGCAAGCTGCAGGTGGAGCTTGCACAGCTCGAGCACCTTTCGACGCGGCTCGTGCGCGGCTGGACGCACCTGGAACGACAGAAAGGCGGCATCGGCCTGCGCGGCCCCGGCGAGACCCAGCTCGAGACCGACCGCCGGCTGCTCGGCCAGCGCGTCAAGCAGCTCAAGACGCGCCTGGTCCGCCTCGAGAAGCAGCGGCGCGTGCGCAGGCGCGGGCGCGAGCGCCGCGAGGTGCTGTCGGTGTCGCTGGTGGGCTACACCAACGCCGGCAAGTCCACGCTGTTCAATGCCCTGACCAAGGCCGGCGCGTATTCGGCCGATCAGCTCTTCGCGACCCTGGACACCACCTCGCGCCGGCTGTACGTCGGCGAAGGCGGGAACGTTGTGTTGTCCGATACGGTCGGATTCATTCGGGACCTGCCTCACGCCTTGGTGGCGGCCTTTCATGCCACGCTCGAGGAGACCGCCAATGCCGACTTGCTGCTGCACGTGGTCGATTCGGCGAGCGAGGACAGGGAGTCCCAGATCGACGCGGTCAATGAAGTGCTCGAAGAGATCGGTGCCGGCGATGTCCCGCAGATCATGGTGTTCAACAAGATCGACCTGACCCGGGCGGCCGCCGCGGTCAAGCGGGATGAATATGGTAATATCTGCGGCGTTTTTTTGAGCGCCGTCAGCGGCGAGGGGCTGTCCTTGCTGCGCGAGGCGCTTGCCGAAGCCGCGCGGGGCGCCGCCGCAAACGGTGCAGCGACGGAGTCTCAAGCACGCACGGCTTGAGCGGTCTTGAACGTAATTACAGGTTTGCTCATGTCACTGAACGATCCTCGCTGGGGCAACCAGGGGAATGACGACGACAAGCGCGGCGATCGCAACCGCGGCGACAATCAGGGGCCGCCGGACCTCGAGGACGTCTGGCGCGACTTCAACCAGCGTTTGTCGGGCATCTTCGGCGGCAAGCGTGAAGGCGGGCGGCCGAATGGCGGCGGCCCTGGCGGCAGCGGCCCGCAGTTGCCGCAATTCTCTCCGCGGCAGTTCAGTGGCGGCATCGGCGCGCTGATCGTCCTGTTGCTGGTCGTGTGGCTGGCGAGCGGCTTCTACACCGTCGATGCGAACGAGCGCGGCGTCGTGCTGCGTTTCGGCAAGCTGGTGCAGACGACCGAGCCGGGCCTGCGCTGGCGGCTGCCTTTCCCGTTCGAGACGCACGAGATCGTCGACCTCTCCGGCGTGCGCACGATCGAGGTCGGCTATCGCGGCCAGGATCGCAATCGCGTGCTGCGTGAGGCGCTGATGCTCACCGACGACGCGAACATCGTCAACATCCAGTTCGCGGTGCAGTACCTGCTGAAGAGTCCCGAGGACTATCTGTTCAACAACCGCTTTCCCGACGACACCGTGATGCAGGCGGCCGAGAGCGCGATGCGCGAGATCGTCGGCAAGAGCAGCATGGACTTCGTGCTCTACGAGGGGCGCGAGGACATCGCTGCGACCGCGCACGAGCTGATGCAGCGCATTCTCGACCGGTACCAGACCGGCATCCTGATCAGCCGCGTGACGATGCAGAATGCGCAGCCGCCCGAACAGGTGCAGGCCGCGTTCGACGATGCGGTCAAGGCCGGCCAGGACCGCGAGCGCCTGCGCAACGAGGGCGAGGCCTACCGCAACGACGTCGTGCCGCGTGCCCGGGGTGCCGCCGCGCGAGTGCTGGAAGAGGCCAACGCTTACCGTGAGCGCGTGATCGCGAATGCCGAAGGTGAAGCCTCGCGCTTCTCCCAGGTGTATGCCGAGTACAGCCGTGCGCCGACCGTCACACGCGAGCGCATGTACCTCGAGACGATGCAGCAAGTGCTCTCGAGCACCAGCAAGGTCATGATCGATGCCGAAAGCGGCGGCAACCTGCTGCTGATGCCGCTCGACCGCCTGCTCGACGGCGCCACCGCGCGCGACGAACGCAAGCCCGCGGCGCAGACGCCGCCGAGTCCGCCGGCGCCGCAGCGGCAGAGCGACATCCCGTTTGACCCGCGCGATCGCGACATGATGCGCAGCCGCGATCTCGGAGGCCGTTGATGAGTAACCGTATTCACATCATTGCAGGCGTCCTGCTGCTGGCCGGTGTGCTGGCATCGGCGACGCTCTTCCGGGTGGACCAGCGCCAGCACGCGATCGTCTTCCAGCTCGGCGAGATCAAGGAGGTCATCAGCGAGCCGGGGCTGAACGCCAAGTTTCCGCTGATCCAGAACGTGCGCTTCCTCGACAAGCGCATTCTGACCATCGACACGCCCGAGCCCGAGCGCTTCATCACCGCCGAGAAGCAGAACGTGCTGGTCGACCACTTCGTCAAGTGGCGCATCATCGACCCGCGCCTGTACTACGAGTCGGTCGCCGGCGACGAGGGGCGTGCGCGCACCCGCCTGTTGCAGACGGTCAACTCCGGCCTGCGCGAGGAGTTCGGCCGCCGCACCGTGCACGACGTCGTCTCCGGCGAGCGTGACCGCATCATGGAGAACATGCGCATCCGCGCCGACACCGACGCCCGCCAGATCGGCGTGCAGATCCTCGACGTGCGGCTGAAGCGCGTGGATCTGCCGACCGAGGTGTCCGAATCGGTCTATCGCCGCATGGAGGCCGAACGTCTGCGCGTCGCCAACGAACTGCGTTCCGAGGGCGCTGCGATCGCCGAGCAGATCCGCGCCGACGCCGACCGCCAGCGCGAGGTGATCATCGCCGAAGCCTACCGCGAGGCTCAGATCGTGATGGGTGAGGGCGACGCGACGGCGACCGCGACTTATGCCAAGGCGTTCGAGCAGAATCCCGAGTTCTATTCGTTCTATCGCAGCCTCGAGGCCTATCGCAGCAGCTTCGCGAGCCCTCTGGACGTGATGGTGGTCGATCCGAGCTCGGATTTCTTCAAGTTCATGAAGAGCCCCGTCGGAGCCGCACGCGACTGATCCGATGGGCAACTCCCTGCTGCTGGCCTTCGCACTGATGCTGGTGATCGAAGGCATTCTTCCCTTCCTCGCGCCAGCTCGCTGGCGCGAGACGTTTCTGCAACTCGCGCGACTGGCTGACGGACAGATCCGTTTCATCGGACTGGCTTCGATGCTGATCGGCCTGCTGCTGATGTTTCTGGTGGCCTGAACATGCGCTGGGTACTTCCCGACTACATCGAGGACGCACTGCCGGTCGAGGCCGGCAAGATCGAGGATTTGCGCCGTCGGCTGCTCGACGCGTTCCGCGCCCACGGGTATCAGCTGGTGATGCCGCCGCTGCTCGAGTATCTCGATTCGCTGACCACGGGGGCGGGACAGGATCTCAAGCTCAGGACCTTCAAGCTCGTCGATCAGCTGTCCGGACGCACGATGGGCGTGCGCGCCGACATGACCCCACAGGTCGCGCGCATCGACGCCCACCTGCTCAACCGCAGCGGCGTGTCGCGGCTGTGCTATTGCGGCAGCGTCCTGCATGCGCTGCCATCGACGCTGACCGCGACGCGCGAGCCGCTGCAGCTGGGCGCCGAACTGTACGGGCATGCCGGCATCGCGGCGGATCTGGAGATGATCCGGCTGCTTGCCGAGGTGATGCGCCTGGCCGAGGTGCCGGCCAGACGCATCGATCTGAGCCACGTCGGGCTGTTTCGTGCGCTCGCCGCGCGCGCCGGACTGGTGCCCGAGCGCGAAGAGGAGCTCTTCGCATTGCTGCAGACCAAGGACATGCCCGATCTGCATGCCCTGCTCGAGGACGTCGCCGATCCGTGGCGCGGCGCCCTGCTTGCGCTGCCGACCTTGTACGGCGGCTCCGAGGTGCTCGACCAGGCACGCCAGCGGCTGCCCGATTCGCCCGAGGTGCGCAGGGCCCTGGACGACCTGAGCGGCCTCGCACGGCAGCTCGAAGATCTGCCGATCAGCTTCGATCTGGCGGACCTGCGCGGCTATCACTATCACAGTGGGGTCGTCTTCGCCGCCTATGCCGAGGGCGCGCCGGCGGCGCTGGCGCTCGGGGGGCGTTACGATCAGGTCGGCGCGGCATTCGGGCGCGGCCGTCCGGCGACCGGTTTCAGTCTCGATCTGCGCGAACTTGCCGCATGTCTGGCCGACAGCCCGGCTGCGGGGGCGATTCTCGCGCCGTGCGATGCGTCGGATGCGGACTTGCAGGCTCTGATCGCGACGTTGCGCGCGCAGGGCGAGGTGGTCATGACGGCGCTGCCCGGCCATGACGGAACGTGGAGGGAGGCCGGTTGCAACCGGGCTCTGGTCAGGCGTGACGGCTGCTGGGTGGTCGACGCGCTTCAGGGAGAATGACAGGATGGCGAAGAACGTAGTGGTTGTCGGCACCCAGTGGGGCGACGAGGGCAAGGGCAAGATCGTCGACTGGCTGACCGATCATGCCGAAGGAGTCGTGCGCTTCCAGGGCGGGCACAATGCCGGCCACACGCTGGTCGTGGGCCAGGACGAGTACAAGCTCAACCTCGTGCCGTCGGGCATCGTGCGTGAGGGCGTGGCCTGCTACATCGGCAACGGCGTCGTGCTCGACGCGCATCATCTGCTCGGCGAAATCCGCAAGCTCGAGGCCGGCGGCATCGCGGTGCGCGATCGCCTGCGCATCAGCCCGGGCTGCCCGCTGATCCTCGCCTACCACGTCGCCCTCGACAACGCCCGCGAGGCGGCCAAAAGTGCGGCCGACAGGATCGGCACGACCGGCAAGGGCATCGGCCCCACCTACGAGGACAAGGTCGCGCGCCGCGCGCTGCGCGTCTATGATCTGTTCGATCGCGAGCGTTTCGCGGAGAAGCTGCGCGCCAATCTCGCGTACCACAACTTCGTGCTGACCGAGCACCTCGGCGCGTCCGCAGTCGATTTCGAGGCGGTGTTCGCTCAGGCCATGGCCGATGCCGACGAGATCCGGCCGATGGTGGCCGACGTGTCGGCCGAGCTCTATGCGGTCAACAAGCGCGGCGGCAGCCTGCTGTTCGAGGGCGCACAGGGTTCGCTGCTCGACATCGACCACGGCACCTATCCGTTCGTGACGTCGAGCAACTGCGTCGCCGGCCAGGCCGCCGCCGGCTCGGGCGTCGGGCCGGGGCGGCTGCACTACGTGCTGGGCATCACCAAGGCCTATTGCACGCGCGTCGGCGCGGGCCCGTTCCCGACCGAGCTCGACATCGACACGGTCGGTGAGCCGGGCCAGCAGATGTCCAGCAAGGGCCGCGAGTTCGGCACCGTCACCGGGCGCAAGCGCCGCTGCGGCTGGCTCGATCTGGCGGCGCTCAAGCGCTCGATCATCATCAACGGCGTCACCGGACTGTGCATCACCAAGCTCGACGTGCTCGACGGGCTTGCCGAGCTGAAGCTGTGCACCGGGTATCTGTTCGACGGCCGGCGTATCGACCTGCTGCCGATGGGCTCCGAGGAGGTCAAGCGCTGCGAGCCGATCTTCGAGACGATGCCCGGCTGGAGCGGCACGACTTTCGGCGCGCAGAGCTGGGAGGCGCTGCCGCACGAGGCGCGCGCCTACCTGCACCGCATCGAGGAGATCTGCGAGATTCCGATCGACGTGATCTCGACCGGTCCGGAGCGCGACGAAACGATTCTGCGCCGCCATCCGTTCGGTGCCTGAATATGCGCGCGGGCCGCGCTCGTGGCCGACTGCGGCGATGGGCGGCGGCGAGGCCGGCGCCGCGCGTGACCGGTCCATCAGTGCGGCTGCCGGCGGGTCGCGAGCCGGAGGCGGTTCGTGGGCCGTGTGCGCCCGCGCCTTGCGAGAAGGCGCTGCGGGCGGGCGCGAAAAACAGAAAGCCGGCCCGACGGCCGGCTTTCATTCGAAACTGGTGCCCAGAAGAGGACTCGAACCTCCACGCCTCGCGGCACTAGTACCTGAAACTAGCGCGTCTACCAATTCCGCCATCTGGGCACGACGCGTCATTATAGCGGCAACGCTGGAGCAGGAGAAGGCCCCCGCCGCGCGAGGAAACCGTGCAGGCGCAACGCGGGCATCGTGGAAAGCGAACGACAAACGCAAAAAAGCCGGCACACGGCCGGCCTTTGCTTGAAACTGGTGCCCAGAAGAGGACTCGAACCTCCACGCCTCGCGGCACTAGTACCTGAAACTAGCGCGTCTACCAATTCCGCCATCTGGGCAAGAGCCGCGCATTATAAGCATGAATAAGAGAAAGTCAATGACAAGAAAAATGAAAGGCGACGAGCACGGCGGTACGGCCGCGGCCGACGTCCGTTTGAGCGCGGTGCGCCGCGCAGACCCGCAGCTCGAGCGTGAGCTCGCCAGATATTCGCACCCGCTGCCGAGCCGCGAGTACGTCGAGCAACTGCTCGCCGAACGCGGTGTGCCGCTCAAGTTCGCCGAGCTGTGCGAGGCGCTCGACGTCGGCGACGACGAGGCCGAGCTGTTCGAGCGGCGCCTGCGCGCGATGGAGCGCGACGGACAGGTGATGCGCAACCGCCGCGGCGCATTCATCCTGCCCGACAAGGCGGATCTGATCCGTGGGCGCGTTGCCGGCCATCCGGACGGCTTCGGCTTTCTGATCCGCGACGACAAGCAGCCCGACGTCTTCCTCGGGCCGAAGGAGATGCGCGAGGTGCTGCACGGCGACCGCGTGATCGCGCGCATCGTCGGCACGGACCGGCGCGGCCGCCCCGAAGGCAAGGTCGTCGAGGTGCTCGAGCGCGGCAACACGCGGGTGGTCGGCCGCGTGCTGGTCGAGCACGGCGTGCTGCTCGTCGTCCCCGAGGACAGGCGCATCGCTCAGGACATTCTCGTTGCGCCGGGTGGCAAGCGTCCGAAGGAAGGGCAGGTCGTCACCGTCGAGCTGGTCGAGCAGCCCACCGCGGTGAGTCAGCCGATCGGGCGCGTCGTCGAGGTGCTCGGCAACTACGCCGATCCCGGCATGGAGATCGAGATCGCGCTGCGCAAGCATCGGCTGCCGTTCGAGTTCTCGCCCGAGACGCGGGCGATGGCACGCAAGCTGCCGGCCAAGGTGCGCAAGAAGGACTGGGTCGGCCGCGAGGACATCACCGGTCTGCCGCTGGTCACGATAGACGGCGAGACCGCCAAGGACTTCGACGACGCCGTCTACTGCGAGCGCCAGGGGCGTGGATTTCGGCTCATCGTCGCGATCGCCGACGTGTCGCATTACGTCGAGCCCGGCAGCGCGCTCGATGCCGACGCGATGGAGCGCGGCAACTCGGTGTATTTCCCGCGCCGCGTGATCCCGATGCTGCCCGAGAAGCTCAGCAACGGCCTGTGCTCGCTGATGCCGCAGGTCGAGCGCCTGTGCATGGTGTGCGACATGAACATCTCGATGAGCGGCGCGATCAAGAACTTCCGCTTCTATCCGGCGGTAATGTTCTCGCACGCGCGCCTGACCTACACCCAGGTCGCCGCCGCGCTGTACGAGGGCGACGCCGAAGCGCGTGCGGCCCTCGGCGAGCTGGTGCCGCACCTGGAAAACCTCGACAAGCTCTTTCGAGTGCTGCTCAAGGCACGCGCCAAGCGCGGCGCGATCGACTTCGAGACCACCGAAACCCGCATGATCTTCGACGAGCAGGGCAAGATCGAGCGCATCGTTCCGGAGGTGCGCAACGACGCGCACCGCCTGATCGAGGAGTGCATGCTGGCCGCCAACGTGTGTGCGTCCGAGTTCCTCGAGGGCCACGAGCAGCCGGCGCTGTACCGCGTGCACGAGGGGCCCACGCCCGAGAAGCTCGACAAGCTGCGCAGCTTCCTCGCCGAGTTCGGGCTCGGACTGGGCGGCGGCGACGAGCCGAGCGCGAAGGACTACGGCCGCCTGCTCGAGCAGGTGAAGACGCGCCCGGATGCGCAGCTCCTGCAGACGGTGATGCTGCGCTCGCTGCGCCAGGCCGTCTACAGCCCCGACAACGTCGGGCACTTTGGCCTTGCCTACGAGGCGTATACGCACTTCACGTCGCCGATCCGCCGCTATCCGGATCTGCTCGTGCATCGGGCGATCAAGGCGACGCTGGCCGGCGAGCGACTCGCGCACGACGACTGGGACGCGATCGGCTTGCACTGCTCGATGACGGAACGGCGCGCCGACGACGCCACGCGCGATGTGGTCGCATGGCTGAAGTGCTACTACATGCAGGACAAGGTCGGCGAGCAATACTGGGGCAGCGTGTCGGCGGTGGTGCCGTTCGGCCTCTTCGTCGCGCTCGACGACGTGTTCATCGAGGGGCTGGTGCACATCTCGGATCTGGGCAGCGACTATTTCCACTTCGACGAGACGCGCCACGAGCTGGCCGGCGAGCGCACCGGCACCCGCTACCGGCTCTCCGATCGCGTGCGCGTGCAGGTGATCCGTGTCGACCTGGCGACCACCAAGATCGACTTCCGGCTCGTCGAAGCGGCCGAGCGGCCCACCGCGCGCGTCGGCAAGACCGAGCGCGAACGGGGCACGGCGCCGCCCGAGGGGGGCGGCGGCGCCGCACCGCGTCGCGGCAAGATGAGGCAGAGTTCGGATGCCGCTGGCCGTGCCGCGGTGCGCGCGGCGACCGTCGAGGGTGCCGATGCAGGCGGGGCGGTGCGTGTGGAAGCTTCGCCCGGCAAGGCCGGCAAGGCATCCAAGCCGGCCAAGGGCAGCAAGGGCGCGAAGGCAGCCGCCGGCAAGAGCGGCAAGGCGCGCAAGGCGGCAGCGTCCCCGAGCACATCCGCGGCTCGCGGCAAGAAAAAGGGCAGCGCCGGCGCCGGCCGGGTAGAATCCGCAGCCCCGAAACGCAAGACGAAGGCAGGCCGCCGTGGCTGACAACGCGCAGCATGATTCCAGACGTCGGCGCGAGAGCGCCGACACGCCCGCCCAGACGCAGCCCGGCAGTCGGCTGATCTACGGCTTTCATGCCGTGCTCGGCAAGCTGCGCCGCGATCCCGAGGGCGTGTTCGAGCTCTATCTGGCCGCGCAGCGCACCGACGTGCGCGCGAGAGACGTGCAGCGACTGGCCGAATCCCAACAGGTGCGGCTGATTCAGGCCGATGCCGAGCGTCTCGACCGCATGGTCGGCACACGCCGCCACCAGGGCGTGGTCGCGCGCATCGACGCGCGCCAGCGCGAGCTCAAGCTCGCCGACGTGCTCGAGGGCCTCGAAGAGAACGCGCTGCTGCTGGTGCTCGACGGCGTGCAGGATCCGCACAATCTCGGCGCCTGCCTGCGGGTGGCCGATGCGGCCGGCGCGCACGCGGTGATCGCACCCAAGGACCGTGCGGTCGGCCTGAACGCGACGGCCGTGAAGGTCGCCAGCGGCGCGGCCGACTCGATCCCCTACGTCACCGTGACCAATCTCGCGCGCAGCCTGCGCGAGATGCAGCAGGCGGGCGTGTGGCTGATCGGCGCGGCCGGCGAGGCCGAGACGACGCTCTACGAGATCGACCAGACCGGGCCGATCGCGTGGGTGCTCGGCGCCGAGGGCACGGGCCTGCGCCGGCTCACGCGCGAGACCTGCGACGCGCTCGCGCGCATCCCGATGCATGGCAGCGTCGAGAGCCTGAACGTGTCGGTCGCGAGTGGCATCTGCCTGTTCGAGGCGCGGCGCCAGCGGTCGCGCTGAGGCGCGCGTCGCCTACGGCTCGATGCGGGCGAGGATCGTCGCGAAGTCGATGCTCGCGGGCAGCGTTCCGAATGCGTGTCCGCCGTCGCCGTCGAGGCGGCTGGCGCAGAACGCTTCGGCCGTCGGATTCGCACCGTCGGCGAGCAGCAGCGCCGCCTGCATGAGCAGCGCAATGCGGGTGGCGAGGCGGCGCGCGGACGCTTCGTCGGCCGGTGCGCCGATGAGCGCGGCCTTGAACGCGTCGAGCGCGCGCCGGTAGGCGGGCACTGCCGTGCCGGGGCGCTCGAGTGCGGCGACGAGGATCGCGGCCGCGCGCGGTTCGCGCGCGAGCACGCGCAGCACGTCCAGGCACATCACGTTGCCGGCCCCTTCCCAGATCGAGTTCAGCGGCGCTTGCCGGAACAGCCGCGGCATCGGCCCATCCTCGACATAGCCGTTGCCGCCGGTCACCTCCATCGCCTCGGCCACCACCGCCGGCGTGCGCTTGCACACCCAGTACTTGGCGACCGGCGTGAGCAGGCGTCGCAGCGCCGCAGCCTCTTCCGACGTGCGCTCGCGGTCGACGCAGCCGGCCACGTGCAGGCACAGCGCGATGTGACCTTCGAGCTCGAGCGCGATATCGGCGAGCACGTTGGCCATCAGCGGCTGTTCGATCAGTGCGCGGCCGAACGCGTGGCGGTGGCGGGCGTGGTGCACGGCCTCGGCGAGCGCGGCGCGCATCAGCCCGGCCGAGCCGTTGGCGCAGTCGAGCCGCGTGTGGTTGCCCATCTCGAGCACCGTTGCGATGCCGCGGCCTTCCTCACCGACCGGCCATGCGAGCGCCTCGTCGAACTCCACCTCGGCGCTCGCGTTGGCGCGGTCACCGAGCTTGTCCTTGGCGCGTTCGATGCGCAGGCCGTTGCGCGTGCCGTCGGGCAGCAGGCGCGGCAGCAGGAAGCACGACAGCCCGCCGGGCGCCTGCGCGGTGACGAGGAAGGCGTCGCTCATCGTCGCCGACAGGAACCACTTGTGGCCGCTGATGCGCCAGCTGCCGTCGCCGACCGCGGCCGCACGCGTGCTGTTGGCGCGCACATCCGAGCCGCCCTGGCGCTCGGTCATGCCCATGCCGATGAGCACGCCGCGCTTGGCCGCCGCCGGGATGAAGCGGGCATCATGCACCGGTGCCTGGGCAAGCCGCAGCCACGGCTCGGCAAGCAGCGGCTCGCGGGCGAGCACCGGCACCGCACCGTGTGTCATCGTGATCGGGCACAGGCTGCCGCACTCGACCTCGGCGAAGAGCTGGAACAGTGCCGCGCGACGTACGTGCGCGCCGGCACGTGGGTCGGCCCAGGTCGCGCCGCCCAGTCCCTTGTCCTTGAGCCAGGCCAGGCATTCGTGCCAGGCAGGGTGGAAATCGAACTCGTCCAGGCGCCGTCCGTGGTGGTCGTAACGCCGCAGACGTGGCGGGTAAAGGTTGGCCTGCTCGCCGCGTGCGATCCACTCGCGCCGCCCCAGCTCGCCGGCAGCCTCGCGCAGCTCGGGCTCGGCCCAGCCCGCGCCGT
>DAOMOP010000013.1:24996-44504 GCA_035444405.1 Rhodocyclaceae bacterium
ATCGAAAGCGTCCAGGCCGCAGCCGAAGCGTGCCCAGCCCGCGCCGTCGCGCGCGAGCGCGTCGCGCAGGGCGCGGTTGCCGGCCAGGCGATTGAAGTCCTGCAAGGCAGGCGGCTGGTTCAGCACCTGTTGTCCGACATGCTCGATCGTCATGACCGTCTCCGTGTCGATGTCGATGGGTGGGGGCTTCGCGCCCCCCGCGCCGCTATGATTCGCCCTCGTGCCATGACGGCAGCAGGTCGCGGGCATGGGCGGTGAACGCGTCCGCATCGATGAGCCGTTCGATCGCGGCGATGTCGGGTGCGAAGACACGGTCGTGGTCGTAGAACGGCACGTGCGCGCGGATCGTCGCGTGCGCCGTCTCGAGTGCGGCCGAGCTCGTCAGCGGGCGACGGAAGTCGATGCCCTGCGCGGCCGCCAGCAGCTCGATGGCGATGATGTGGCGCACGTTCAGCGCCAGGTCGGCGAGCTTGCGCGCGGCGAAGGTCGCCATGCTGACGTGGTCTTCCTGGTTGGCCGAGGTCGGCAGCGAATCGACGCTGGCCGGGTGTGCGAGCGTCTTGTTCTCGCTCGCCAGCGCGGCCGCGGTGACGTGCGCGATCATGAAGCCGGAGTTGAGCCCGGCGTCGGCGACGAGAAAAGGCGGCAGGCCGGACAGCGACGCGTCGATCAGCAGCGCAATGCGCCGCTCGGACAGCGCGCCGACCTCGGCGAGCGCCAGCGCCAGCGTGTCGGCCGCGAACGCGACCGGTTCGGCATGGAAGTTGCCGCCCGAAAGGATGTCTGCACCGCCGCCCGCCGCATCGACGAACACCAGCGGGTTGTCCGACACCGCATTGGCCTCTATCGCGAGCGTCGCAGCGGCACTGCGGATCAGCTCGAGGCAGGCGCCCATCACCTGGGGCTGGCAGCGCAGCGAATACGGATCCTGCACGCGATCATCACCGTAGCGGTGCGAGGCGCGGATCGCGCTGCCGGCGAGCAGCTCGCGGTAGTGGCGCGCCACCGCGATCTGGCCGGGGTGGCCGCGCACCGCGTGGATGCGTGCATCGAACGGCGCATCCGAGCCCGTGGCCGCGTCCACGCTCATCGCGCCGGCGATCAGCGCGGCGGCGAAGGCCTGCTCGGCGCGCAGCAGGCCCATCAGCGCGATCGCGGTCGACACCTGCGTGCCGTTGAGCAGTGCCAGCCCTTCCTTGGCGGCGAGGGCGACCGGCGCGATGCCGGCCTCGCGCAGCGCCACGGCGGCCGGCACGACGCGGCCGCCCACACGCACCTCGCCCTCGCCGATCAGCGTCAACGCGAGATGCGCGAGCGGGGCGAGGTCGCCGGAGGCGCCGACCGAGCCCTGCGACGGCACGCACGGCACGATCCCGGCGTTGTACATCGCGAGCGCGGTGTCGAGCACCTCCGGACGCACCCCGGAGTAGCCGCGCGCGAGAGAGGCGATCTTCAGCGCGAGCGCGAGGCGCACGGTGTCGTCGTCGAGCAGGGCGCCGACACCGACCGCGTGCGAGCGCACCAGATTGATCTGCAGCGCCTCGAGCCGGTCGCGAGCGATGTGCGTGGTGGCGAGCTTGCCGAAGCCGGTATTGACGCCATAGAAGGGCGTGTCGGTGCTCGCGATGTCGTGCACCGCGCGTGCACTGGCCATGACGCCGGCGACACAGGCGGGATCGAGCGCGATCGCCGTGCGCGACTTTGCGAGGGTGCGCAGATCGGCGAGCGACAGGCTGCCCGGTGCGAGGGTGTTCATCGCGGCTCCCCCGAGTAGCGGCTCGGCGAGCCGCCGTGATCGTAGCTCGGACAATGAAGGCGCAGCGCGTACGCGTCAAGCGCGCTCGCTCGGTGACTGCGGCGAGGGGGCGCCCGGCGGGCGTGCCTTCGCCCGTGCGTGACATCGTCCACACCGGCGCTCACGCGTCGCTGCGCGCGATCGGGGCCGTCGGCTAGGATAGCGTGTTTGTCCACTCCAGACCCCGATCCGAGGTTCGCGATGCCCGACGTGCCTGCCGAACGTCCGCTCTCCAACGACTCCGATGCGCCGCCTTCCGGTCCGACACGGCGTCTGCTGCGGCTGCTGACCTTCGTCGATCTGCCGATCAAGAACAAATTCCTGCTGTTCGCGATCGGCACATTGTTCTGGTTCGGCTCGATGGCCGTCGTGACGGTCTTCTCTTTGACCGCCATCCACTACAAGTATCACCAGGTCTCCGAGCAGGCCGTGCCCTACGGGCAGGCCACCGGTGCGGTGCTCGCGCATCTGAACAACCTCGACCGCGACCTGCGCCTGATCCTCGAGGCGGACATCGCCACCGACCTGTCCGGCATCCAGTCGGCGCGCGATCACGTCAAGGCGATCCGCGGCGTCAATGCCGAGCTCGGGCTGCGCCAGAGCGACGCGCCGCAGTCCGGCAACATCGTCGAGAACGTGCTGCAGACACTCGCGAAGGCCAACCCGGAGGGGGTTCAGTTCCTGCAGGCGCTGCTCGCGATCACCGACCGGATCGACCGCTCGCTCGACGATTTCATCCTCGAGAAGCGCCAGCTGTTCAACGACGCAGCCTCCGACACGTTGCTGGCCGCCTATGACACCGTCCGCGGCCAGGTGGCCGAGGCGATCGCGATCACGGCACGTCATGCCGAGCACGTCGCCGCGGAGTATCGCGCCACCAACGACGACATCTACGGCATCATCCGGCACTCCGTGCACGCGATCATCGCCGTGATGGTGATCGCCTCGACGCTGCTGATCCTGTTCGTGCGCTGGATGATCGTCGCCTTCCAGCAGCCGATCGAGGCCATCATCCACCAGATCGAGTCGCTGAGCACCGGCGACATCGATCTCGCGAAGAAGGTTTCGATCAAGTCCAAGGATGAAATCGGCACGCTGTCGAAGAAGTTCAACGCGCTGATGGATCGCGTGTACGGCATGACGATCTACAAACGCGTGATCGAGGAGGACGCCTCGCTCGACGACGTGTACCGGCGCCTCGGCGAAGTGTTCGAGCGCGATCTCGACATCGACGAATACACCATCTACGAGGTCGCTGCGCACAACAAGGAGATGCGCGTCGCCTACCCGCCGCTCGTCGGCGACGCGCGCATGCACTGCCACGACGAGGTGCTGGCCGACTGCGCGCAGTGCCGCGCGGTCAAGACCGGCCACAAGGTGTCGTCGTTCGAGTTCGAAGGGGTGTGCCGACGCTTCGACGGCAGCGACGGAAGCGGTCACGTATGCATTCCGATGATGGCCGGCGGCCAGGCCGGCGGGGTCGTGCAACTGCGCTTTGCGGCTGAGCGGCGCGGCGCCTCGCTCGAAGGCCCGGCCGCGCGCAAGCTTTTCAATGCCGAGGGCTACATCAATCAGTCGCTGTCGGTCATCGAGGCGAAGCGCCTGATGCAGACGCTGCGCGACTCGGCCATGGTCGATCCGCTGACCGGGCTGTACAACCGGCGCTTCCTGCAGGATCACACGAAGCAGCTGATCAGCGGAGTCCTGCGGCGCAACAAGCAGATCGGCCTGCTGGTGTGCGATCTCGACTACTTCAAGCAGGTCAATGACACGCACGGTCACGACGTCGGCGACCAGATCCTCAAGGAAACCGCGATCGTGCTGAAGGCGGCGGTGCGCGACGCCGACGTCGTGATCCGTTTCGGCGGCGAGGAATTCCTGGTGCTGCTGCTCGACGTCGAGCCCGGCGACGCGATGGCGGTGGCCGAGAAGATCCGCGAGAAAGTCCAGAAGATGCGGGTCACGGTCGGCGACAAGGTGCTCGAAAAGACCATCTCGATCGGCGTGGCGGAGTTCCCGCACGACACCGACGGCTTCTGGCAGGCCATCAAGTATGCCGACGTCGCGCTCTACCAGGCCAAGGAGGGCGGGCGCAACCGGGCGGTGCGATTCAGGCCCGAGATGTGGCAGCACGGCGACTTCTGAAGAACGGATCGCCGCGGTGCCCGCGCGCCGCGGCCGTGGCTTCGGCACGCTGCTTGCTTGAACTCCGGTGGTAGGGCGGTTCGGATCGGTGTCGGCATGGCCGGGCCGGGTCGCCCGGACACGTCGGAGACCGGGTCATGAGCGCTGCACTGAAGTTCCTGTTGGCCGCAAAACGCTGCGAGATTCGCAGCCTCGAGCAACTGGCGGCGACCTGCGAGCTGGTCAGCCGCATCGGTCAGCTCGTGCATGTGCTGCAACGCGAACGCGGGGCGTCGAGTATCTTCATTGCATCGCGCGGTGCGCGCTTCGGCGACGAGCTCGCCCGCAAGATCGCCGACTGCCTCGGCGTCGAAGCGGCTGTGCGCGCCTCTTTGGACGAGCTCGAGACCGACTCGCGCCGCACTTCCGGCGGCGTGCGCCTGTTCAGCCGCATCGCCTGGGTGCTGAACGGGCTCGACGCACTGCCCGAGTTGCGCGCCCACGTGCGTGGGCTCACGTTGTCGTCCGAGCAAACCTTCGCCGCGTTCACGAAGCTGATCGGCGGCCTGCTCGCGGTCGTGTTCGAGGCTGCCGATACCGCGGCCGATCCACGGGTCTCGCGCACGCTGGTCGCGCTGTTCAACTTCATGCAGGGCAAGGAGCTGGCCGGCCAGGAGCGCGCGACCGGCGCAGCCGGCTTCGCCGCCGGCAGCTTCGATGCGGCGCACCAGCAGCGGCTGGTGCACCTGATCGATGCGCAACAGCGCTGCTTCGACATCTTCGCCGACTTCGCCGGCCCGGAGCTGTGCGCGTATTGGCGCGAGGCCTTGCCGGCCGCCGAGCTCGCCGAGTTCGAACGGCTGCGCCGCCGTGCGATCGCACCGCTGCGCTACGCGGCGCCGCTGCGTAACGGCGGCGAGACCTGGTTCGAGCTCGCGACGCGGCGCATCGACGCGATGAAGCAGGTCGAGGACCGGCTTGCGGCGGAGCTGTCGGCGCTGTGCGAGCACAAGACCGTCGAGGCGCGCGCCGAGCTCGATGATCACGCGAACATCCTCGCGTCGCTGTCGTCGCTCGAGGCGCCACCGGGTGCCGGGCCGGTCGCGATGTTCTACGACCAGCCGGGCCAGGCGCTGGCCTTCGACGCCGGTGCCGCGCCGGTCGGCGTGTTCGATGCCGACGCGATGAGTCCGCAGCTCGGCCGTTCGATTCTCGATCTGCTGCAAGCGCACGCGCGCCGGCTGCAGCAGGTCAGTGACGAGCTCGACAAGGTGCGCACGGCATTGAACGAGCGCAAGGTGATCGAGCGCGCGAAGGGGTTGCTGATGACGCACCGCGGCCTCAGCGAGGACCAGGCCTACAAGATGCTGCGCCAGACGGCGATGGACCAGGGCCGGCGGCTCGCCGACGTGGCCGACACCGTGCTCAGCGTCTCCGGCCTGCTCAAGCACGGCGAGCGCGCCAGGAAGGCCTGAGCAACCGTCGCCGGGCCGTTCCAAGACGGTTGCTTACCCCTCGGGGGGCGAGGCGGGGGTTTCGCGGAGCACCGCTCCGCGCCCGCCGAGCGGGCCGGCTGTGCAAAGCCGGCCCTGTGCTGCATTGCGGTGGGGGTCCACACGAGATCACGGGCCGGGCGCAAGCCCCGGCATTGGGTCGCCTCCCCCCGCGAGGGCGAGGCTCCCCGCCACCATTCAGTGAGCCTCCGGCTCCAATGAACGCAGGTCTCGCTCGCAAAGCTTCGTTCGACTCGTGGGCATGCCGGGGTCGGCGAGGCCAGTGTTCCAACATCGACCCGAAGGCGCTCCTGCATCACGCCCCTTGCTACGGCACCTCGAAAGTGCGACATCGCTGATGTTGCACTGCAATAGTGCACCGGTGCAGCGCCTCGGGGTCGCGTGGTGCGAACAAGAAGCAATGGTTGATGGGTTATCCAGGTTGCTGGCACGGCTGATGCTTTGAGCCTTGCAGAGACGAGCCACGGAGGGTTCGATCACCGACAGCAGTTTCGGACAACGGCGTCCATTTCCACCCGCGACGAATGCACGGGCGGGAATGCGGCGCCGTTGCGCATTTCAGCTTCTGGGAGTCCACGATGGCCGACCGACAATCTGCCGCCTCGATCGACACGGCGCTTCGTGTCGGAGAGGGATGCACCGCCACATCGATGCTGGCGCATCCCGGTGCGTCCGGCGTGACCCTGGTGATCTGCTCGACCGACAACGGCACTGCGCTGGACTGGCCGGCGCTGGCGCACAGCGAGGGTTCGCTGGTGATCTGCCTGGGACGCGGCCGCCTGCTCAACGTGGCGGCACGGCTGATCGCGGCAGGGATGCCGCCGGAAACGCCGGCCGCGGTGATCGCGCTCGGCGCACCCGCCGGTCACGGCCACGTCGTCTCGACGCTCGGTGGGCTGCCGACCCGGGCGGCGGGCCAGGGGGCTGGCGGCACCGGCCATCGTCGTGGTCGGCGAATCGGCCGCGCGGGTGCGCTGCGACACCGGCGCGGGCCGCTCGACGCACGGCGGTTCGGCCGCGTACATCGCCGGCGGGGCCCGAACGAATTACCCACGACAACAGGAATAACACGATGGAAACCTCAACAGAAACGGCGGGCCTCGCGCCACGGTCCGCCACCGGCCGGGCCGGGCGGGGCCTGCTGCGGCGCGTCGGATCGGCGTGGATGACGGCCGGTTTCGGGCTCGGCGCCGCACTGGCCGGCCAGGACGGCTACCTGACCACGGCCGCACTGCTTGTGGCCGGCGTTGCGGCCGTGTTCGCGCTGGCCGGCGGTCGCGCGTTCGCGCGCCGGCTCGAAGCCATGCGTGCGTTCGCCGACGAGCTCGCGGCGGGCCGGCTGACCGCGCGGCTGCCGACCGGGGGCGACGACGCGCTCACCACGGTCTCGGAATGCTTCAATGCCGCAGTGCGCCATCTCGCCGGGGTGCTGGCCGAGCTCGGCCGTGCGGTCGACGAGCTCAAGAGCGTATCGAGCGAAGCCGCCGCGAATGCGGCCGCGGGCGAGCAGGGCGTGCATGCGCAGCGCGACACGACCGTGTCGTCGGCGGCGACGCTCGAGCAGCTGATCACCAGCCTCGCCAGCACGCGCGACGGCGCGGCCGAAGCCGCCGGCGCGGCCGGTGAAGCGCTTGCCGAGGCGCAGCAGGGCGCCGCGCTGGTGTCCGAAGTGGCCGGCGCGATGGAGGCGCTGGCCGGCAACGTGCGCGACGCCGCCGAGGTCGCCGCGGCGCTGGCCGAGCGCTCGCGCCGCATCGACGCCATCGTCGCGCTGATCGCCGAGATCGCGGCGCGCACCAACCTGCTCGCGCTGAACGCGGCGATCGAGGCGGCGCGGGCGGGCGAGGCGGGGCGTGGCTTTGCCGTCGTCGCCGACGAGGTGCGCCAGCTCGCCGACCGCACGACCTCGGCCACGCGCGACATCGGCAGCCTGATCGGCAACATCCAGTCCGACGTCGCGGCGCTGACCGGCGTGGTCGGCGACGCCGACGCGCGCGCGTGCGCCAGCGCCCGACGCGCCGCCGACGCCGCCGCCGCGCTCGCGTCGATCGAGCGCGCGGCGAGCCGCAGCCTGTCGCACGTCGAGGACATCGCGGCGGCCAGCGTCGAGCAGAGTGTGGCCGGCGAACGCGTCGCCGGCGACGTCGAGAAGGTCGCGCAGGTCGCCGACGAGAACGCCCGCCGCGTCGAGGAAAGCAGCGAGCTCGCGCGTTATCTGCACCAGCTGGTCGGCCGGCTCGAGGAACGCGTGCACCGTTACCACTACGAATGAACAACAAAGGAAACGACCATGGATACGACACTTCTCGTCATTGCGACCGGCGGATTGGCCGTGCTCGCGTTGTTGCTCGTCGCGCGGCTGTCGTCTCGAGGGGGCGCGGCGGCCCGGCCGGCGCGCGCGCGGCATGCACTGGCGGTGGCCGGGCGCTTGCTGCAGCTCATCGCCCACGTGCAGCAGCACCGCGGCATGAGCGGTGCATGGCTGGCGGGTGACCAGAGCTTCGCAACGCGGTTGCCGGACAAGCAGGCGGCGGTCGAACGCCTGTTCGCCGAGGTCAGGGCCGGTATCGAAGCCGAGAACGGCGAGGCCTATCCGTGCCTGGTCACCGCCGACGTGGATGTCTTGCATGGGAGGTGGCGCAAGGTCGTCGGCGAGCTCGCGGCGATCACGCCCGAGGAGAGTTTCCAGGCGCATTGCCGCATCGTCGCGACCCTGCTCGACTGGCTGGCGGCGCTCGTCGATGCGCGCATCCAGGCGCCGTTGATGACGGTGATCAAGACCGCGGCGACACGCAACTTCTCGCACCGGCTGCCGGTGCTTGCCGAGTGTCTCGGGCAGGCACGCGCGCTGGGCAGCACGGTGGCCGCGCGCGGCGAGTGTCGGCCGGTGTCGCGCGTGCGGCTGATGTTCCTGGTCGCGCGCGCCGAGGCGTTGCTCGCCCAGGCGAGCGATGGCGCGTGCGACGGCAGCGCCGCCGCGCGCATCGAGGCCGCGCGCGCGGTGAAGACCTTCGCCGCGGCGGTTCGCGACGAGCTGCTCGCGCCTGGTGCGATTGCGCTCGGCGCCGGCGACTGCTTTGCGCTGGGCACGCGCGGCGTCGACGCGGTGTTCGCCTGGCTGGAGATCGAGCGGCGCGACCTCGCAGCGAAGCTCGCGGAACGGCGCGCGGTCGTGCCGATGCCCGGCGCGGCGGCCGGAGTCGCGTCGTGAGCCCGCCGTCGGGCGTCGTTCCGGGTGCGTCGGCGCCGATCGCCGCCTCGTTTCATCAGCGCCCGCGCATGGACAGCCGGCGGATGCTGGCGCTGATGATCGACAACCTCGACGGCATGGTCTTCCGCTTCTGCGGCGACGCGCACCGCAGCTGCCTGTTCGCGAGCGAGGGTTGCCGCCGGCTCACCGGCTACGGACCGGGCGCGCTGATCGGTGGGACCGCGACCTCGTTCGCCGCGCTGACCCTGCCGCAGGATCTCGAGCGCGTGCGACGCAGCGTCGCGGAGGCGCTGGTGTCCGGCGAGCGCTACCACGTCGAGTACCGCATCGTGTGTCGCGACGGCACGCAGAAATGGGTGCATGAGCGCGGCGTCGGTCTCAGCGACGAGTTCGGGCAGCCCGTCGTCGAGGGGCTCATCGAGGACATCACCGAGCAGGTTCTCGCGCGGCATCGTCTGGCCGAGGCCGAGGCCCGTTACCGC
Source organism: Rhodocyclaceae bacterium (assembly GCA_035444405.1). Taxonomy (GTDB): domain Bacteria; phylum Pseudomonadota; class Gammaproteobacteria; order Burkholderiales; family Rhodocyclaceae; genus DAOMOP01. The sequence goes on from DAOMOP010000013.1 coordinate 34,123, forward strand.
GGCCTGTTCGAGAACGCGGTGGTCGGCATTTTCCAGAGCACACCGGATGGCCACTACCTCGCGGCCAACGCGACGCTCGCGAAGATGTACGGCTACGACAGCGTCGAGGCCTTGTTCGGGGATCTCGACGACATCGGCAACCGCCTGTACGTGCGTCCCGGACGGCGCGAGGAGTTCAAGCAGCAGATCCGCGAGCATGGCTTCGTCAGCGGCTTCGAGTCCGAGGTCTATCGCCGGGACGGCTCGACGCTGTGGATCACCGAGACCGCCCACGCCGTTCACGGTGCCGACGGCGAGGTGTTGTGCTACCAGGGCACGGTCGAGGACATCACCGAACGCGTGCACTATCGCGAGCGGCTCGAGTACCAGGCCAACCACGACATGCTGACCGGGCTGCCCAACCGCAACCTGTTGCGCGACCGCCTCGAACAAGCCAAGGCCCACGCGGCGCGGGAAGGCGGGCGGGTCGCGGTCGCGTTCGTCGATCTGGACAACTTCAAGGTCATCAACGACAGCCTCGGCCATGCGATCGGCGACCGCCTGCTGGTCGCGATCGCCGGCCGCATCCGCGCCTGCCTGCGCAGCGTCGACACCGTGGCGCGCTACGGCGGCGACGAATTCGTGCTGATCATGCTGCACCACGGCGAGCGCGACGCGCTCGAGCCGGTGCTCGAGCGCGTGCTGCACGAGGTCGCCCGACCGGTGCACCTCGACGGTCACGAACTGCAGGTGACCTGCAGCATCGGCGTCGCGGTGCTGCGCGGCGATCAGGACAATGCCGAGGGCCTGCTGCAGCAGGCCGACGCGGCGATGTACTCGGCCAAGGCCGCAGGGCGCTCGGGCTTCGCCTTCTACACGCCGGCGCTCAACGCCGCCGCGACCGAGCGCCTGCGGCTCGAAGGGGCGCTGCGCCGTGCGCTCGAGCGCGGCGAGATCGACGTGCATTTCCAGCCCAAGGTGGACGGCAGCGGCCGCACGCTGGGCTTCGAGGCGCTCGCGCGCTGGACCAGCGCTGAGTTCGGCGTCGTCGCGCCGGCGGTGTTCATCCCGATCGCCGAGGAGACCGGCCTGATCGAGCCGATCACCGAGCACGTGCTGCACACCGCCTGCACCGAGGCGGTCGGCTGGGCGCGCATGGGCCTGCCGGCCTTCGGCGTCGCGGTCAACCTGTCGCCACGGCTGTTCCGCTCGGACCGGCTGGTCGAGCAGATCGGGCAGGCGTTGCGCCGCTGCGGGCTGCCGGCGCAGTGCCTGGAGCTCGAGCTGACCGAGGGCTCGTTGATGGAAAGCGGCGTCGGCACCGTCACGCAGCTGCGCGCGCTCAGGGCGCTCGGCGTGCGCCTTGCCGTTGACGACTTCGGTACCGGTTACTCGTCGCTCGCTTATCTGGCGCGTTTTCCGTTCGACATCCTGAAAATCGACAAGAGCTTCGTCGCGGGTGCCGGTGAGGCCTCCGACGAGGCGATCCTGGTGCGTGCGATCGCTTCGCTGGGCCACGAGCTCGGGCTCACCGTCGTTGCCGAGGGGGTCGAAACCGACGCGCAATGGGCGCTGATGAAAGCGCTCGGTTGCGACGAGTACCAGGGCTACCTGTTCTCGCGTCCGCTCGCGGCGCACGCGGTTCCGGCCTGGTTTCGCGATACCGGACGTCTCCTCGTCGATCGCGTCGCGCCCGCGGGGCCGGCCCCGCAATCGGGTCGTGCGCGCCAGCCCGAACGCCGGGCGGGCGCGAGCCCCGGCTCTTCTGTGTTGCTGCGGTCGGAGACGAGCGCCGGGCGCGTGGTCGAAGTGTCGTAGTGAGGGTGGGTGCTCAGGCACAAAAATAGAAAGTAGGACCGCAAACCAGAGAGACGTGACACGAAGAGCTACAAGGTATTCATTGACGGGCGGCAGGCACGATCGGCCTCAAGATCGACGAGCGCCTGTCCGGCCGCGCTGAGATCGAGATCCTCGCGATTCCCGAGGCACAGCGCAAGGATCCGAAGATCAAGGCCGAGTACATCAACGCGCCCGACGCGGTGTTCCTGTGCCTGCCCGACGCGGCGTCGCGCGAATCGGTCGCGCTGCTCGCACCCGGCAACACGCGCACGCGCTTTATCGACGCGAGCACCGCGCACCGCACCGACCCGCAGTGGGTCTACGGCCTGCCCGAGCTCAACCCGGGCCAGCGCGAGCGCATCTGCCAGGCGCGGCTGCCACGCGAGCGGCTTCGTGATGCTGATGCACCCGCTGGTCGCCGCCGGCATCGTACCGGCCGACTTTCCGGTCACCACCTGGTCGGTGACCGGCTACAGCGGCGGCGGCAAGGAGATGATCGCGAGCTACGAAGAACCTGCGCCGCTGCCCGACAGCATGAAGAGCCCGCGCTTCTATGCGCTCGGCCTCACCCACAAGCATCTGCCGGAGATGCGGATCATCTCGGGCCTCGCCCACGCGCCGCTGTTCACGCCCATCGTCGGCAACTTCGCGCAGGGTATGGTCGTGGCGGTGCCGCTGCTGCCGCGCGTGCTGCCGAAGGCGGCCACGCCGGTCGACATGCAGCGCTTCTTCGCCGAGTACTTACGCGGGCGAGACCTTCATCAAGATGATGCCGCCCGAAACCATGCCGCTGCTCGACAACGGCTTTCTGCCCGCTACCGCCTGCAACGACACAAACCGCGCGGAGATCTTCGTGTTCGGCCACCAGGACCAGATCCTGCTCGCCGCGCGGCTCGACAACCTCGGCAAGGGCGCATCGGGCGCGGCGGTGCAGTGCCTGAACATCATGCTCGGTCTGGACGAGGCGAGTGGCCTGCAGGCTTGAGCGGGGGCGGCGGCGGGTCTTTCCGCCGGCCTTCTCGGGTCGCGGCAGTGGTGCCGGGGGTGATTCGAATCGATCTGCCGCCGGCGTAACGGCCGCGTCAGCCCCGCAGCGCCTCCAGAGCCCTGGCGCATAAGGGTTCGGGTGGCGTGCCGGGGTCGATGAACGGGATGATCGCCGCCAGCGGGTTGATGAACGCAAGCACAATGCCGCCCAACACCCGCGCGGCGATCGGTCCGGGCTCGGGTGCGGCGCGCCCTCGCGCGGTTCGCCGACGTGCCGTGACCTCGCCATCGTCGCGGCGTATCAGACGCGCATCGATGCGCTCGACGTCGAGTGCGGCGATCCGCGAGGGCGCTTGCTCGCGCAGCGCCCACAGGTCGCGATAGCGCAGCCTGAGCCTGACATTGTCCGCATCGAGCATGTGGGGCACGTCGAAGCCGTCCGCAGCCGCAATCCACAGTCCGCCCGCGCGCAGGAAGGGCCAGCCGAGCATCTCGGACAATGCGACGCCGCCGGCGACGCGGAGCAACGTCAATGCCAGCACGAAGCGGCGCCTGGAACGCGGCCTGGTAGGTGACGTGCGGGCCATGGTGAGGCCATTCGGTGAGTCTATGAAGATACGACCGCCTACACCCGCCCAAGAGTTTCCCAACGTGCAGGTTCCGCGTAACGCGCCACCGGTCTTGTTCTATGCTCAAACTTGGGGCTGCGGGGTGCGATTACTCGACCGGTCGCAGTCCGGAATTGGCGCGGCGCGGCGACCGCGCGGTGATCGGGAGAGGATGCCATGACCGCCGTGGGCGAGTTTCTGCGGGCCAGGGACTTTCTGCTGGCTCATCGTACCGACTACGCGACCGCGTATGCCGGTTTCAAATGGCCCAAGCTCGACCGCTTCAACTGGGCGCTCGACTATTTCGACGCGTTCGCGCGCGAGAACCACGCCCCGGCGCTGTGGATCGTCGAGGAGGACGGGCGCGAGGCGAGGCTATCGTTCGCCGAGATGTCGCGTCGTTCGAACCAGGTCGCGAACTGGTTGGGCGCGCAGGGCGTGCTGCGCGGCGACCGGATGCTGGTGATGCTCGGCAACGAGATTGCGCTGTGGGAAACGATGCTCGCGGCGATCAAGCTCGGCGCGGTCGTGATCCCGGCAACGACGCTGCTGTCGGCCGACGACTTGCGCGACCGCATCGAGCGCGGGCAGGTCGGGCATGTCGTGGTCGCGTCGGCGCACGCGGACCGGTTCGACGGCCTCGAAGGGGCCTATACGCGCATCGCCGTCGGTGCCGCGGTGCCCGGGTGGCTGCGCTTCGAGGACGCCTACGCCGTATCCGGCGCGTTCACGCCGACCGGCTTCACGCGCGCGGGCGATCCGCTGCTGCTGTACTTCACGTCGGGTACCACGTCGCGCCCGAAGCTCGTGCAGCACAGCCACCAGTCCTATCCGGTCGGGCATTTGTCGACGATGTACTGGATCGGCCTGCAGCCGGGCGACCGGCACCTGAACATCAGCTCGCCGGGCTGGGCCAAGCATGCGTGGAGCTGCGTTTTCGCCCCGTGGAATGCCGGCGCGTGCGTGTTCATCTACAACTACGCGCGCTTCGACGCGCAGGCCTTGCTCGACGTGCTGGTGCGTTATCGCGTCAGCACGCTGTGCGCGCCGCCGACGGTATGGCGCATGCTGATCCAGCATGATCTCGGCTCGGCTCACACCAGCCTGCGCGAGCTGATCGGGGCCGGCGAGCCGCTCAACCCGGAAGTCATCGCACAGGTGAAGAACGCGTGGGGCATCACAATACGCGACGGCTTCGGGCAGACCGAGACGACCGCGCTGATCGGCAATTCGCCGGGCCAGCCGGTCAAGCCAGGCTCGATGGGGCGGCCGCTGCCGGGCTACCAGGTCGTGCTGGTCGACCTCGATGGGCAGCTGGCCGACGAAGGCGAGGTGTGTCTCGCGCTCGATGAGCGGCCGCTCGGGCTGATGCATGGCTATGCCGGCGACGAGGCTCGCACCGCCGAGGCGATGCGCGACGGCCGTTACCACACGGGTGATGTCGCGAGCATCGACGCGGACGGCTACCTGACCTACGTCGGCCGCGCCGACGACGTGTTCAAGGCGTCGGACTACCGCATCAGCCCGTTCGAGCTCGAGAGCGTGCTGATCGAGCACCCGGCGGTCGCCGAGGCGGCGGTGGTACCGAGCCCCGATCCGCTGCGCCTCGCCGTGCCGAAAGCCTTCGTGGTGCTCGCGGCCGGCTATGAGCCGAGTGCTTCGCTGGCGAAGGACATTTTCGCGTTTGTGCGCGAGCGGCTCGCGCCGTACAAGCGCATCCGCCGGCTCGAGATCGCCGAGCTGCCGAAGACGATATCGGGCAAGATCCGCCGCGTCGAGCTGCGTGGGCTGGAGGCGGGGCGCGACGCGGCCGAGCGGCGCGCGCGCGAGTTCTTCGAGGACGACTTTCCCGAGCTCAAGGGCTGAGCCGCGGCATGTCCGCTCGCGGCCTCGGTGCCGGGTCGATCCCATGCTGCCGCAAGGAAAAAAACCCCGGCCCGAACCGGGGCAGGTGCCGAGCGTGCGCCGCGCCGGATGCGATGGCCGGCGCGGCAGCGCACCCTCAGTGATGACCGCAATCGGCGAGAAAGCCGAGCAGCTCCTCGCGCAGCCGGTAGTAGTCCGGATGCTCGAGCAGCATCTTGCGCGTGCGCGGGCGCGGCAGGTCGACCTCGAGCACCTTGCCGACCTTCGCGCGCGGGCCGTTGGTCATCATCACGACGCGGTCGGCGAGCAGGATCGCCTCGTCGACGTCGTGCGTGACGCAGATCGCGGTCAGTTGCGTGCGCGCCCACACCTCCATCAGCACTTCCTGCAGATCCCAGCGCGTCAGCGAATCGAGCATGCCGAACGGCTCGTCGAGCAGCAGCAGCTTCGGCGACAGCGCGAACGCGCGTGCGATGCCAACGCGCTGCTTCATGCCGTTCGACAGGTCGGCGGCCTTCTTGTGCATCGAGTCGGCGAGGCCGACGCGGTCGAGGTAATGCTCGATGATGTCGCGGCGCTCGCGGCGTGTTGCGTGCGGATAGACCTTCTCGACGCCGAGCGCGACGTTCTCGTGTGCGGTCAGCCACGGCACCAGGCTGGGCGCCTGGAACACGATGCCGCGATCCGGGCCGGCGCTCGACACCTCGCGTCCGTCGAGGACGATCACGCCCTCGCTGATGTCGTTCAGGCCCGCCATCATCGACAGCACGGTCGATTTGCCGCAGCCCGAGTGCCCGATCAGCGAGATGAACTCGCCCTTGCGGATCTTCAGGTCGAAGCCCTCGACGACCGCGATCGGCCCCTTCCTGGTCGGGTAGATCTTCGATACGCGCGAGAACTCGACGTAGCGGTCGTGGTCGGCGAGCGGCCGCTCGGGCGCGGCGGCGGCCTGCGCCGTGAGCCCCGCCTGGTACGCGCGGCTGGTGTTCGGCACCACCGACGGCAGCGAGATCACCTTGGCGCCGGCCGCGGCGCCGCGCGCGTTGCCGGCCTGCATCAGGTAGCGCGTGACCTCCTTGCGGATGCGCTTTATCTCGTCGTTGTGGTTCATCTCCGTGCGGTCGCGCGGGCGCGGCAGCGTGACCGCGAACTCGGGGCCGAAGGTCGCACCGGGGCCGGGGTTCAGCGGGATGATGCGATCGGCCATGATGATGCCTTCGTCGACGTCGTTGGTGATCAGCACGACCGTCTTCTTCTCCTGGCTCCAGATCTCGATGATCTCGTCCTGGAGGTTGGCGCGCGTGAGCGCGTCGAGTGCCGAGAGCGGCTCGTCGAGCAGCAGGATGTCCGGGCTGCCGGCGAGCGCGCGTGCGACCGAGACCCGCTGGCGCATGCCGCCCGAGAGCTCGGCGGGGCGCTTCTCGATCGCCGGGCCCAGATTGACCATGTCGACGTAGCGCTCGACGCGCGCGTTGCGCTCGGCGGCCGGCAGGTCCTTGAAGATCTGGTCGACCGCGAGCGCGACGTTCTGGCGCACCGTCATCCACGGCATCAGCGAGTAGCTCTGGAACACGACGCCGCGATCGGGGCCCGGCCCGCTGATCGGCTTGCCGTTCAACAGCACCTGGCCCGCATCGGGCTCGATCAGCCCGGCAATGAGCGAGATCAGCGTGGTCTTGCCGCTGCCCGAGAAGCCGACGATCGCGACGAACTCGCCCTCGGCGATCTTCAGATTGATGTCCTTGAGCACGGAGGTCGCGCTGTTGCCGCTGCCGTAGGACTTCGCCAGTCCCGCGAGCTCGAGGAACGGCGTCGCCGTGGCGGTCGCCGGCGGTGCGGCGGTCTCGACCGGCGCCGGTTCCGCAGCGAGCTCGGGCATCGCGTACTTCAGTTGTGTGCTGGCCATGATGGGTCCTCCGTGGCGCTCACTGCGCGTTTTCGCCGAAGCTCACCAGCTGCTGCAGCGTGTGCATGATGCGATCGAGCAGGAAGCCGACGAAGCCGATCGTGAACACCGCGACCATGATGCGGCCGAGCGAGCTCGAGCTGCCGTTCTGGAACTCGTCCCAGACGAACTTGCCGAGCCCCGGGTTCTGCGCCAGCATCTCGGCCGCGATCAGCACCATCCAGCCGACCCCGAGCGACAGGCGCAGGCCGGTGAAGATCAGCTTCAGCGACGACGGCAGCACGATCTTGAACACCTTGGTGTGCCAGGACAGCCGCAACACCTTCGAGACGTTGATCAGGTCCTTGTCGATCGACGCGACGCCCACTGCGGTGTTGATCAGCGTCGGCCACAGCGAGCACAGCGTCACGGTGATCGCCGAGATGACGAACGAGCGCTGGAACATCGGATCGGCCGACACATAGACCGCGCTGACGACCAGCGTGACGATCGGCAGCCACGCGAGCGGCGAGACCGGCCGGAAGATCTGGATCAGCGGGTTCAACGCGATCTGGATCGTGCGCGAGAGCCCGCACAGGATGCCGAGCGGCACCGCGATCAGCGTCGCAAGCGCGAAGCCGGTGAACACCGTGTAGAGGCTCGTCAGGATCTGGTCGAAGTAGGTCGGCTTGCCGGTCCAGGGCCGGATCGCGACCTCGGCGTTCGGGTCTTGCGCGAGGATCGCCGCGTTGCGCTCGTGCTGGCGCTCGTAGAAGCGCGCCGCGCGTTCGCGTTCGCTGTAGTGCTCGGCGACCAGCCCCTGCGCTTCGGCGAGCACCTGGACCGGGCCCGGGATCGCGCCCAAGCTGGTCTGCACGCCGGCGGCGAGCACGTTCCAGATCGCCAGGAACAGCGCGAACGCGATCACCGGCACGCCGATCTGCATGATGATGTCCTTGAGTTGCTGGCGCGGGTCCTCGCCGGCGGCGAGCCGCACGAACGGGACGAACCAAGTCAGTCCGGTCTTTCCTAGAAAATGGGCCGTTTGAGTGAGCATGGCAGTCTTCCTGTATTTGGAACCACTGGCGCTTCAGGGCCCCGGTGTCGGCCGCGGCCGAGCCGGGGCGAAGCTGGATCAGTCCACGATCTGCTCGCCTTTCAGGCCGAGCGGGAGGCTGTCGATGTACGCATTCGGCTGCGTGCCGTCGAACGGGATGCCGTCGATGAAGGTGGTGTGTTCGACCGGGCGGAAGCCGGTCTCGGTCGTGAAGTCGGGGAAGTCCTCGGCGCTCATCTTGCCCTCGGCGACGAGCTGTTTCGCCGCCGCCTCGTAGACGTCCGGGCGGAACACCTTTTTCGCGGTCTCGATGTACCACGCGTCCGACTTCTTCTCCGGAATCTGGCCCCAGCGGCGCATCTGCGTCAGGTACCACACCGCGTCGGACCAGAACGGATAGGTCGCGTGGTAGCGGAAGAACACGTTGAAGTCGGGCGCTGCGCGCTTGTCGCCCTTCTCGAACTCGAAGATGCCGGTCATGCTGTTCGCGATGACCTCGTAGTCGGCCCCGACATAATGCGAGGCCGAGATCATCCTCGCCGCTTCGGCGCGGTTGTTGTTGTTGTCGTCGTCGAGCCACTTGCCGGCGCGGATCAGCGCCTTGACGACGGCGACGTGCGTGTTCGGATGCGCGTCGGCCCAGGCGTTCGTGACGCCGAACACTTTCTCGGCGATGTTGTTGCGGATGTCGTAGTCCGTGACGACCGGCACGCCGATGCCGCGGAACACCGCCTGCTGGTTCCACGGCTCGCCGACGCAGTAGCCGTTGATCGTGCCGGCGTCGAGAGTGGCCGGCATCTGCGGCGGCGGCGTCACCGAGATCAGCACGTCGGCGCTGAGCTGGCCGGCGGTGTCGCCACGCTGCGGCGCGTAGTAGCCCGGATGGATGCCGTCGGCGGCGAGCCAGTAGCGCAGCTCGTAGTTGTGCGTAGACACCGGAAAGACCATGCCCATCGGGAACGGCGTGCCCTGGGCCCGGGAACCTTCGATCACGGGCTTCAATGCCGCGGCGCGGATCGGATGCTGCGGCTTGCCGTCGACCGTCGGCACGTTCGGCTTCATCTGCTCCCACACCGCGTTCGAGACCGTGCAGGCGTTGCCGTTCAGATCCATCGTGAAGGCGGTGACGATGTGCGCTTCAGTGCCGAAGCCGATCGTCGCGCCGAGCGGCTGGCCGGCGAGCATGTGCGCGCCGTCGAGCTCGCCCGAGATGGTGCGGTCGAGCAGCACTTTCCAGTTGGCTTGCGCCTCGAGCATGACGAACAGGCCCTCGTCTTCGAAGAAGCCCTTTTCGTAGGCGACCGCGAGCGGCACCATGTCGGTGAGCTTGATGAAGCCGAACTTGAGGTCCGGCTTTTCGATGTGGTGGCCGGCGGCGAACGCGGACGGCGCGAGCGCGGCGGCGCCCAAGGCCGCGACCGCGAGGGCCGCGGCGGCGAGCTTCGGCGCCCGGCGGGCGATGATGCGAGCGAGGCAGCGATTCATGACGGTACTCCTGGGTTTGAAAGCGATTGAGGCAACGGGAATGAAAAAGGCGTCCACGGCTAGTCGGGTGACTTGAGTCAAGGACGCCGTTGCCCTTCGCGATCCGTCTTTGGACCGCCTGATTGTTCCGCCCGGTGCGCCCCGTCGCTGCCGCGGCAGGAGCGCATTCGGGCCGCCGTCACCGCACTCGCCGACTCATCGTTGAGCAGGTCGGCGCGGTGTGACTTCACAGGATTCAAAGCAACCGGCGTGCCAGCTGCGCGGAATGCCGCTGACTGCAGGGCGTTCGGCGGTGCGGAAGGGGTGCGGGCAGGGGGCGCGGCGGCGCGCGCCGTGGGCGTACGCGCACCAGCACCGGCCATGCATCACACACGTCGCACGGGCGTGGTGCGCCGCAGCAACGCTGTCGCTGCCGTCACGGCTCGCGATGTTGGGGCTCGCGATGTGGGGGCATTGCGCGCGGCACGCTGGGCGCTCGTCTTGCCGGTGTTCCCGTTCGCGACGAGCCCGTTGCAACGCTCGCCAGCCCGTCGCGCAAATCAACGCGGCCGAACGCGCCAATGGACCCATCCGAACGCCGCCGCAGATTACGACAGTGTGAGATTGGCCGGGCAGCTGCTACAATTGCGCCCGTGGCGGGTCTCCCCGCATTGCAGCGCGGTGAACCTGGTCAGGG
>DAOMOP010000014.1:0-35969 GCA_035444405.1 Rhodocyclaceae bacterium
GGCGACGAGGTGCCCGCGGCGGCGGCGGTGGCCGCGCGGGAGCGCGTGCTCAAGGCCCCGCCGTCGTGGGGCGGCGACGCGCGCACGCCGATCCGCGTCGTGCTCGGGCCGCAGGCCGATTACTTCGACGACGACGCGATCGCTCGCTTCCTCGCCGAACCCTGGATCGTCAGCGCCGCCGCCGACCGCATGGGCGTGCGCCTCGAAGGCGCGCGGCCGCTCGCGCACCGCGCCGACAAGGGCACCGAGATCGTGTCCGACGCCACCGTGCCCGGCTCGATCCAGGTGCCCGGCGCAGGCCAGCCGATCGTGCTGCTCGCCGACGCGCAGACCGCCGGCGGCTACCCGAAGATCGCCACCGTCGTGTCGGCTGACCTGCCGCGCCTGGCCGCGCGTCGGCCGGGCGCGACGATCCATTTTGCGGCCGTCGATGCCGCGGCCGCCGAACGGCTCTCTCGCGCGCGCGCGCGTGAGCTCGACCGCCTGCTCGCCGGCATCGCGGTGCTCGCCGGCGAGGGTGTCGATCTCGATGCGCTCTACCGCAGCAATCTCGTCGATGGGGTGGTCAACGCCTTGCAGCCCGACGAATTTCCTCGTGGATGACACCCGGCCCGGTACGGGCTCGGGACGGAGAACGACACCATGAAACTCAACCTCAACGCCGACCTCGGCGAATCCTTCGGCGCATGGACGATGGGCGACGACGTCGCGATGCTCGCGACGGTCAACAGCGCCAACGTCGCCTGCGGCTTTCATGCCGGCGACCCGCTGGTGATGCGCAGGACGCTGCGCGCCGCGCGCGAAGCGGGCGTGAGCGTCGGCGCGCATCCGGCGTTTCCCGACCTGCAGGGCTTCGGGCGTCGTCCGATGCGGCTCGCCGGCGACGAGATCGAGGCGATCGTGATCTACCAGCTCGGCGCGCTGGCCGGCATCGCGCAGGCCGAATCGATCGCGATGACGCACGTCAAGCCGCACGGTGCGCTCAACAACATGGCCTGCGAGGATGCCGCGCTCGCCGCCGATATCGTGCGTGCGATAAAGGCCTTCGATGCACGGCTGATCCTGCTCGCGCCAGCCGGCTCGAAGCTGCACGAGGCCGGCGTGCGCGAGGGGCTGGCGGTGGCGGCGGAGGTCTTCGCGGACCGTGCCTACACCGACGAGGGCAATCTGATGCCGCGCAATCGGCCGGGTGCGGTGCTCACGCGTGCCGAAGACTGTGTGCGCCACGTGCTCGCCATGCTCGAAGCCGGTGGCATCGTTTCGGCGTCGGGCAAGCGGCTGCCGATGCCGTTTCACAGCGTCTGCGTGCACGGGGACAACGGCGAAGCGGTCGCGGTGGCACGGCGCGTGCGCGAGGCGTTGCTCGCGGCCGGCTGCGAGCTCAGGGCGCTGCCGCAGCTCGCGCTCTAGCCACCGGTGCGCGATTGCCTCGACACCCTCTCCAGCCGTAGAATCGCGCCTTCCACGAAGAGGGCATACCATGGCGATGTACGAATCGGAACACACGAAGTTCATGCGCGAGTGGCTCGAGAAGCATCCGCAGGAACTCGAGGAGCAGAAGAAGGGCCGCGCCCTGTGGTGGGACAAGCCGCAGGATCTGGCGCTGCAGGAGCGCTACAAACAGGCGGCGGTGCCGGTCAAACCGTATTACTACGATCCGAACCACTAGCGCGCCTTGCCCGCGGGCACGCCGGCCACCCGGTTCGGCGCGGCGCCGAACGGAGGGCGCGACGCAGCGGAACCCGACGCGCAGCCGTCGGGCCAAACAGTCGTGAATAGACTGCACGCAGGGGCCGCGGCGGTGATGTCGCGCGGCGTGCGCCGATGTGCACGCGCAAGCCGCTGCCGCCCTGCGATCCGAAGTGTCCTTGCCTGATTCGTACGTCCTCGTCGATGTCGAAACCACCGGTGCCAATCCGGTCATCGACCGCGTCACCGAGATCGCGGTGCTGCGCGTCGAGCGCGGCGCGATCGTGTCGCGCGGGCAGAGTCTCGTCAATCCGCAGCGCCCGATCCCGCCGCTGATCGAACGCCTGATCGGCATCACCGACGAGATGGTGAGCGGCGCGCCGACCTTCGCCGAGCTCGCCGGTCAGGTGCGGAGCCTGCTCGACGGCGCGGTCTTCGTCGCCCACAACGCGCGCTTCGACTACGGTTTCATCTGCAACGAGTATGCGCGTCTCGACGAGGCGTTCGAGGCGCCGGTGCTGTGCACGGTCAAGCTGTCGCGTGCGCTCTATCCCGATCACCACCGCCACGGTCTCGATGCGCTGATCGCGCGCCACGGTTTCAGCTGCGAGGCGCGCCACCGTGCAATGGGCGACGTCGAGGTCCTGTGGCAATTCGTGCGTCTCGTGGCCGGCGACTTCGGCGGCGACGCGCTCGCGCGTGCGTGCGCGCGCGCGATGAAGCAGCCGCCGCGCCCGCCGGCGCTGCCCGAAGGCGTGGTCGAGGGACTGCCCGATGCGCCGGGCGTCTATACCTTCTACGGCGACGACGATGCCGTGCTCTTCGTCGGCCGCGCGGCGAGCCTGCGCGCCCGCGTGATGGAGCAGTTCGCGGCCGCCGGCCGTCGCGGCAAGGCGGCCGAGCTGGTCGCGCGCGTGCGCCGGCTCGAATGGCAGGAAACGGCCGGCGAGCTGGCCGCGCTGCTGGGCGAGGCCGCGCTCGTGCGCGCGCTGCGGCCGGGCACGCAACGCGCGCCGTCGGACGGTGACGAGGTGTTCGGCCTGCGCCTGATCCCGAACCGCCGGCGGGCGCCGATCCTCGAGCGCGTGCCGCTCGGCGGTACCGACCCGGCCTGCTGGGACGGCGTGCACGGCGCTTTTCGCAGCCGCAAGGAGGCCGACAACGTGCTGCGCGAGCTCGCCAACCTGTACCAGCTGTGTCCGCGGCGGCTGGGTCTCGAAGCGGGGGGGCAGGGGGCCTGCGAGGCTCATCGCGCGCGCCGCTGCGCCGGCGTGTGCGCGAAGAAGGAGCGCGCGGCCGAGCACGACGCGCGGCTCATCGGCGGCCTGCGCTCGGTGGGCCCGAAGCCGTGGCCGTGGCCCGGCGCGGTGGTGGTCACCGAGCGTGCCGCCGACGGCGAGCTCGAGGCCCATCACCTGCTCGACCGCTGGTGTCACCTCGGCAGCGCGGACGACGCCGATGCGCTCGCGGCGCTGTGCGCGAACCCGCCGCCGCGCCGCTTCGACGTCGACATCGCGCGCCTGCTGCAACGCTGGCTGGCGGTCGAGGCGAACCGCGAGAAGGTGCGCACCGCCCCCTATTGACGCGGCGCCCGCGCAGGCGGACCGTCAGGCGGCGAGGTTTTGCAGGCTCGACAAGTCGGTCAGGCGGATCGCGCGATGGCCGCGGCGCAGAATGAAGCCTTCGCGCGTGAAGCGGTTGAGCACGCGCGAAAAGCTCTCCGGCGTCATGTTGAGCTGCGACGCGATGGTCTGCTTGTTGGTCGACAGCTTCACCTCGATCGCGTCGGACGCGCGGCTCGCGTGCTTGACCAGGTAGTGGGCGACGCGTTGCGCGTTGTTGCGCTGCTCGCACAGTTCGATGTCCGCGGTCAGCGCGCACAGGCGCGCCGACAGCCGCAGGATCAGCGCGCGCGCGAACGCGACGTCGCCGCCGATCGCCTCTTGCAGCGCCCGCCCCGACACGTGCAGCACGACGCTGTCGCGCGTGGCCTGGGCCGCCAGCATCTGCGGCGCGTCGCCGACCGCGCTCTCCTCGCAGAAGGTGTCGCCGGCGCCGACCAGGCGAATGATGCGTTCCGCTCCCGAGCTCGAGATCAGGAACAGCTTGACCTCGCCCTCGACGACCATGAACAGGCCCGCAGGACGATCGCCGCGCTGGACGACCATGTTTTCCGCATCGAGCCTGCGCAGGCGTGCGCCGAGGGCGAGCATGTCGCGCGTCGATGGCGCGAGCTCGCCGAACAGCGGACAGGCCGACAACAGCTGGTGGATGCGCGATGACGTTACCATGCTCATGACGATGCTCCCCCGACGCGCGATGCGCGCTGACGCTACCGGCGGCAGTCTAATCGCCTCGTCGTGCGCCTTCCATGGGACAATATCGCACTCGTTCCATGTGACTACCACTTTATGGGTACAGGTGGTAGTGTGCAAGTCATTGATTTTCAACGATGCTGTGAATCCGGGTCACGAGCACGCGGGGTGCCGGGAATAAAGAGGTATCCCCGCCGACGACAGGGTTTCTGGGGGGCGCATGGGAAGCGGATTGGCGCAACGGCTCGGCGACTTCATTGCCGGCAGGGCGATCCTGCTGCTGCTGATCGCGGCATTTTTCACCGTGACGCTGATCGGCGTGGCCGGCATGAGCCTGTCGGTCGTCGTCGCCGAGACGGTGCAGGGCAGCGGCAGCGCGATCAACGTCGCCGGCAGCCTGCGCCGGCTCACGCATCGCGTCGGCAGTCTGGTGGTGGCCGAGGCGCTCGGCGGCGGGATCGGCCGCGACGAGGTCATCGACGCCGTCGGCCAGTTCGAGAGCACGCTCGTGCATCCGGCGCTCGCGAAGGTGCTCGATCGCAATCGCAGTGGCGTGCCGGCGGCGATTTATCGCGGCGTCGTGTCGAGCTGGCACGATGCGATCAAGCCGCGCCTGCTCGGACTGACCGGGCAGGCGGTCGAGCCGCCTGCGCCGGCCCGCTACGAAAAGGCGCTGCGCGAGGTCGACGACTTCGTCGAGCAGATCAATGCGCTGGTGGCGGTGCTCGAGCACGAGGCGGAAGCGAAGATCTCGCAGCTGCGCACGATTCTCGCGGTCGCGCTCGCGCTCACCGTCGCCGTCGTGCTCGCGGCCGTCTATCTGCTGCGCGCCCGCCTGCTGCTGCCGCTCGCCGCCCTGCGCGCGGCCGCCGGACGCATCGCGCGCCGCGATTTCACCGTCCGCAGCGAGCACACCGGCCGCGACGAGCTCGGCCGCGTCGGCGAGGCCTTCAACACGATGGCCGCCGAGCTGTCGGGCGCGTACGCCGACCTCGAGCAGCGGGTGGCCGAGAAGACCGCCGACCTCACCCGCAGCAACCGCTCGCTCGAGCTGCTCTACCAGCTCATCACGCGGCTTTATCACGCACCGGCCAGCGCCGAGTCGTATGCCGAGATCCTCACCGAGATCGAGCGCATCTTCGGCCTCGAGGGCAGCTTCGCCTGCGTGCAGTCCAAGCACGGCGGGCCGGCGAGCATCCTGCATGCAAACATCGCCTCGTGCAGCGAGGCCGAACGCGATGCCGAGCAGGTGTGTCTGCACTGCCCCGGACGCGCCGCGCCGTGGACCTACCGCCGCGACGGCGGCTGCGACATCCTGATGGTGCCGCTGCGCGATGCGGAAAACCTCTACGGCATGCTGCGGCTGGCGCTGCCGGCCGGCCGGCGGCTGGAGAGCTGGCAGAAGACGCTGATCGAGGCGGTGTCGCGCCACATGGGCATCGCGCTCGGCATCTCGCGGCAGACCGAGCGCGAACGCCTGATCGCGCTGCAGGAGGAGCGCTCGACGATCGCGCGCGAGCTGCACGACTCGCTCGCGCAGTCGCTGTCGTACATGAAGATCCAGGTCAGCCTGCTGCAGCCGGTGCTCGCCGATCCGGCGCGCCGCGAGGAGGCGCTGGCGGTGCTCGGCGACCTGCGCGAGGGCATCACGTCCGCCTACCGCCAGCTGCGCGAGCTGCTGTCGAGCTTCCGGCTGCGCATGGAAGGCGACTTTTCCAGCCTGCTGCGTGCGACGGTCGAGGAGTTCTCGTCACGCGGCGGCATCCCGATCGACGTCGACACGCGGCTGGCCGGCTGCAGCCTCACCGCCAATCAGGAGATCCACGTGCTGCACATCATTCGTGAAGCCCTGTCGAATGCGACGCGCCATTCGGCGGCGGAGCGGATCCTGGTTGCGCTCGCCTGTGGCGTCGATGACGTGGTCAGCGTCGTCATCGACGACGACGGCAGGGGCATAGACCCGGGCGCGGCGGTCGAGCACCATCACTACGGCGTCGCGATCATGGGCGAGCGCGCGCGCGGCCTCGGCGGCGAACTCGCCATCGGTCCGCGTCCGGGCGGTGGCACACGCGTGTCGGTACGCTTCAATCCGCATAAAATGGCAGCCCTCGACACGATCGATTCCGCGACCGCCCCATCATGAGCGACAAGGCCCAGACCGTCGTGATCGTCGACGATCACCCGCTGTTCCGCAAGGGACTGATCCAGCTGCTGCGCACCGTCAACGGCTTCGAACTGGTCGGCGAGGCGGCCAGTGGGCGCGACGGCGTGGCCAGCGTACTCGCGCGCCGCCCCGATCTGCTGCTGATCGACCTGAACATGAAGGACATGTCCGGCCTGGAGGTGCTGAAGCTGGTCAAGCAGGCCGATCTGGACACGCGCGTGGTCATGATCACCGTGTCGGACGCGGCCGACGATCTCGTCGCGGCGCTGCGTGCTGGCGCCGACGGCTATCTCCTCAAGGACATGGAGCCCGAGGCGATGGTCGAGGCCTTGCGGGCCGCCGCGGCCGGACGCACCGTCGTCTCCGACGAGCTCACCCACCTGATGGTTGCCGCGCTGCGCGTCGAGGCGCGCCCCGAGAGCGTCAGCGCGGCCGGACTCACCGAGCAGGAGCAGCGCATCCTCGAGCACATCGCCAACGGCTTGTCGAACAAGCTGATCGCGCGCGAGCTCAACATCGCCGAAGGCACGGTCAAGGTGCACGTCAAGCACGTGCTGCGCAAGCTCAACCTGCGCTCGCGCGTCGAGGCGGCGGTGTGGGCGGTCGAGCACGCGCGCGGCGGGCGTTGAGCGCCCGGCCGTAGCGCGATCCGCGTCGTCGGCGGGTGCCGCACGTCGCCGCCCGCCGGTCAGAACGGAATTTGCAGCGCCGCGGTGATGCGCGTGTCCTCGAGTGCCTTCTTGCCGATGACGGTGTCGACGTCGAGCGCGATCCGCATGCCGTTGGCGAGCTGCGCAGCCACGCCGGCGTTCGCGCTCGCGTACGACTTCGGCACGCTCGCCGTCGGCAGCTTGTACGACGACGTCGACGCCGGGCCCGTCATGCGCAGCGAGCGGCCGCCGGCCTCGGCGTCGTGGTTCGCCATCACGCGCAGGTACGGGGTCAGCTTGCCGGCGTCGAACTGCGCCTGCCAGCCGGCCGAAAAAAGGGCCGACTTGCGACGCTGGCGTCCGTAGGCGAGGCTGGTCGAGACGCTGCCGTCGGTCGCGCGCTCGTCGAAGCTCGGGACCGTAACGCGCTGCAGCAGCACGCTCGCCACCGGGCCGTGCACAAGCGAGCCGAATTCGAATGCATAGGCCAGCTCGACGCCGGCGGCGATGCGCGAGCCCTCGACGCGGCCGCGGTGCTCGCGCGTCGCGGCACCGAGCGCAACGCGCCGCCGGGTGTCGAAGTCGAGCTTCGAGAACGACACCGAGGCGCTCAGCGACAGCGCGTCGACGCGATATCCGCCGTAGGCGCTGAGCGCCAGGTCTTCGAGCCCGAACGACCCGGCGCGGCCCCAGTCGAGACGGCTCTCCGAGTACGACAGCGCCGCACCGACCGCGACGCGCTCGGACAGGCGCCGATCGCCGCCTATCGTGACGGTACTCGGAGTCGCGTCATGCCCGCGGATCTCGAGCTCGCCGCCGCCGGCCGATACCCAGCCGTGCATTCGGCCGACCTCGGTCGCCTGGAGTGTGTGCGCAGCGTTGCGCCACAGCTGCCGCGCCAGCGCGATCTGGTTGCGCACCGGCACCTCGGGCAGCAGACCGATCTGCCGCGGCGCAGCGAGCGTTCCGACGACGTACTGCGCAATGACACGGTGGCCCGCGGTGGTCGGATGCACGCCGTCGGCGAACAGGAAAGTCTGCTCCGCGCCGGGCACGACGAAGTCCGCGCCCGTGCACAGCAGTGACGGCGTCGTACCGCAGGCCGGCAGCGTCACGTTCGCAAAGCCGTAGCGGGCCGGGTCGGTCTTCACCTCGTTGAGCAGCGCGAACGTGTCGAGGCCAATCACCGAGACGCCGCTCGCCGCAATGCTCTCGAACAGCAGGCCGTTGTAGGCGGCCGACAGCGCGGTCAGGCCGGCCGCGCCGGCCGGGCCCTGCGCGGTGCCGAACGGTGTCGCGCCGATGTCGGGCAGGTTGAACACGACGATGTGGCGCGCGCCGGCGGCCGACAGCCGGGCGATCTCGGCCGCTGCCTCGGCCGCGGTCAGCCGCAGGTAGGCGGGCGCGGCAGCCGCATCGGCGGCGATGAAAAAGATGTCGTTGGCTCCGGCCCACACGAAGTGCAGCGCCTTGCCGTCGGCTTGGCCGCCGCGGCCGGCGAGGTAGGCGGCGACCTGCGTGGTCAGTGGCGGGGCGGCGTCGGTCGGCGGGCTCGGCGGAATGCCGGGGAGCCGGCTCACGCGGGCGCCGCCGGCGGCGAAGTTGCTGCCACCCGCGTTGGACGGCACGGCGGTCGTGCCGATGCCTTCGGCGAACAACTCGCTCCACACCGGTCCCGGATTCGTCGTGAAGCGGCCGGTGCCGGGCGGCAGCAACGGCGCGTAGAAGCCCGAGTCGGTCAGGCTGTCGCCGAAGAACACGGGCGACGAATCGGCGCCGGCGACGGTCGGCATCACGATCAGCGCGCCGATCGACGCGGCGGCGAGGCGTGGCTTGAGCATGTTTTCCCCCCCTTGAATCGTTGTTGGCGCTCGGACCGGGATGATTCGAACGTTCGTTTGGATCATGGTCGATTTGCCGTCCATGTCAAGTCCATGAGCCGAAAAATCGTCCGGCCGCGGGCCATGCGGTCGCCGACGGACCCGGCGGCACGCCGAGTCGCGATTGTCTATGCTGTAGCTGAGGCCGCGGAGCGGCGACCGCGCTCGTGCGGTGCGCGCTGCGAGCGGCCGCGAGACGGACACGGCCTCGCTGCACGGGTCGGTCCGGCAGGTGCGCAAAAAGGGGGGTTCCGATGACCACGCTGAAGGCAATCCAGGCGGATATCACGACATTGCGGGTCGATGCGATCGTCAATGCCGCCAACTCCTCGCTGCTCGGCGGCGGCGGCGTCGACGGCGCCATTCATCGCGCGGCCGGGCCGAAGCTGCTCGACGAGTGCCGCGCTCTCGGCGGCTGCGCGACCGGTGATGCGAAGATCACGCGCGGCTACGATCTGCCGGCACGCTTCGTGATTCATACGGTCGGGCCGGTGTGGAAGGGCGGTGGCCACGGCGAGCGTGAGCTGCTCGCGTCGTGCTACCGGCGCTCGCTCGAGCTCGCGGCCTCGCACCGCGTCGCATCGATCGCGTTTCCCGGTATCAGCACGGGCGTCTACGGCTATCCGGTCGAGGAGGCCGCCCGGACGGCGGTCACGACCGTGCGCGAGTTCGTGAGCCGGCCCGGCCCGATCGAGGAAGTGACCTTCTGCTGCTTCTCGGCAGGCGACCTGAGCCTCTACGCGGCGCTGCTCGGCGACGCCCGGGCTGCCTGAGCGCCGGCCCATCGCGCGCCGCACGCGCGCGCTGCGGCGCGCCGACGCGATCGAGTGGCGGCGCAGCCACGTCACGGTGCTCCACCGCATCGGGCTGACTGAAAGCGTACGGCGGCGTGCGCTACGCAATGGTCGTGAGAGTGTGCGGTTCGCTTGCTCTCTCAGTGACGCCTGTGGCGTGCGTCGCTGCCGGGAGGACTGGCGAGTGCATTGACCAGCGCGTCGTAGGCTTGCTGCAGATCCTGCTCGCAGGTTGAATCGATCTGACCATCGAGAAGCTCGCTCACGCGGCGCACGATCAGCGACTGGAGGTGGTAGCGGCGCCGCCAGCGACGGACCTGCCCGGCATCGCGATGAGCGGCGACCCAAGCCAGATGCTCGGTGACGGCCGCATCGAGCGCGAGGATGCCGTCGTCGCGCTCGTGCGAGACCTCGATCACGGGCCGCAGCGGCCAGGTCCAGCCGTCGTCGCGAGGGCGGTCCAGGATTGCGCGAATCTCCGCCGCGGTCTTGCGTGCGCCGGGCAGATCCGCCTTGTTGACCACATAGATGTCCGCCACCTCGAGTATTCCCGCTTTCATCGCCTGGATCGCGTCGCCGCAGTCCGGCTGCAGTACGACGATGACGGTATCGACCAGGTGCCGGATGGCGTGCTCGGCCTGACCGACGCCGACCGTCTCGAGCAGGATCTCGCGAAACCCGTACTGATCGAGCGCGCCGACCAGATCGGCGACGTTGTCGGCGAGGCCGTCCGTCGACGAGCGGCTCGCGACCGAACGGATGTAGAGCTCGGGCTCGTGCGCGACCGCGTCCATGCGAATGCGATCGCCGAGAATTGCGCCCTTGGTCAGCGGACTGCTCGGATCGACGGCCAGCACCGCGAGGCCGCCTGCATCGCGGCATGCCGGCAGGCGCCGCTTGGCGAATCGGCTGATCAGCGTGCTCTTGCCGGCCCCCGGCGCGCCGGTGAAGCCGATCCTCGCCGCCCGGGCCGGGCTGCTCGAGACCAGCGCCAGGCTTTCCGCGACGCTGGCCGACGAAAGGCGCGTGAGCAATCGCCCCAGCGCCCGCCGCGAGCGCTGCATGTCGCTCATGTTCCCGCCTCCGTGCCGCAACCCAGCTCCGCGTTGTGCTCACCGAGCAGCGGCGGCGCGCGATACTCGGTTGCAAAGCCGGAGCACTTGATCGGATTGCCGACGACGCGGATGTCGCCATCGGCGGCGGTCCGGATCGTCACCACCATCGCACGGTCTCGCGTCAGGTCGGATTCGAGCGCGGCGTCGAGCGTCTGCACCCCCGCGACGACGATCCCGAGCGGCGCGAGGCGGCCGACCCAGTGCGCATTGGTGTCGTCCGCCAGGACGGCGCCGATCGCCGCGACCACCGCACTGCGGTTGGCGCTGCGCCCGGCCATCGTCGCGAAGCGCGGATCCTCGAGCCACTCCGGGTGACCGACCTCGCGCGCGAAGCTCTCCCAGAATTTGTCGTGCGTGATGAACAGCGCGAGATGGCCGTCACGGGTGCGGAACAGCTGCGCCGGCACGATGAACGGATGCCCTCCGCCGGCGTAGCGTTCCGGCTTCTGGGCGCCGTTGAGGTAAGCGCTGGCGACGTAGTTGAGCTGCGACATCAGCGTGTCGTAGAGCGAGACGTCGAGCTGCCCGCCCTTGCCCTCGACGAGCTTCGCGAGCAGCGCCAGTCCGCCCATGATTCCCGCGGAATTGTCGACGACCGAGTAGCCGGTCTTGACCGGCGGGCCGTCGGGCTCGCCGGTCAAGGCCATCACGCCGGCGAGCGCCTGGATCACGTAGTCGTAGGCCGGCAGCTCGGAGTACGGCCCGTCGAGCCCATAGCCGGTCAAGGCGAGGCAGACGATGCGCTCGTTGTGCGCGCGCAGCGCATCATAGGTGAGTCCGAGCTTGCGAATCGCCGACGGCCGCAGATTGGTCAGCAGCGCGTGCGACTCGGCGACCAGCAACGCGAGCGCCTGCTGCCCTTCGACGCTGGCGAGGTCGAGCACGACGCTGCGCTTGTTGCGGTTCAGGCTCGCGAAGTAGGCGTTGTGCCGGCCGATGTAGTGGGGGCCGATCTGGCGGCCGATGTCGCCGGTGCCGGGCGTCTCGATCTTGACCACGTCGGCGCCGAGATCGGCGAGCAGCATGCCGCAGTACGGGCCGGCGAGCATGTGGCTGACCTCGAGCACGCGGATGCCGGCGAGCGGGCCCTTGCGTGCTTCGGCCTTCATGACAGCACCCGATCGACCGTCTCGAGCACGTCGTCGAGCGCCATGTCGGCGGTGAACACGCCGCTCACGCCGGCCTCGAGCAGCGCGGCATGGTCCTCCTTGGGGATCGTGCCGCCGACGAACACCTTGATGTCGCGCGCGTCGCGGGCCGCGAGCTCGCGCATCGTGTCGGCGACCAGTTCCAGATGGCTTCCCGACAACATGCTCAGGCCGACCGCGTCGACGTCCTCGTCGACGGCGATGCGCGCGATGTAGTCGGGGCTCTTGCGCAGCCCCGTATAGATCACGTCCGCTCCGGCGTCGCGCAGCGCCAGCGCGATCACTTTCGCGCCGACATCGTGACCGTCCAGTCCCGGCTTCGCGATCAGAATGCGTTTTCCGTTCAGGCTCATGTCGTGTTCCTCGTTCGTGTCGGCCATCCGCTTACAGGCGGATCGGTTCCTGGAACTCGCCCCACTGGCGCTTGAGCGTCGCGACCATCTCGCCGACCGTCGCATACGCATGGCAGCACTCGATCAGGTAAGGCATCAGATTCTCGTCGTCCGTCGCGGCGGCGCGCTCGAGCGCCTCCAGCGAGCGTTTCACCGTCGCCGTGTCGCGCCGATCGAGAACGCGGCGATACTTCTCCTCGACCCGGCGCGCGGCGGTCGGATCGACCTTGAAGACCTCGCCGACCTCATCGGTCTGGTTCTCGCGCCGGAAGTAGTTCTGGCCGACCACGACGGTCTTGCCGCTGTCGATGTTTTTCTTGCGCTCGCGGGCACGCTCGGCGATGCGCAGCTGCAGGTAGCCGTCCTCGATCGCCTTGACGACACCGCCGTAGTCGTCGATCTCATCGATGATGCGGCGCACCTCCTGCTCCATGCGCTCGGTGAGCCATTCGACGTAGTAGCTGCCGCCGAGCGGATCGACGGTCTTCGCGATGCCGCTCTCATAGGCGACGATCTGCTGCGTGCGCAGCGCGATCTCGGCGCTGAACTCGGTCGGGATCTGGAAGGCCTCGTCGAACGCGCACGTGAAGATCGATTGGGCGCCGCCCAGGGTCGCCGCCATCGTCTCGAGGCCGACGCGCACGATGTTGTTGTACGGCTGCGCCGCGGTCAGCGACGAGCCGCCGCACACGACACCGAAGCGCAAGCGGCGTGCGTTCGGGTCGGTGACGCCGAAGCGCTCCTCGAGCAGCTCGGCCCACAGCTTGCGCGCGGCGCGAAACTTGCAGACCTCTTCGAAGAAGTCCATATGCACGTAGAAGAAGAAGCTCAGGCGGCGCGCGAAGCGCGTCGCATCGCCGCCGCGCCGGATCAGCTCGTCGACGTAGGCAAGGCCGTTCGCGAGCGTGTAGCCGAGCTCCTCGACCGCGGTCGCGCCGGCATCGCGAACATGCGCGCCGGCAATGCTGATCGGGTTGAAGCGCGGCGTCGCCTCGTTCGAGAACAGGATCGTGTCGGCGATCAGCCGCATCGACGGCCGCACCGGGAAAATCCACGTGCCGCGCGCAACGTACTCCTTGAGAATGTCGTTCTGGATCGTGCCGGTGAGCTTCTCGCGCGGCACGCCCTGCTTGTCGGCGACCGCACAGTACATCGCATAGACGATCGCGGCGGTGCCGTTGATCGTGAACGAGGTCGAGATCGCGCCGAGGTCGATGCCGTCGAACAGGATCTCGGCCTCGGCGAGGCTGGACAGCGACACGCCGACCTTGCCGATCTCCGAGCGTGCGAGCGGATCGGTCGGATCGAGTCCGCATTGAGTCGGCAGATCGAGCGCGACCGACAGTCCCGTCTGCCCGCTGTCGAGCAGGAAGCGATAGCGCTGGTTGGTGTCTTCGGCGGTGCCGAAGCCGGAGTACTGGCGGAAAGTCCACAGCCGCCCGCGGTAGCCGTCGTCGAAGATGCCGCGCACGAAAGGCGGCTCGCCGGGCAGGCCCGGGTCGCGACCGGCGACCATGTCAGCGGTGACGACGCGCGGAATGTCGATCCCCGACGCGGTGACCGGAGCGGGAATCGGCGGTGTCGCGGCGAGCGCCCGGCCGGCTGCGCGCTGCTTGTCGGTGCGATCGGTCGTGCTCATTTGCTCCTCCTGTCGCTCAAAACCCTGTCGGCAGCCTGCCAGTGATCGTCGTGCAGCCAGGCGTCGACGAAGCGACGCACCTCGATTGCGTCCAGCGCCGCGCGCGGCTGCCCGTCGCCGTGCGCGCGTGCGAGCTCCTTGAAAGCGCCCAGCACACGTCGCGTCTGGCCGAGTATCGGCTTGCAGAAGGCTTGTACCGCGTCTTCGAGGGTCTCGCCGTCGGCCGCGACCGCGTCGACCAGGCCGATCGCGAGCGCCTCTTCGCCACCGACCAGCTCTGCTCGGCAAAGGAGTCGCAGCGCGCGCGGCACGCCGACGCGCTCGAGCAGGCGGATGCCGCCGCTCCACGCGGTGCTGATGTTCAGGCGCCCCTGGATGAAGCCGATGCGCGCGCCGTGAGCGGCGACGATGAAGTCGCATGCGACGGCGAGCTCGGCGCCGCCGCCCAGCGCATCGCCGTTCAGTGCCGCGACGACCGGGACCGGGAAGCGGCGAATGCTGTCGAGTGCCTCGCGCGCGCCCTTCACCATGTCGTGCGTCTGCGCCTCGGAGCGCACGTCGGCGAGTTTCTTCAGGTCCCCGCCGGCCGCGAAATTGTGCTGGCCGGCCCCCGTCAGTATCGCCAGCTTCACCTTTTCGTTCGTCGCCTGCTGCGAAAACGCCCGTGCCAGCTCTCCGAGAGCTTCGCTGGACAAGGCGTTGCGTTTGTCGGGACGGTTGATCGTGACTCTCAGGACCGGGCCGTCGAGCGAGACGATGAGGTGCTCGAAGCGCATGAATGTCTCCTGTTTGCGTGGCGTTCGGATAAACTGGTCATGTATTCGACAGGTAGAAAATGTTTTCCGATAGGCGAATACTACACCGAAACCTCGGCTTGTGTGCGACCGCGTCCGGGAGACCGATGCCGGCCGCAGCGCGAAAAGCGCCGCCGGATGTCCGCGTGACACGGCCGTAGCACCATGGAGCGATCAGAATGCGCAACGACCGACAGGCAGCGCGCGAAGCGCAGGAGGTGCACGGGGCCGTGGTACTGGTCGCAACCACGCTCGTGCAGGCGTTGTGCAGCGCGGCGATGCTGCTGGTGCCGACCGTGGCACCGCAGATGGCGGCCAGCCTGGGCCTGTCGATCACCTTGCTCGGATTTCAGATGAGCCTGCTGTACTGCGTCGCAATGCTCGTGTCGGCCCAGGCAGGCGCCTTCGTTCGCAGCATCGGCGGCTGCAGGACGAGTCAGTACGCGATGCTTTTCGCCGGCACGGGATGCCTCGTGATCATGCTGGCCTCTCCGGCCGCGCTACTGCTCGGCACGCTCGCGCTGGGCGTCTCGTACGGACTGACCAATCCCGCCGCCGCGCATCTGCTGACGCGCTTCACCGCCGCCCGCCAGCGCAACCTGGTGTTCTCGATCAAGCAGACCGGTGTGCCGCTGGGGGGCATCATCGCCGGCATCGGCGCGCCGCCGCTGACCCAGTGGTTCGGCTGGCCGACGGCCTTTGCCACGCTGGCGCTGATCGCCGCGGTGACGGCCGTGCTGATGCAGCCGATGCGGGCGCGCTGGGACGATGACCGCCGTCCCGGCGCTCGTGCGGCCGGATCCGGTGCGCTGCGCGTGCTGCGCGCGAGCCGCACGACGATGTGGCTGGGCCTGGTCGGATGCTGTCTCGCCGCGGGCCAGCTCTCATTGCTGACCTATCTGGTCGCGTTCATGGTCGAGGAACTCCTGATCGGTCTGGTCGTCGCCGGTCTGGTGATGTCCGCCGTCCATCTGTCGGGGGTCTGCGGACGGATCGCGTGGGGCGTGATCGCCGACCGCATCGGCAGCAGCATCGCGGTGCTTTCCGGGTTGGCGGTCGCGATGATCGTGTTGTTCTCGCTCGTCGCGAGCGTCGGGCCGGGCTGGCCCCTCTGGCTGGTGGTCGCGATATTCGCCGCGACCGGCGGCACGGCGGTCGGCTGGAACGGCGTCTACCTCGCCGCGGTCGCACAGCGCAATGCGCCGGAGATGGTTGGCGAGGCGACCGGCGCCGTGCTCGTGCTCACCTATCTCGGCGTGCTGATCGGACCGGCCGTGTTCGCGGTGGTGCTCACCGCGTCGGGAAGCTACTCGGCCGGCTTTCTGCTGCCCGCCGGCTTCGCCGCGCTCAGTCTGGTCTGCCTGGCGATGTGCAGCCGGGCCGCGCGCGCCGAGCGCCACACGGCCTCAGAGATTGCATAGCGCGTCGCCCTGCGCGATCAGCTCGCGGCAGTATGCGTCGAAGTTGCGGCTCAGGCGCTCGCTCGGACCGGCGATCGCGATGCCGAACGGCTCGCCGTTGACTTCGCGGCGGATCGCAATCGCCGACACGTCCTCGACATTTTCGCCGCGCGTGACGAAGTAGCCGTTGCGCCGGCCCTGCTCGATGTCGTCGAGCAGCGTGTCGATATCGGTGAGCGTGTTCGCGGTGACGCGCGCGAGCGGCAGCCGCTCGAGCAGCGCGCGCAGCTGATCCGGTTTCAAGCCGCTGAGCATCGCCTTGCCGATCGCGCTCGAATGGAGCGGCTTCGCGTCGCCGGGCTTGGCTGCGTAGCGCACGGTATGGGTGCCCTCGACGACCTCGAGGTAGATCACGCTGTCTTCCTGGCGATTGCCGAGAATGACCGTTTCGCCGAGGCGATCACGGAGGCGCTCGAGCACCGGCGCAACCGCCTCGAGCAAGGGATCGTGACCGGCGATCGCCTCGACCACCTGCAGCATGCGCTTGGTCGGATACACGCGCTTGCGCCGTTCGAGCACGTACAGGTAGCCACGCGACTGCAGCGTGCGCACGAGCGCGTGGCAGCTGCTGATCGGCGCGTGCAGTCGTTGCGACAGGTCCGTGAGCGACAGCGGCGCCTGCGTCTGCGCAAACACCTCGAACAGATCGAGCGTGCGCGCTGCGGTCTTGACGCTGTCCGATTTGTTCCGATCCACCATGATTTTCCTCCAGGCGTGTTCGCGACTGGACGACCCTCGCCGCGCGGCTGATCCGCAGAGCTCCCGAGCCCTGCGGAGCGCCGGAGTATACAGAAGATTGCCGAACACCAAGCCGGTGCGGATCGACTCCGGGAGTTCCCGCGAGCCGCCGCCGACGGTTTCGTTTCGACAACAAGTATACCGACAGAAATTCGACCGGCAGAAGATGCTTTCACCGTTGCGAAAAACGTGATAGCGTTGTCCGTGCGTTACGACACGACGTCCGCCTGCCGGGACGTCAACAACACCGACTCGGACGCAGCCATCGTGGCAAGCACACCATGGAAGAGGAGATACTCATGCAATACCGTGCAGCGCATATCCTAGGCATCCGGACCGTCGCCGCCGCGACCCTTGCCGCAGTGACGATTCTGCCGCTGAACGCCCACGCGCAAGCCCGTCTCGCGATGGGCGGGACGCACAGCGCGTCGGCCTTCTACTCGTATCAGGTGGCCGTCGTCTCGGACTGGAACAACGTCCTGCAGGGCAAGGCCCGTATCACGATCCAGGAGCTCGGGGGCGCCGCGGCCTCGACCGAGGCCTTGCTCCGCGGCGAGGTGGACATGGGCATCGCCGTCACGTCGAACGACTTCGAGGCGGTGCGCGGCGAAGGCGGGTTCCGGTCACCGAGCGAAGAGCTGCGCACGCTCTATTACTTTGCGCCCCTGCCGTTGAACTGGGTCGTGGCGGCCGAATCCGGCCTCGAAAGCCTCGAGGCGCTCGGCAGCCAGCCATTCAACCCGGGCGGCCGCGGCACGGCCACCGAGGGGCAAACCGAAACGGTGCTCCGGACCCTCGGCATCGATCTCAATTTGTATCGTGCCGGCGGCAGCGACGCGCTCGAGGCGTATCAGAATCGCCGCATCGTCGGCTTCGTGAAGGCCGGCCTGCATCCGGACGGCTACATCCAGCAGGCACACGCCTCGCGGCCGGTCCGGCTGCTGTCGTTGAGCGGGGAACAGGCGGCCGCGGTCGCCGAGGCCTACCCGTACTTCAGTGTCGGAACGGTGCAGAACGGGACGCACTACGGCGCGCAGCCCGAAACGTCGGTGACGGTCCAGACGGCGATCGGGATCAATACGACCACTTCCCTGTCGGCGGACCTCGTCTATGAGATTGTCAAGCGAGCGTTTTCGCCGGAAGGCATTGCTGCGGCTGCAAGCGGCTATGGCCCGGCCGCGCAGTCGGATCCGGTACAGCTTACGCTGGCGGCGGCGGTGGCGCCGCTGCATGCCGGGGTCGTGCGCTACCTCAAGGAGCAGAACATCGACGTCCCGCAGCGTCTGATTCCTCCCGAGTACGCCGACTGACACCTGCATGCTTGTGAGCGGCCGCGCATGGCCGGCCGCAGCCGCCGGCGCCTGCCCGTGCGGCACGGCAACGAAAGAGCGATCGCACTGACGGAAAAGGAGCACGAGCGTGTCGGACGAGCGAGCATCCCTGTTGCGCAGATTCACCGGGGTTCCCGGCCTGATCGTCGCGGCCCTGGCAATCGCGTGGGTCGCCTTCCACGTCGTCACCGCCGGACTCGGCACGCTTCCGAACTACCAGCAGCGCGCCGTCCACCTGGGCGGTGCGCTCTTTTTCGTGTTTCTGCTCTACCAGGGCCACACGCGCGCCCCGCGACTGCAGCTTGCCATCGACATCGTGCTCGCGCTCGCGTGCGCGGTTATCCTGGGTTACGTCTTCGTCAATTACGATGAGATCGTCGTCAGCAACTGGTTCATTCGCGAATCGGTCGAGAAGGCTTTTGGGATCGCGCTGCTGCTGCTGATCCTCGAAGCGGTTCGCCGCACGCTGGGCTGGATGTTCGTCACGCTGATCCTCGTGTTTTTCGCCTATGCGCACTGGGGCAGCCATATCCCCGGCGCCCTTGGCCACCGCGGCATCTCGTTCGAGCGGCTGATCTACACCTTCTATCTCGGTGATGCCGGCGTACTGGGGACCTTGATGGGCGTGTCGGCGACGGTGGTCGCGCTGTTCCTGATCTTCGGCGCGCTGCTCAACACCAGTGGCGCCGGCGACACGTTCATCCGCATCGCGATGCGTCTCGGCGGCCGCCTGCGCGGCGGCGCCGGCCTGGCCGCGGTGATCGGCAGCGCATTCATGGGCATGATCAACGGCAGCACCGTCGCCAACGTCACCAGTACCGGTGTGCTGACGATTCCGTTGATGAAGCGCCTCGGCTTCAAGCGCAATATCGCCGGCGCCATCGAGGCCGTCGCTTCGACCGGCGGCCAGATCATGCCGCCGGTGATGGGCCCCGGCGCCTTTCTGATGGCCGAGTTGCTCGGCATTCCCTACCTCGACGTCGCGATCGCGGCGTTCGTGCCATCGATGCTGTTCTTCGCCGCGCTGCTGCTGGGTGTCTATCTGCTCGCGCTGCGTTACGACCTGCAGCCGTTGCCCGACAACATGATTCCGACCTGGCGTCAGGCGTGTCCGCCGCTTGCCGCAGTGAGCCTGGTACTGCCGATCGGCATCCTGCTCTACTTCATCTTGCAGCGCTACACGATCCAGCTCGCGGTCTTCTGGGCGGTCGTGAGCATCGCGCTGATGATGGTGACGAGTACGCTGCTGCAACGCCGGCAGCCGGTCGCCCCTTCGGCCATGCTCGGCATCGCGAAGGAAGCCGCCTGCGATCCGTTCCCGCCCGCGCATGCGCCGCCGTCATCCGATCCCGTCCCGCAGAGGCTCGCCAGGCTCGGGCGCGAGACCGCCAGCGGTCTCTACGGTGCAGCGCTCGGCATCGCCTACATCGCGATGATCATCGTCGCGGCACAGGTCATCGTGTCGGTGATCAACCTCACCGGCGTCGGCGTCACCCTCGCGCAGGTCATCCTCGGCCTCGGCGGCCAGTACGTGCTCGTGTCACTGCTGCTGACGATGATGCTCGCGATCGTTCTCGGCATGGGCATGCCGACTCCGGCCGCCTATGCCGTCGGCGCCGCCGTGCTCGCACCGCCGCTGATCAGTCTGGGCTTCGAAGTGCTGCCCGCGCATTTGTTCCTGTACTTCTTCGCGAGCGTATCGGCGATCACGCCGCCGGTCGCAGCGGGGGTGTTCGCGGCGATCGCCATCAGTGGCGGCACCTTCATGGGCACCGCGCGCTACTCGCTGACGCTGGCGTGCACGCTGTTCATCATCCCCTACATGTTCATCCTCAACCCGGTGCTCACCCTCTCGGGCGACTGGAGCGCGATCCTGACGGCCATCATCTCCGCCTCGCTTGGCGTCGGTTTTCTGTCGGTTGCGGTGATCGGCTACCTGCGGGGCCCGATGGGGGCTGCGAGCCGCATCATCATGGGGATCGGCGCGTTCACGATGGTGATGCCGGGCGGGCTGTCCGATCTCATCGGCATCGGTCTGACGACGCTCGCGATCGGTCTGCATCTGTGGCGGGGTCCCGTCATCGGCAATGGTGCCGAGGCGCGCTGAGGCGTGACGGCCACCCCTGCTGCGCCGGCGATGACCGGCGGCGGACCGACGCGCAGCGTTCGATGACGGTGCCGGGCGTGAAACGGCTCTACGCGCGCGGGCGAATCGGTCAATGCGGGGCGGGCCATGCCGGGCACGGCCATGCGCAACCAGGGCGGTGATCTCCGGACTCAGCAGTGCGTTCAAATCCTTCGCGCCGAGGACTCCTCGTTCGCGGGGCTGAGCGGTGCTGCCGCCCCTGAA
Organism: Rhodocyclaceae bacterium; assembly: GCA_035444405.1. Lineage (GTDB taxonomy): Bacteria > Pseudomonadota > Gammaproteobacteria > Burkholderiales > Rhodocyclaceae > DAOMOP01. The sequence continues at coordinate 20,460 of DAOMOP010000014.1, forward strand.
CTGATCGAACCTGCCGCATCTGCGGCATCGGGCGCACGCTGCCTCCCGCGGAGCAGTTCCACACGCGCCGGCGGCGCGTTGCCTTGCCTGTCCTGACCGAAGTACACGGTCAGGTGCGGGAACGGAATTTCGATGCCGGCCGCGTCGAAGTGGCGCTTGACCAGGCGGTTGTACGCGCGGCCGATGCCGAACTGCATGCCCGGCAGCGTCTTGATGCGCACGCGCACGTTGACCGCGCTGTCGGCGAGCGCGGTGACGCCATGGACCTCGAGCTCGCCGAGAATGCTCTGCGCGTGCTCGGGGTCGGCGCGCAACGCGTCGAACGCCGCCTGCAGGTGGGTGACCACCTGGTCGGTGTCCTCGCGATAGGCGACGCCGTATTCACCGACGTGATAGCCGAAGTCGCGCATGAAGTTCGACACCATGTCGACCGACGAGAAGGGCAGCAGGTGATAGACGCCGGACAGGTCGCGCAGGCCGATCGAGCGGATCGTGAGCTTCTCGACCACGCCGGTGGTGCCGCCCGCGGTGACCACGTCGCCGACGTTGATCGCGTTCTCGAGCTGGATGAACACGCCGGTGATGACGTCCTGTACGAGCTTCTGGGCGCCGAAGCCGATCGCCAGGCCGAGCACGCCGGCGCCGGCGAGCAGCGGTGCGATGTTGATGCCGATCTCGGCGAGTGCGACCATCACCGTGACGACGACCAGCGCGATCGCGATCGCGTTGCGGAAGATCGTCAGCAGCGTGCGCGTGCGCGGGCTGGGCTCGCCGTCGCCGTTGCCCGCGCCGAGCCGGGACTCGATCCAGCTCGCCACCAGCAGCCACAGCGCCACCGCCAGGGCGACGATCAGCGCGACCGACACGATGCGGCTGAGCAGCAGCGCGCCGGCGTCCGAGCCCAGCCAGGCGCCGAGGTCGAACGGCGACCACGCGTCGAGGATGACGGCGGCGACGACGGCGAGGATCGCGAAGCGCGCGATCTTCAGCGCGGTCGGGATGTAGGCGTTGAGGCGCGCCTCGAGGAGCGGGAACTTCGCGCGTGTCTCCTCGCCGAGGCGGATGCGGCGCAGGATCACCTGGCTCAGCAGCGCCGACACGAAGATGCCGATCGCCACCGCGACGAGCGTCTGTGCGGTCGAGGCGAGCATGAACGGCAGGGCCTGCTGCGGATACAGGATGGCGGTGGCGAGGATCGCACCCAGATAGGCGATCGCGACGACATGCCACACGCGCGCGCCCATGCCGACGGCGATGCGCGCGAACGGCGTCTGCATGCGGAAGGCGATCATGTCGAGTGCGCTGCGCACGCGGTTGCGGTTCTGCATCACGATCACCGCGGCCTTCACGAAGGCTGCCAGCATGATCACGATGGCCGTCGCGCGTGCCAGCTCGGCCGACAGATGCAGGCTGATCGACGGCACGACCAGCAGCAGGCCATAGCCGATGAAAAACACCATGCGCGACAGCCAGGCGTTCCAGTAGGCGGCTTCCTCGGCCTGCATCGGCACCACGCGCAGGTGCTCGCCGCGCTTCGAGAACACGATGCGCACGACGATGCGCACGAGCCCGACCATCAGGAAGGCGTTCAGGAACAGCGACTGCTGCACGCTCATCGCGCCGGGCGTGCCGAGCGCGAACAGCGCGATGGCATAGCCCGAGAGCCAGGCCAGGCCAACGATCACCAGTTCGACCATGACCGCGCCGACGACCGCGAGCGTACGCCGCAGCACGGCGAGCGCCCCGTCGGGCGTCGCGGCGTAGCGATCGAGCGCCCGGAAGGCCAGGCCGGCAAGCCCGCTCAGCACGACGAACGCGAGCAAGGTGCCGCCCACCAGCACGGCGAATGCGCCGAGCGACCAGGCGAGCTCGGCGGGATCCGCTTTGCCGAGGCGCTGCCAGGCCTGTGTCAGGGAGCGCGCCGCCTGTGTGCCCTCGTCGACCACGCCTTCGGCGATGGTCTGGGTCAGAGCGGCGATGCGCCGTGCGATCGGCACCGTGGGCTCGGCCGCCGCGAGCGCCTCGGCGGCTTGTTCGTCGCCGAGGCGTCGCAGCTCGGCGATCAGCGCGTTGCGCGTCTCCTCGTCCTCGAGCAGGTCGGCCAGGCGGCTGAAGCCGCCGGCCGAAGCGTCCGGCGCCTGCGCCGGCGCGGCGGCCAGTGCAGTGCCGGCCAGCACGGCGAGCACCATGAGGACGAGCGTGGAAGCGATGACCGAAATGCTTGTTCGAGACACACCGGATCTCCTTTGCCGCGGGAACTTACGCAGTGGCTGGAGGGCCGGCCGTGGGCGCCGGCAGTCGCGCCGTTCGCAGCGACGCGTCCGCGGTATCGCGCCTGGGGATCGCGACAGAGCGCCGGCGCACCGTCGGGCCCGGGTCGCGGAGCGGGCGCGGTGCCGATGCAGCGTCCAGCCAACAGGCATGTCCGGTTCATGCACCAGACATTGGACGGAGTCTAGCACGGGTGGCCGCGCGCCGCCGCCGCGCATCGTGAGCCGGGCCCGCTCGCGTGCGGGCAGCACGCCATCGGCGCAACCGTGGACTATGCTGAGCAAAGCGATGCCGATGCGCTGCCGCCGGGACGCGGAAGCCGCGCGCCGAGCGGCCGTGGCTGGCGGGCGCAGGCGCCGGTATCGCCGGGGACGGCGCGTGTGTGCATTCGGAACGAGGAGGAGCGACATGAAGCGGACTTCGTTGCTGTATTCGGGGATCGCCGTCGGCGGCGTGCTGGCGGCGGCGCTGCTCGTCGTGCTCGGCTCGTCGCCGGAGCCGGCCTTCGCCCAGCCCGCGCCGGTGCCGCAGGAATGCGTGTGCTCGGCGGGCGTGAACATCGGCAGCTCGCGCGCGCCGGTAATGATCCGGCACTGCCAGTGCGGCATCCTCAGCTGCGCGGTGGTCGTGTCGTCGGGCGAACTGCAGTGCGTGCGCTAGCGCCCGCGTGCTGCGCACCGCCTCGGGCGACGCGTGGCGCTTCGTGCATGGCTGCCGCGGTGCCCGGCTCCTATACTGGAAGCGCTCACGCGCAAGGCGATACCAGGAGGATTTCTACATGGATGCGATCACGCAGATCCTGAGCTCGTTCCGACCGACCTTGCCCAGCGGCAGCAAGACCGCCGCGGCCATCGATCGCGGCGCACCGCCCGACGAGATTTCGGTGTGTGCGACCGAGGAAGGCCTGCACGCCCTCGCCGGTGCGCTCTTCGAAGCGTGCGAGCAGGGGCTCGACGGCGGGCCCGGCGCCGACCTCGATGCCAGCGTCGGCGGCGCCGTCGCCGCGCGCCTGAGGGAGTTCCGCCAGCAGATCCCGGCCTCGAGCGAGACGGCCCGCATGATCGACCGCGGCGCGACGATGGAGGAGATCTCCGAGGCCGCCCAGCAGGAGGGGCTCACCTCGCTCGCGACGATGCTGTTCGAGGCGGAGCAGAAGGCCGCCGGCGGCAAGGACTGAGTTTTCCGCACGCGTGCCACCACCGGAGGCTCGACGCCCGCCACGGCGGCTGCTGTGGCGCGGCGGCGCTCGCTGCGGCGATGTGGGCGAGGGTGTGAAGCGTCGCACTGCGCGCCGTGACGTTTGGTGATAAGGTTCCCGTCCGCGAAGAATCCGCCCGGCGCCGGCCGGGCGCAGTGGAAGGCGAACCTTGTCCATGCGTGTCCTGTACGTCGAAGACAGCGCGATCGATGCGAGATTGGCGCAGCGCGCCTTCGCGACACACGCGCCCGATATCGTCCTCGAGATCGTGCCGACGATCGCGCAGGCGCGGCAGGCACTCGACCGCGATGCGTGCGACGTCCTGCTGACCGATCTGCGCCTGCCCGACGGCAGCGGTCTCGAGCTGCTCGATGCCGGGCGGCCCGGACGCGAGCGGCCGCCGGTCGTGCTGGTGACCGGGGCCGGCGACGCGCATGCGGCGATGGCGGCGCTGCGGGCCGGCGCGCACGACTACGTCGTCAAGAACGACGGCTATCTCGTCGCGCTGCCGGCGCGCCTGCGCAGCGCGCGTGATGCGGCCTGGCGCGAGGCGCTGCGCAGCCGGCCGCTGCATGTGCTGCACTGCGGGCGACCGGACGGCGAGCGCTCCCTGCTGCGCAACCATCTTGCGCGCGCGGCGCCCCACCTGCGCCTCGAAGCGGCCGGCTCGACCGGCGAGGTGCTGGCGTGGCTGGCCGCGCGCGACGACGCCGCCGGCCGCTGCGACGTCGTGCTGGCCGAGCACCGTCCACCGCAATTCGACGCGCTGGAGCTCGTGCGCCGGCTGCGGCACGAGCGGGCGCTCGCGGTGCCGGTCGTGCTGAGCGTCGCCGAGGCGTGCGAGGAGCTGGCGGCGCGTGCGCTGCAGCTCGGTGCCGACGATCTGGTGGTGCAGGACGGCGCCTGGCTCGACATGCTGCCGCACGTGCTCGAGAAGGTGTCCCGCGCGCGCCAGGTCATCGCCGAGCGGCAACGGCGCGAGGCGCTCGAAGACCGTTACAAGCAGGTGCTGGCAGCCAGCCCCGCGCTGACGTATCGCCTGCGCCTCGAAGGCGAGCGCAGGATCCCGGTGTGGGTCAGCGAGAACGTCGAGCGCATGCTCGGCTACGCACCCGGGGCGTGCCTGTCGCCGGACTGGTGGTGGGCGAACCTGCATGCCGAGGACCAGGCGCACGCGCTGGCGGCGCAGCACGAGGTCGTCAGGCGAGGCGAGCTGGACATCGAATACCGCTTCCGGCACCGGTCGGGGCGCCTGCTGTGGATCCACGACCGCCAGCGCCTCGTGCGCAATGCCGAGGGCAAGCCGGTCGAGATCGTCGGTACCTGGAACGACGTCACCGACGAGACGATCGCGAGCCGCGTGCGGGCGGCGCGCATCGAGCTGCGCGAGATGAAGCTCGAGGGGCAGTCGCTGCAGTCGATTCTCGAGGCGACGGTGCGGCAGGTCGAGCGCTGCTTCGGCGACTGCCGGGCCGCGATCGTGCTCGCCGACCGTGGCGGAAGGCGGATCACGCACCGTGCCGTCGCGAGCCTCGGCGAAGACTATCGGGCCTGCCTCGGCGAACTGGGCGAGGCCTTGCTGGCGGCGCTGGCCGGGCGTCCCGACGAGCAGCCGTTCGAGGTGCACGTCGGGACCGCGGATCGCACCGTCGACGTCTGGCATCGCCTGGCCGCCGCGTCGGGGCTGGCGCACGGCTGGCATCAGCCGCTGCCACCGGGTGACGGACGGATCCCCGGCGTGCTCGCGGTGTACGCCAGGCAGCCCGATACGCCGGCGCAGCCGCAGGCGAAGTGGCTCAACGAGTTCGCGCTGCTCGTGGCGACGGCGGCGAAGCGCTCCGAGCAGGAGGCGATCCAGCGCCAGGCGTTCGCGGCGCTCGCCAACACGCGCGACGGCATCGTCATCACCGATCTCGCGCCGGCGATCGTGTCGGTGAATCATGCCTGGACCGAGATCACCGGCTACGGCGCCGAAGAGTCGCTCGGGCGCAACCCGTCGATGCTCCGATCCGGGCTGCAGAACCCCGAATCGCACGAGTCGATGTGGCGCACGCTGCTCGCGACCGGCTACTGGCAGGGCGAGGTGTGGAATCGCCGCAAGAACGGCGAGGTCTATCCGCAGCTCCTGAGCATCACGACGGTGCGCGACGAGGCCGGCGCGCCGACGCACTACGTCGGCGTGATGACCGACCTGAGCCGACTGCGCCGCAGCGAGGCCGAGAAGGAGCGGCTGACGCACTTCGATCCGCTCACGCAGCTGCCCAACCGCCTGCTGGCGCTGTCGCGGCTGCAGCATGCGATCGAGCGGGCGCGGCGCCAGAGCCATGCGATCGGCGTGCTGCATCTCGATCTCGATCACTTCAAGCGCATCAACGACAGCCTCGGGCACGCGGTCGGCGACGACGTGCTGGTCGAGCTCGCCGGCAGGCTGCAGAAGCAGCTGCACGAGGACATGACGCTGGCGCGGCTGGGCGGCGACGAGTTCCTGATCATCGTCGAGCAGCTCGAGATGCCCGACGACACGGCGCGGCTCGCGCGGCGGCTGGTCGACAGTCTGCGCCGCCCGGTGGTGGTCGCTGACGGGCAGCAGGTCTATCCGAGCGCGAGCCTCGGCATCTGCATCTTCCCGGACGATGGCGGCACCTCGCAGGAGCTCCTGCAGCGCGCCGAGACGGCGATGTACGAGGCCAAGCGGCGCGGCCGCGACCAGTACTGCTTCTATACCGAGCCGCTCGGCGAGGCGGTGCGCCAGCGCCTCGCCATCGAAAGCCACTTGCGGCTCGCCCTCGAGCGCGGCGAGCTCGCGCTGCATTACCAGCCGCAGGTCGATATCCGCAGCGGGCTCGTCAACGGCGTCGAGGCGCTGATGCGCTGGCACAGCCCGGAACTGGGCGAGGTGCCGCCCGGCATCTTCATCCCGGTGGCCGAGCAGAGCGGCCTGATCTTCCAGCTCGGCACGTGGGCGCTCGAAGAGGCGTGCCGGCAGAACAAGCGCTGGCAGGACGAGGGCCTGCCGCAGCTGTGCGTTGCGGTCAACGTGTCGGTCCGCCAGTTCAAGGACCGCAACCTGATCAGCACGGTGCGCCGCGCGCTCGAGCGAAGCGGCCTGCCGCCGCGCTGTCTGGAGGTCGAGCTGACCGAAAGCGCCTTCGTCGACGACGTCGAGACCGCCATCCGGACCAGCCGCGAGCTGCACGAGCTCGGGGTGCGGCTGTCGCTCGACGACTTCGGCACCGGCTACTCGTCGCTCGCCTACCTGTCGCGCTTCGCGTTCGACAAGATCAAGATCGACCAGTCCTTCGTCGCCGACATCACGTCCAACCCGACCAATGCGGCGATCGCGATCACGACCATCGCGCTGGCCGACAGCCTGCGCATCGCGGTGCTGGCCGAAGGGGTCGAGACCGAAGGGCAGCTCGACTTCCTGCGCCGCCGCGGCTGCGCGTCGATGCAGGGGTATCTGTTCAGCCGTCCGCTGTCGCCGGACGACCTCGCGACGCTGCTGCGCGAGGCGCGCCGGCTGCCGGCCCCCGATCACGTCGGCGAGCGCGCGCGCACGCTGCTGCTGCTCGACGACGAGCCGAACATCCTGCGCGCGCTGCAGCGCCTGCTGCGCCCCGACGGCTACCGGATCCTGGCCACCACCCGCCCGTCCGAGGCCTTCGACCTGCTGGCGCAGCATCACGTGCAGGTCGTCGTCTCCGATCAGCGCATGCCGGACATGAACGGCACCGAGTTCCTGTCGCGCGTCAAGGATCTCCATCCCGAGACGGTGCGCATCGTGCTGTCCGGCTATTCGGAAGTCGAGACCATCACGCAGGCGGTCAATCGCGGCGCGATCTACAAGTTCTTCACCAAGCCGTGGGACGACGCGCGGCTGCGCGACGAGCTGCGCGAGGCGTTTCGCGTCGCCGAGCGCGCCGGCCGCTCCGGGCGGCCGCCGGAACCGGCCGCCGCCCTTCCTCAGCCCTGAGCGGTGGGGTCGAGCGGCAGCAGCAGGGTGAAGCGTGCCCCCTGGCCGGGCGCGCTGTCGACGTGCAGCTCGCCGGCGTGGCGCTTGACGATCTCGTACGAGATCGACATGCCCAGGCCGGTGCCCTTGCCGACCGGCTTGGTGGTGAAGAACGGGTCGAAGATGCGCCGCATCACCTCGGGCGTCATGCCCTTGCCGTTGTCGGCGATCGTCAGCTCGACACCGCTGGCGAGCGGGCGCGTGGCGAGCGTGATGCGCCCGGGCGTGCGCTCGATCGCCTGCGCGGCATTGACCAGGATGTTCATCAGCACCTGACCGATCTGCGCCGGCAGGCAGCGGATCGGCGGGATGTCGCCGTATTCGCGCACGACTTCGGCCTTGTACTTGAGCTCGTGGGCGACCACGTTCAGCGTGCTCTCGAGGATCTGGTGCACGTCGGCATGCTCCCACTCGGCCTTGTCGACGTGCGAGAAGGTCTTCATGTCCTGGACGATCTTCTTGACGCGCTCGAGCCCGTCCGACGATTCGGCGAGCAGATCGCCGACGTCCTCCTGCAGGAATTCGAAATCCGCGGCGTCCTTGAGCGCGCGCAGCGCGTCGCGAAACGGTGCGGGCGGGTCCAGCGTGTCGATGCGCGCCTCGAGCTCTGCGACGAGCGCCAGCAGCTTGCCCACGTACTGCTTCAGGCTGGCGAGGTTGGAGCTCACGAAACCGATCGGGTTGTTGATCTCGTGCGCGACGCCGGCGGCGAGCTGGCCGATCGCCGACATCTTCTCGGACTGCAGCAGCTGTTCGCGCGTGCGCTCGACCTCGGCCAGCGCGCGCTCGAGATCGGCCGTGCGCTCGGCCACGCGCTGCTCGAGCTGCATGTTCAGTGCCGCGAGCTCGTCGCGCGCCGATGCGAGGGCGAGGCTGCGCTGCGCGACGAGATCGTAGAGGCGTCCCATCGCGTCGACCAGTATCCGTGTCGGGCCGCCTTCCTGGTCGTGCTCGGGAATGCTGCGCCGCTCCGGAATCTGTCCGGCCTCGATGCGCGCGATCTGGCCGGCCATGTCGCGATCGGCGCCGAGCACGTGGAAGACGAGCCAGCCGGTGATGAAGTTCGCCAGCAGCTCGAGCACGTCGGCCGGACCGCCGGCGGTGAGATACTCGGTTCTCGCCGTGCGGATGTGGCGCACGAAGAGCTCGTGCTGGCGCGTGTGGGCCACGATGTGGCGGGCATCGCAGCCGTGGCGCGCCATCAGCGCCTCTTCCTCGGCAAAATGGCCCGCCGCGTGGTGCTCGAGTGTCTCGAGCAGTTCGCCGACCCGGGCCAGCTCGGCCGGCCCGCCGCCGTCGGCGGCTTCGATCACGCCCTTGAGGATGCGGACGAGCTCGCGGTGCTGCGCATCGATCTCGTCGATGCCCGTGTGGTAGTGCCGGTCCCATTCGAAAGTGTTCAGCATCAGCGTCGCTCCTTGTTGACCGGACCCAGCACGCGCAAGGCCTCGGCGAGCGTGGTGCGACCCGCATCGACCTTCGCGTAGCCGTCGTCGGCGAGGCTCAGCATGCCGGCCGCGCGTGCGAGCGCGTCGATCTCGAGCAGGCTGCCGCCGCTGCCGATCGCGTCGCGCAGCGCGCCGTTCATCGCGAACAGCTCGAACAGGCCGATGCGCCCCTTGTAGCCGGAGTCTTGGCACAGATTGCAGCCGCGCCCGACGAAGCTGCGCGGCGGCCGCTCGAGAAAAGCGCCGCCCAGACGGGCGAGCAGCTCGCGATCGGGGGCGACCTCCTCGCGGCAGGCCGGGCAGACCGCACGCACCAGGCGCTGCGCGAGCACCGCTTCGAGCGCGGAGGCGATCACGTAGGGTTTCAGCCCGAGGTCGAGCAGGCGGGCGATCGTCGCGACCGCCGAGTTGGTGTGCAGCGTCGAGAACACCTGGTGGCCGGTCAGCGCGGCGTGGAAGGCGACCTCGGCGGTGTCGAAGTCGCGGATCTCGCCGATCAGGATCACGTCCGGATCCTGGCGCAGGATCGCGCGCAGCACCGACGGGAAGGTCAGCCCGATCTTCTCCTTGATCAGCACCTGGCCGGCGCTGTCGAGGTAGTACTCGACCGGATCCTCGATCGTCACGTAGTTCTTGCCGGCGTCGGCGTTGGCCTGCAGCAGCGAGTACAGCGTCGTGGTCTTGCCGCTGCCGGTCGGTCCGGTCGCGAGGATGATGCCCTGCGGCCGGTCGATGCACGCGCGCAGGTGGCCCAGATCCTCGGGGCGGAAGCCGAGCTCGCCGAGCGAGGGCACTGCGGCGTTGCGGTCGAGCAGGCGCATCACGATCTTCTCGCCGTTGATGGTCGGCAGCGTCGAGATGCGCAGGTCCACGATCTTCAGCGGCGTCTTGACGGTGAGCCGGCCGTCCTGCGGGCGGCGCCGCTCGGCGATGTCGAGCTCGGCCATGATCTTGAAGCGCGACACCAGCGAGCCGTGCAGGTGGTGCGGGATCTGGATCTTGTCCTGCAGCACGCCGTCGATGCGGTAGCGCACGACCACCGCCTTGGCGCGCGGCTGCAGGTGGATGTCCGAGGCGCCGAGGCGGATCGCCTCGAGCACCACCGCGTTGGCCAGACGGATGGCCGGCGGGGCGTCGCTGTCGGCGAGCAGCACGTCGAGCGGCACGAGATCGTCCTCCTCGATGACGATCTCGATGCCTTCGTACGGATCGGCGCTCGCGGCCAGCGTCTCGAGCTCGCGGATGTCGACCGTGTCGCCGTACAGCGCGGCGATGCGCTCGCGGATCGCGGCGACGTCGGCCATCACGATCTGCAGCTCGAGGCCGGCGGTGAAGCGGATCTCGTCGGTCAGCGCGGTGTCCATCGGGTCGGCCATCGCCAGCGTCAGGCGCCGCCCGTCGATCGCCACCGGCACGATCAGCTGGCGCTCGCACAGGCTGCGCGGCAGCAGGTCGGCGAGCGCCGGCTCGGGCGCGATCTCGGCCAGCGCGACCTCGTCGATCAGCAGGTCGCGCTTGAGGAACGCGCGGATGCGGCGCTCGTCGAGCCAGCCCTTCTCGAGCAGCAGCGTGACGAGCGGCTCACGGCGCGCCTGGTGCAGCCGGTGCAGCTCCTGCAGCTGCGCGTCGGTGAGCAGGTTCTTCTTGTGCAGGGCGATGCCGAGCCGGCTCGCGTGGCCGGCGCTGATGCGCGCGAGCGCCTCGATCTCCTTGCTCTTCTTCGTGTTGTCCTGCGCGAGCGCGCGGTTGCGCTGAACCAGGTCGAACTGCTCGAGCGCGAGCGCCACCGTCACGCGCAGGTCGTCGTCGTTCCACGGCTTCAGGATGAACTTGTAGACCGCGCCCTCGTTGATCGCGCCCATCACCGCGCCGGTGTCGGCGTGTCCGGTCAGCATGATGCGCAGCGTGTCGGGGCTGAGCGCCTTGACCTCCCTGAGGAACTCGGCGCCGTTCATGCCCGGCATCATGTAGTCGCTGATCACCAGGTGGATCCTGCGATCGCGCAGCCGCGCCAGCCCTTCGCGCGCATCGGCCGCGGTCACGACCTCGTAGGCCTCCTGGCGGAACACGCGCGTGAGGGCCTTCAGCACGCCCGGTTCGTCGTCGACCAGCAGCAGCCGGTACGCCTCCTTGGGCGCCGGCTCGGAGGCGCTTGCCGGCTGGCCGGTGAAATAGCGTCCGAACTGACTCATCCGACGATTTCCAGCGGCAGCTCGATGTACACGCGGGTGCCTTCGCCGGGGCGGCTGTCGAGCCGGATCTGTCCGCCCTGGGCGAGGATCACGTCACGTGCGAGAGTGAGCCCGAGCCCGATGCCGTGGCCGACCTCGCGGGTGGTGAAGAACGGATCGAACACGCGCGGCAGGGCCGCGGGCGCGATGCCGCAGCCGTCGTCGGCGATCTCGACGCGCTGGCGGCCGCCGGCGAGGCTGCAGCGGATCATGATGGAACCGCCGGGCGCGATCGCCCTGATCGCATTGTCGAGCACGTTGAAGAGCGCCTGGTGGAGATGCCCGGGGCGGCACGGCAGCCGGTGCGCGGCTTCGCCGGTGACCTTGAGGCGTGCGCCGCCGGGCAGCCGGGGTTTGAGGAGCCGGCACAGCTCGCCCAGACTGGCATGGAAATCGATCTCGCCGACTTCGTCGCGATCGACGTTCGAGAAGCCTTTCAGATCGCGCACGATCGCGGCGACGCGGTCGATGCCGTCGATGCAGTCGGTGAGCAGCGCGGAGAAGTCCTCGAGCACGAAGCGCGCGTCGATCTTGTGCCACGCCTCGGCGTCGCCCTGCTCGGCCGCCTGCAGCGCGCCGGCGAGCTGATTGACGTAGCTGCGCGCCGAATTGAGGTTGCTGCGCACGAAGCCGACCGGGTTGTTGATCTCGTGCGCCATGCCGGCGGCGAGCTGGCCGATGCTCGCCAGCCGCTCGGCCTGGTAGAGCTGGCGCTGGCGCGTCTCGATCAGCTGCACCTGCTCGGCCACGCGCGCCTCGAGCTCTGCGGCGAGCGCGCGGTAGCGGGCTTCCGAGGCCTCCAGCGCGTGGTGCTTGTCGATCAGCGCGACGTAGTCGGCGTGTACGCTCTCGATGTGCAGCGCCGAGGCCATCTTGTAGCGCTGCCGTGCCATCAGGATGTGTCGGACCAGCGCGGCCGCGGCGTCGAGTGCGTCGGCATGCGCGCGCTGGCCGCTCAGCCAGCCGAGCGGCTCGATGTCGAGCTTGAGCGCCGCCGCGTGGCGATCGTCGGCCGCCGGCGCGTCAGTGCCTGCGACCAGCGCCACCGGTGCGCCGATCAGGCTGCCGAGCCGCTGCGCGAGGTCGGCCTGCTCGTCGGCGCCGAGCAGCTCGGCCAGCGCCCACTCGCGGTCGAAGCTCTCGTGCGGCAGCGGCGTGCCGGCCAGTGCGCCGTCGGGCAGCTTCATGACGGCCTCCCGAGTGCGGCGGTGACGAAGTCGCGCTCGCCGAGTCCGTGTTCCGTGTCGAGGCCGTAGGTCGGCGCGACGCGCGCATACAGCGTCGCGAGCAGCGCCGCGAAAGTGTCGATGACGCCGTGGCCGGTCAGCGCGCTCGCCAGCTTCATCGGCCACGGCGCGCCGGCCCAGCGCCCGGCGATCTCCTCGGTGGTCAGGATGTCGGGCAGGTCGCGCTTGTTGAACTGCACGACCAGCGGCAGCGTGTCGAAATCGAGCCCGACACGCGCGGCGTTGTCGGCGAGATTGTCGAACGAGGCGCCGTTGTTGACCGCCTGGGCGCGCTGCGAATCGGCGACGAACACGACGCCGTCGGCGCGCGACAGCACCGCCTTGCGCGTGCCGTCGTGGGCGACCTGACCGGGCACGGTGAACAGCTTGAACTTGATCAGCAGCCCCGACGGCGCGCGGAAGCCGAGCGGCAGCAGGTCGAAGAACAGCGTGCGGTCGTTGTGCGTCTCCAGCGTCATGATCTCGCCCTTGAGCTCGGGCCGCAGCGCGTCGTGCAGTCGCATCAGGTTGGTGGTCTTGCCGCTCGCGGCCGGCCCGTAATAGACGAGCTTGAGGGTCAGCCTTCGCGCGCGCTCGTCGTACTCAGCCATGCGGGTTCATGCGCTCGTATTCGGCCTGCAGGTCGGGGTCGAGGATGACCGAGCCGTCCGGGCCCCAGCGCACCCGCGTGATGCCGGGCTCCTCGGCCTCGAGCTGCTTGCGCGCGATGTCCTCGGGCGTGGCGAGCTGGCGTTCGATGCGCCGCTCGTCGGCGAGCCGCTCGGTCTCGACCTGCAGCGCCCGGTAGGCGAGGCCTTGCGCGATCGCCGCGACGAGCTCGTAGTCGTTCCACGGCTTGCCGATGAAGCGGCTGATCTGCGCCTCGTTGATCGCGCCGATCAGCGCCTCGAGGTCCGCATACCCGGACAGGATGAAGCGCACCGCCCGCGGCTGCAGCTCGCGCACGCCCTTGAGCAGCTGCACGCCGTCCATGCCGGGCATGCGGTAGTCCGAGATCACCAGCTCGTAGGCGGTGTGGCCCGCCGCGCGCAGCGCCGCTGCGGGGTCGCCGAAGGTGTCGACCTGCAGCCGGAAGCGCTGTCCGTTGAACGCGCACGGGGTCAGCATCAGCAGTCGCCGCAGCGCGTTGAGAACGCCGGGCTCGTCATCGACCAGGAGAATACGGTGGCTCATGTGTGTTCCTCGCATTGGCTGGATGCGGCCTGCTGCCGCGGGGTCGCGTTCGGGGGACGGGTCGGCAGCGAGACGCGGAAGCGGCTGCCCTTGCCGGGCTCGCTGTCGACGTCGATGCGGCCGCCATGCTTGCGCACGATCGAGAATGCGAGCGACAGGCCGAGCCCGGTCCCCTGTCCGACCGGCTTGGTGGTGAAGAAGGGGTCGAACAGGCGGCCGAGGTGTTCGGGCGCGATGCCGCCGCCGGTGTCCTGGATCTCGATCCACACGCCCTCTGCATCGGTGCCGGAGCGCACCGTGATGACACCGTTCCCGGTGATCGATTGCGCCGCATTGACGAGCAGGTTCAGGAACACCTGGTTGAGCTGCGAAGGCAGGCAATAGATCTGCGGCAGGTCGCCGTACTCCTTGTTCAGCGTGGCCTTGTACTTGATTTCGTTCCAGACGATGTTGAGCGTGCTGTCCAGCCCGCGATGCACATCGGCCCACTGCCAGTCGCTCTCGCCCACGCGCGAGAAGTCGCGCAGATCCTGGACGATCTTGCGCACGCGCACGATGCCTTCCATCGACTCTTCGACCAGGGCCGGTGCGTCGTCGCGGATGAAGGCGAAGTCGCGCGCCTGCATCAGCGCGCGCAGGCCCTCGTCGCCGCCGAAGTGCTCGTCGGCGTAGCGCGCGATCGCGAGCAGGCTGTCGAGGTACTGGCCGAGCGTGCCCATGTTCGAGCCGACGAATCCGACCGGATTGTTGATCTCGTGCGCGACGCCGGCCGCGAGCTGCCCGATCGAGGCCATTTTCTCGGACTGCAGCAGCTGGTGCCGCGCCTCCTCGAGACGGCCATTGAGCGCGATCTGCTCTTCGAGCGCCCGGCGCAGCTGCGCTTCGCGCGCCTTCAGGAAGGTGATGTCTTCGACGATCAGCACCAGATAGTCGACGCGCCCCTGCGCGTCGCGCAGCGCGCGCATCGCGACCGACCCCCATACGGTGCGCCCGGGTGCGTTGAAACGCAGGGTCAGGTGGTAGTCGTCGCAGCAGCCGGCAAGAATGTCCTGGAATGCCGCCGTCTCGGTCTCGATGTCGTCCGGATGCACGAGCGAGGACCATTCGCTCGCCAGCAGCGTGTCGCGGTCGTGGCCGAGGATGTCGCACATCGCGGGGTTGACTTCCATCCAGCGTCGCTCGGGCGACGTCTGCGCGAGTCCGACCATCGCCAGCTCGAAGAAGCCGCGAAAGCGCGCCTCGCTCTGCGCCAGCGCGGCGGCCGCGGCCTGGCGCTGGTTCTCGACGCGCGCGTGCTCCAGATCGGTCGTGAGCTGGCGCAGGTTGCCCTGGAACTGCACGTGGCGGATGGCCAGCCACAGCAGCAGCGCGACGAGCGCCGTCAGCGCGCCCAGGCGCCAGGCGATGCCCTCGAACTCGGCCCGCGCGCCGGCGTATGCCGCGTCGAGATCCATCTTGGTCACGAGAATCCAGCCCATCTCCGGGACGTGCCGCACCACGCCGAGCACGGCGACGCCGCGGTAGTCGAGGCCTTCGACGATTCGCTCGCCGTTCGGTGCCTGCAGCGCGAGCAGGGGCGGTGCCGCTTCGTCCAGGCGCAGCGCGAGCGCGTGCGGTGCGTCCATCAGCGGATTGAGGTAGCGCACCGCCGAGCCTTCCTGACGTGCGAGAAAGGTCTCGAGCGATGCACCGGCCGGACTGCCGCGCTGCAGCATCGGGTAGAGATCGTAGGCGGGGTCGATCTCGATCACGAGAAAGCCGGTCGTCGTCGCCTCGCCGGCGCGGGTGATGCGCAGCGGCGTCACCGACGCGAGCGCCGGCCGGTCCAGCTCGTCGACATAGAAATCGGTGAGCTGCGTGGCGTCGCGGGTCTGCGGCCGTGCGCTCAGCACCGTCGCGAGCTCCGGGGGCGGGCGCGCGTCGAGGCTCG
>DAOMOP010000014.1:35979-44150 GCA_035444405.1 Rhodocyclaceae bacterium
AACGCGCCGATCAGGCTCAGCGGCATCGCGACCACCGGCACCGCGACCGCGCGCCCGTCGCGGTCGAGCAGCCATGCCGAGCGGAACTCGTCCGAGCGCTGCACGAGCCAGGCGAGCCGCTGCTCGAGCGACACCGACGGGTCGTCCGGGCTGCGTCCGGCGAGGAGGCTGGCAAGCGTGTCGTCGTCGGGCCTGGCGTTCTTGAGCTTCAGGTCGCCCAGCCAATGGTGCAGCTCGCGATCCTTGCTGTCGGCCAGCGTGCCCAGCGTGCTCTCGGCCATCGCGCGCGCATGCTCCATCAGCTGGCTGCGCACGCCGAGGCTCACCGCGAGCAGCAGCAGGGCGAGCCCGACCAGCACGACGCCGTACAGCCTGGCGGTCGTACCGATGCCGGCGGGGTTTTGCGGCGTGCTCATGTCAGCCGCGCCTGTTGCGCACATAAAGTGTCAGGGGCGTGCCTTCGCTGTGCTCGTAGCCCTGGATCTGGCGGATCAGGTTGTCGTCGAGCATGTAGTCGGCCGCCAGCAGCAGCACGCCGTCCGGGCTGATCAGGTCGCGCGCGAGGAACATTCCCGGCTTCAGGTCGGCGGTCGCGACGGCGCGCTCGTCGGCGGGCGCTTCGGGCGGCTTGCCGAACAGCGCGACGAATGCATCGACGACGGCCGGATCGTAGCGCTTGCGCGCGCCCTGCAGGATCATGCGCCGCGCGTCGTCCTGATCGAGGCGCTTGCCGGTCAGCGTGCCGTGCAGATGGCCGTCGTACTCGTTGGCGAGCGCGAGGATGCGCGCGCCCTGCGGAATGGTCTCGCCGGCGAGCCCGTCGGGGTAGCCGTGGCCGTCGAAGCGCTCGTGGTGGCTGCGGATCAGGCGTGCCGCGCCGCGCAGCTCCTCGAGCGCCATCAGCGCCTGCTCGCCCTTGGCCGGATGCCTGCGCGCGATGCCGACCTCCTCGCCGGTCATCCTGTTCTCGGGCTTGGCGAGCAGCGCATCGGGCAGGCCGATCTTGCCGATGTCGTGGAGCAGGCCGGCGAGGAAGACGTCGTTGCAGGCGCGGCCGTCCAGTCCCATCTGTGCGGCGATGCGGCGCGCGAGGTCGGCGACGCGGCGCGAGTGGCCGGCGACGTTGCCGGCGCGCAGCTCGATCAGGTTCGCGAACACCTGGATCGACGTGAAGAAGCTGCGCTTGACGCGCTCGTGGGCGAGATGCAGCTCCTCGGTGCGGGCGCGCACCTTGTCCTCCAGGCTGGCGTTGAGCGCGCGCAGCGCCTCGTTCTGGCGCGCCGTCAGCGCTTCCAGTCGGGCCTTCTCGCGCTCGAGTGCGAGCCGCTCGAGCGCCTCGCGCACGGTCAGCAGCACGTCGCCGTCGTTCCACGGCTTGGCGATGTAGCGGTAGATCTCGCCCTGATTGATCGCCTGTATGGTCGAGTCGATGTCGGCGTAGCCGGTCAGCAGGATGCGCACCACGGCCGGCCAGCGCCGGCGCACTTCGCCGAGGAAGCGCGCGCCGTCCATGACCGGCATGCGCATGTCGGAGATCACCAGGTCGACCTCGCCGCGCTCGGTTTCGAGCAGCGCCAGTCCGGCCGCGCCGCTCTCGGCGGTCAGCACGCGATGGCCGGTCGGGCGGAACAGGCGGCGCAGCGCCGACAGGATGTTGGCCTCGTCGTCGACGCAGACGATGGTGGCGGGCCGGGCGGACGGACTGCTCACTGCTCGGCGCTCCCGCGCGTCTGGCGAACCGGCAGCGTGATGCGGAAAGTCGTGCCGTGGCCGGGCCGGCTGGCCACCTCGATGTTGCCGCCATGCTTCTGGACGATGCCGTACGACAGCGACAGCCCCAGCCCGGTGCCGCTGCCGACCGGCTTGGTGGTGAAGAACGGGTCGAAGATGTGGGCGACGACCTCGGGCGCGATGCCGCAGCCGGTGT
The DNA here is from genome assembly GCA_035444405.1 of Rhodocyclaceae bacterium. Lineage (GTDB taxonomy): Bacteria > Pseudomonadota > Gammaproteobacteria > Burkholderiales > Rhodocyclaceae > DAOMOP01. Next base: position 37,907 of record DAOMOP010000014.1, read on the forward strand.
CGCCGATCTCGATCCACACGCGCTCGCCCTCGCCGTCGATGCCGGTGCGCACCGTGATGCGGCCGCGCTCGGCGCCGATCGCATGGGCGGCGTTGACGAGCAGGTTCATGAACACCTGGTTCAGCTGCGAGGGCAGGCACTCGACCTCGGGCAGCGCGCCGTATTCACGCACGACGTCGGCCTTGTACTTGATCTCGTTGTTGACGATGTTGAGCGTGCTCTCGAGGCCGCGGTGCAGGTCGGCAAACTCCCACTCGTGGGAGCGGTCGATGCGCGAGAAGTCCTTCAGGTCGGCGACGATCTTGCGCACGCGCGTGATGCCCTCCTTGCACTCGGCCATCAGGGCCGGCACGTCCTCCTTCAGGAAGTCGAGGTCCTTCTCCCGCCGCAGCGCCAGCGCGGCGGCCGTGGCGGCATCGGCGGCAGGCATCGACGACAGGGCGGTCTCGAACGCCGCGACGACGTCGAACAAGTCCTGCAGGTAGTTCTCGAGCGTGCCGAGGTTCGACTGCACGTAGCCGATCGGGTTGTTGATCTCGTGCGCGACCCCGGCGGCGAGCTGGCCGATCGAGGCGAGCCGCTCGGACTGCGCAAGCTGCTCCTGCGTCGTCCTGAGGCGCTCGTTGACCTCGGTGAGCTCGGCATTGCGGCGCAACAGCTCGGTCTCGGACGCCTGCCGCTTGGCGATATCCGCCTCGAGCGCGGCCTTGGCACGCGCCAGCTCGGCGGTGCGCTTCTCGACCAGCTCCTCGAGCTCGGCCTGCGAGCGGCGCAGCGATTCCACGGCGGCCTTGCGCTCGGTCGTGTCCTGCAGCGTCTCGATCGCGCCGATGATGCAGCCGTCGGCGTCGCGCAGCGGCGCCGCGGTGAACGTGAGCCAGCGTCCGGAGGGATCGAGATGCGGGAAGAACCCCTCGCCCTCGTAGGCATCGGGAATGATCGGGCTGGGGCGGTAGCGGCCCGGGTAGTACCGTTCGAGCGCGTCGATGCGGCCGTCGACGATCAGGTCGGCCAGGCTTGGCCGCTCCTCGCCGTAGAAGGCCTTTCCGGCCTGCCGCTGCCCGATCAGCGACGCCGCGGCGATGCCGGTCAGCGCTTCGAGGGCGCGGTTCCAGTAGATGATCTCGTGGCGCTCGTTGATCACGAAGGTCGGCACCGGGTCGCTCTGCACCACCTGCTCGAGCACGCCTTCGGTCTTGCGGTGCGCGGTCTCCGCGGTCTTGCGCTCGGTGATGTCGGCGCTCACGCCGATGAAGCAGGCGTCGTCGGCGTCCCGGCCGGTGAGCGGGAAGATGCTCAGATCCCGCCACACCAGCCGGCCGTCCTTGTGCCGGTTCGCGATCTCGCCCTGCCAGACGCGGTTCGCGTGCAGGGTTTCCCAGATTCCGGCATAAAAGGCGTCGTCGTGCAGCCCCGAGTCGAGTACCCGGTAGTCCCGACCGATCAGCTCGTCGGCGCAATAGCCCACCGCGTCGCAGAACGCTTCGCTGACGTAGAGAATGCGGCCGCGACGGTCGCTGACCAAGATGGGCAGATGCCGCGACAATCCGGTCGCCGGCAGGTTGTCGAGCACCGCCGCAAGCGCGGACGGCAGGGCGCGGTCAGGGCAGGAGAGCACTACGGGTTTCCTCGAATTCGCGGTTCCGGTTGCGGCGGCAAGGCCATCGGCCGTTGTCCGCCGTGGCGCGCGAGGACGCACGCAGCGGGCCGATGCCGACGCATCGTGCCGGCTGCGGCCCCACGCGTCAACGCGACGCGAGCACGGCGCTCAGAAATTGGCGCGTGCGCTCGTGCTGCGGCTCGGCGAGCAGCTGCTCCGGAGACCCCTGCTCGACGATCCGGCCGGCGTGGAAGAAGCACACGCGGTGCGCGAACTCGCGCGCAAAACCCATCGGTGGGTGACCATCGGCATGGTCAGCCGGTGTTCGTCGCCGAGGCCGCGGATCACGTTGAGGACCTCGCCGACGAGCTCGGGATCGAGCGCCGAGGTGACCTCGTCGAACAGCGCACCCGGCCCGGCCGCTTGCCGCAGCGGCGACGATCGCGCGTCGCACTGGCGTTCAGGCGGTCCCGCGCACGGCCAACAGCACGATGAGCAGCAGGTTCAGCACCAGCGACGTGCCGGCCACGAGCTTCCACCCCAGCTGCGGGTCGCGCGCGAGCAGCGGTTTGCGGTGCGGCATCGCGAGCGGGCGGTGGGCGCCGCGCTCGAGCGCCAGCATGAACTCCTCGGCGGTCTCGAAGCGCTCCTTCGGATCGCGCGCGACCGCCTTGAGCAGCACCGCTTCGAGCCACGCCGGCGTATCGGGGCGGTAGCGGGTCGGCGGCACCGGCTCGCCGAAGCGCGGGCGCTGGAACGGCTCCACCTCGCCGTACGGGTAGTGGCGCGTGAGCAGCTCGTACAGGGTCACGCCGGCGGCGTAGAGGTCGGTGCGCTCGCTCGCCGGTGGCGGCTGCGGCGCGAACAGCTCCGGGGCCATGTAGCTCGGCGTGCCGGGGTTGTTGATCTCGCCGAAGGCGGCGTCGCCGCCGTCCGAGGCCGCCACGCCGAGGTCGAGGATGCGCAGGCGTCCGCCCGTGTCCAGGTGCAGGTTGTCGGGCTTGATGTCGCGATGCACGATCGCGAGCCGGTGCAGCGCACCGACGCCCTTGAGCAGCCTGACGCCGAGCTCGGCGAGCTCGGCGGGGCCGAAGCGGTGGCCGCGCGCGAGCCGCGCCTTCAGCGTCTCGCCGTCGTGCCAGCTCATCAGGTAGTACAGGTGGGCGCGTTCGGGCCAGGGCACGACGGCCGGAAAGTGCGCGTCGGTGACACGCCGCGCGAGCCATTCCTCGTGGGCGAGCGCGGCGAGCGCGCCGGCATCGACGGTGTCCGGGCGCAGCGTCTTCATCACCAGCGCGTGGCCGTCGCGATCGACGACGCGGTAGAGCAGCGTCGCGATCGACTCGTGCAAAACCGCGTCGACGCTGAGCCCGTCGAGCGTCTGGCCGGGCTTCAGGCGCGGCGGCAGCGGCAGTGCGGCCAGGCGCGCGACGGTGTCGCGCAGGCGGTCGCGCGGCAGCGCATCGACGCGCAGCACCAGCGCCGTGCAGTTGTCCGGGGCGCCGCTTTGCTCGGCCGCGGTCGCGAGCCGGGTCGCGGCCGCCTGCGCGTCCGGCGTCGCGGCGAGGAGCTCGACGATGCCGGCCTCGCCGAGCTCGTGCCAGACGCCGTCGGTGAGCAGCGCGAACACGTCGCCGACTGCGAGCTCGCCGTCGGCGTAATCGACCGACAGGTGTGCATCGAGCCCGACCGCCCGCGACAGCACGCTGTCGAGCTCGGGGTGTTCCCAGAGGTGGTCGGTCGTGAGCCGCTCGAGCGCCGCCCCGCGCAGCCGGTAGATGCGCGAGTCGCCGACGTGGGCGATGTGGTAGCGCCGCCCGCGCAGCACGATCGCCGACAGCGTCGTCGCCATGCCGGCGCTCTCGCGCGATTTCGCCGCGTGCGCAAGCAGCCAGCGGTTCAGCGCCGCGATCACGGTGTCGAGCGACTTCGCGACCGGCCAGGTGTCGGGCGTCGCATAGTAGTCGGCGAGCAGCCCGCGCACCGTGTATTCGGAGGCCTCGCGGCCGTTGGCGTGGCCGCCGACGCCGTCGGCGACTGCGGCGAGCAGGCCCTTGCTGTCGAGCTCCGGCCCCTCCGGCGTGGTCGCGCCGCAGAAGTCCTCGTTGCGCGGGCGCGGGCCGGTGCGCGAGCAGTGGCCGAGACTGACCTGGAGCATGGGGGGATTCGACGCCATGGCAAGGCGAGAGTATGGCGCCGAACCGTCGTTCGCGGGTCTCGCTCAGATCTTCGCCGTGGTCAGGTGCGGCGCGCCCCAGGTCGTGCGCCAGCGGCGCTTGACCGCGGTGAGACCGATCAGCGCGGCGATCGCGAGCATCGCGAAGATCAGGAAGCCGCTCTGGTAGCTGCCGGTGAGCTCGCGGCTGTAGCCGAGGCTCGAGGCGAGGTAGAAGCCGCCCACGCCGCCGGCCATGCCGACGAGCCCGGTCATCACGCCGATCTCCCTGCGGAAGCGCTGCGGCACGAGCTGGAACACCGCGCCGTTGCCCATGCCCAGCGCGAGCATCGCGAGCACGAACACCGCCAGCGCCATCCACGCCTGCGGCAGGCCGACGCTGACGACGGCGAGCGCGGCGGCCGCGCACACGTACATCGCGGTGAGGCTCTTGATGCCGCCGATGCGGTCGGCGACGTTGCCGCCGATCGGGCGCACCAGGCTGCCGGCGAACACGCAGGCGGCAGTGAAGAAGCCGGCGGTCTTCGCGTCCAGCCCGTACTGCGTGTTGAAGTAGATCGTCAGCGACGAGGCGAGCCCGACGAAGCCACCGAAGGTGACGCTGTAGAAGAACATGAACCACCACGCGTCGCGGTCCTTCAACACCTGCAGGTACTCGGCGAGCGACTTGGCCGGCGGGCACTCGGGCGCGTCCTTGGCCATGAAGAGATAGAGCACGAACACGATGGTGAGCGGGATCAGCGCGAGGCCGAACACGTTCACCCAGCCGAACACCGCCGCCAGCCCCGGGCCGAGCAGCGCCGCGAGCGCGGTGCCCGAGTTGCCGGCGCCGGCGATGCCCAGCGCGGTGCCCTGATGCTCGGGCGGATACCAGCGCGAGGCGAGCGGCAGCGCGACCGCGAAGGAGGCGCCGGCCACCCCGAGGAAAAGGCCCAGGATGAGCGTCTGCTCGAAGCTCTCGATGCCGAACTGCCACGCGAAGGCGAGCGCGACGATCACGATGACCTGGCCGATGGTGCCGGCCAGCTTGGGCTTGAGGTGATCGACGAGCAGGCCCATCACGACGCGCAGCAGCGCGCCGGCGAGCACCGGCGTGGCGACCATCATGCCCTTCTGGGCATGCGTGAGGCCGAGGTCGGCGGCGATCTGCACGCCGAGCGGGCCGAGGATGACCCACACCATGAAGGCGAGGTCGAAGTACAGGAAGGCGGCGACGAGCGTGGGCAGGTGGCCGGCTTGCAGAAACGATTTGCGATCCATGAGATGCTCCGCGAAGTGGGCCGCGCGGCCTGCCGGTTGCGGGCCGCGTCGGTCGGGTATCGGTCGGGTGTGAGCGTCAGACGCTCAGATACACCTCGCCGTCGGTGATGCGCACGTCGAAGCGCTTCGTGCAGCCGACGTCGGGGGCGACGGCCTCGCCGTTTTCGAGCTGGATCTTCCAGCTGTGCAGCGGGCAGGTGACGCTGCGCCCGTGCACGATGCCCTGCGACAGCGGGCCGCCCTGGTGCGGGCACTTGTCGTGCACCGCGAAGACCTCGTCGTCGCCGGTGCGGAACACCGCGATGTCGCCGTGCCTCGCCGAGCTGACGACGCGGCTGCCCAGCACGGGGATGTCGGCCACCGCGCAGATCTTCGTCCATCCGTTCATGCCCGCACCTCTTCCTTGACCGCGATGATTTCGAACTCTCGTTTCAATGCGCCGCCGGCGCGGTCTTCGACGCGCTCGGCCCACGGATCCTTGTAGTCCTGCAGTGCGAACAGCAGCCGCTCGTACAAGGCCTTGCGGTTGTCGGCGTCCTCGACGACGCGCTCCTTGACGTAGTCGAGGCCGACGCGCTCGACGTAGTGGCAGGTGCGCTCGAGGTAGTAGCCTTCCTCGCGGTAGAGCTGCAGGAAGGCGCCCGCGTACTCCATCACCTCCTCGTCGCTTTTCACCTTGCACAGGAACTGCGCGACCTCGGTCTTGATGCCGCCGTTGCCGGCGACGTGGAGCTCGTAGCCCGAATCGACGCCGATCACGCCGACGTCCTTGATGCCGGCCTCGGCGCAGTTGCGCGGGCAGCCGGACACCGCGAGCTTGACCTTGTGCGGGCTCCACATGCCGAACAGCATCTTCTCGAGCTTCACCCCCATGTCCATCGCCAGCTGCGTGCCGAAGCGGCAGTGCTCGGCGCCGACGCAGGTCTTCACCGTGCGCAGGCTCTTGCCGTAGGCGTGGCCGGAGACCATGCCGGCTTGCGCGAGATCGGCCCAGATCGCCGGCAGATCGTCCTTCTTCACGCCGAGCAGATCGATGCGCTGGCCGCCGGTGACCTTGACGGTCGGCACCCGGTACTTCTCGGCCGCGTCGGCGATCGCGCGCAGCTCGCGCGGGTTGGTGAGCCCGCCCCACATGCGCGGCACGACGCTGTAGGTGCCGTCCTTCTGGATGTTGGCGTGGGCACGCTCGTTGATGAAGCGACTTTGCG
>DAOMOP010000015.1:0-37502 GCA_035444405.1 Rhodocyclaceae bacterium
AAGAGCGAGAGCAAACGGTGGAGACATTCGACGTGGCGATGACGCTGGTTGCCGCTGGGTACGGGATCGCCATTGCGCCTGCCACGAGACTGGCGGGCTACCTGCGCCGAGGCATCGCCGTGCGGCCGCTGGCCGGCGCACCGGCCATCGTAATGGCCTATCTGCTTCGCCCTGATCTTTCGCTGGCAGGCTCACGGGCGAGATTCGTTCGACGCGCGCGCTCGCTGTCCTGAACGCACCCCGCGGGCATCACTCGCGCTCGATGGCTTTCAGCAGTGCCCTGCGCCGCTTGGACAGCGGGCCGAAGGTTTCCATGACCCCGCTCATCGAATCGCCGCGAGCCAGCGCATCCAGGATGTCAGCCCAGTCCTGCATGATGATCGCCCGCGAGGCGATGTACTTCGTGTGGTCATACGGCGCGCGTGAGGAATCCTTCTTCCGCTTCGAGTGCGCCAGTTGCAGGTCGACCCGATTCTCGGGATAGCTCAACAATCCGAGCAGCGTCGTCGCCGTCGAGCGGAAGCCATGCGACGAGAACTGACCACCGTAGCCCATGCGCTCCAACACCTTGTTGAGCGTCGTGGCGGACATCACTTCTCCCGGCTTCCGATAGCTGGGGAACAGCACCTTGCCACCACCAGTCAGCGTGTGGAGTTCCTTCAACAGCACGATCGCCTGCTTCGAGAGCGGAACGATGTGAGGCTGGCGCATCTTCATGCGCCCTTCGGGAACCGTCCAGATGGCATTGTCCAGATCGAACTCAGACCAGTACGCCTTGCGCAGCTCGGCCGTGCGGACAAACGTCAGCGCCATCAGCCGCAGCGCGATCACGGTAGTCCGGTAGCCCGCATCGTCCACGCTGTTCAAGAACTTCGGGATGTCCTGCCACGACAGCGGCGGGTTGTGCCGAACCCTCGGCCGCTTCACTGATCGCTTCAGCAACGCAGTCGGGTCGTTTTCGCAAAGCCCTTCTCCCGATGCGTATGCGAAGAGCTGACCACTCCACTGCCGGATCAAGATCGCCACCGTAGGAGCGCCGCGATCAACCACCCCTTGGATGATGGGCCGCAGGTGAGATGCCTTGATCGCGCCGATCGGCAGCTTGCCGAGCTTGGGAAACACGTCCTTCTCAAGATAGGTCTTCACCTGGCCGGCGTAATAGTCGCTCCAATGCACGTTGCTCGCCATCCACCTGCGGGCAACTTCCTCGACGGTGTGCTCGTTCTGCTCGACTTGGTTGGCGATCTTGACCCGCTTCTCCAGGATCGGATCACGCCCCTCGCGAATCAGATTGCGCGCCCAATCTCGCTCCTGTCGTGCAGCCTCCAGAGTCACCTTGGGGAACGGACCAATCGAGTAGACCTGCGCGGCGTTACCCAGGCGATACCGATACCACCAGAGCTTGCTTCCATTCGGCTGTATGCGCAGGAATAGGCTGCCGCCATCCCTGAGCGTGTAGGCCTTGGGCTTGGCTTGCGCCGTCTCGATCTTGCGTACTGTGAGGAGATTGAGAGCCATGTGTATAACGCCCTCCAGGGGAATCGTTACTCACATGATTATACACTTTTGCAGTGGCTTGGTCTAGACAACGACAGAACTCTCCAGACTATCAACCATTGAAATTCAACGCGTTAGATATGCACCCCGGAACTCAGCGGCACTCTATGGCGCTCAATCGTAGTTGTCGATCATCAGCAGCATGGCGTCTCCGCGTCCTTCCTCAGGCGGCCGCGAGGCCGCTGACGGCGCGGACCTCGTCGGGCGTTGCGAGCTGAAACCCGAGCTCGCGCAGGATGCGCGCCAGCCGGCCGACCTGTTCGGCATTGCTGGCGAGCGGCGTGCCGTCGACGGCGACGACGTTGTTCTCGAAGCCGACGCGGCAGTGCCCGCCGGCGAGTGCGGCCTGCACGACGCAGGCGAGCTCGGGGGCGCCGAACGCGCACGCACCCCAGCACCATTCGCCCGGAATGCGCGGCAGGTAACCGACGACGTCGGCCGGCCGGCTCACACGGCCGCCGTAGCGACCGAGCACCAGCAGGACGAAGGGCCGCGCCTGCGGCAGCCAGCCCTCCTCCCACCAGCGGCGCAGCATGTCGAGCTCGTCGTGGCTGTAGACGATGTACTGCGGCACCGTGCCCGCCGCATCGACCTCGGCGAGGAAGTCGCGCACGCAGGCATGCTGGTCGATGTCGTCGGGGTCGAGCAGCTCGGTCAGGTTGAGCGTGATCATCTCGGGCGTGAGCCCGCGAAAGACCGCCATCATGTCGGCCGGCGCGAACACGCCGACGCGCTCGGTGGTGGGCTGGACGACGATGTCGCAGGCTGCGCGCACCGCGGCGGTCGCCTCGCGGTAACGGCCGACGTCGAGGCTGTGGCGGCCGTCCGCATCGCGCACGTGAAGATGCAGGATTGCCGCCCCTGCGGCACGGCACGCCAGCGCCTCGGCGGCGATCTCGTCGGGCGAGAGCGGGATCGCACGATGGTCCGCCTTGGTGCGGCGGGCCCCGTTCGGGGCGACGGTGATCGAGAGCGGCTGCGGAAACGGCGGCACCAAGGACGGTGCGGAGGAGGCAGTATCCGTCATACGTCCACCCGCGGGTGGATCTGCCCGACCGCCTCGTCGATCGATTTCACGAGCAGATCGACGAGGCGGCCGAGCTGGGCCTTGGTGATGATGAACGGCGGCGCGATCAGCACGTGGTCGCCGCGGCGCCCGTCGATCGTGCCGCCCATCGGATAGACGATCAGGCCGTTGCGGAAGGCGACGTCGCGCAGCACGCGATGGAAGGCCAGTTCGGGCTCGAACGGTGTCTTGGTGTCGCGGTCGACGACGAACTCGATGCCGACGAAAAGCCCCCTGCCGCGGATGTCGCCGACATTGGGATGCTCGTGCAGGGCTTTGCCAAGGCGCGCGAGCAGCTCCTCGCCAAGCTTCCGGCTGCGCTCGACCAGCTTGTGCGTCTCCATGAACTTGATCACCGCGACGCCGGCCGCGGCCGCGAGCGGATGGCCCATGTAGGTGTGGCCGTGCTGGAAGATGTGACGGCGGCTGTGGAAGGTGTCGACGATGCGGTCGTGCACCAGCGTCGCGCCGATCGGCACGAAGCCGGCCGCGAGTCCCTTGGCCAGACACAGCATGTCGGGCACGACGCCGTACTGGCGGATCGCGAACCACGAGCCGCAGCGCCCCATGCCGGTCATCACCTCGTCGGCGATCAGCAGCACGTCGTACTTGTCGCAGATCTCGCGGATGCGGCGAAAGTAGCCTTCGTGTGGCACCAGCGCGCCGGCGGTCGCCCCGACCACCGGTTCGGCGATGAAGGCGGCGACCTTCTCCGGTCCGGCTTCGAGGATGGCGCGCTCGAGGTCGTCGGCACACTCGATCGCACAGTGCGCCGGATCCTTGTCGAACGGGCAGCGGTAGCAGAAGCACGGCACGACGCGCGGCGCCTTGAACAGCATCGGCTCGTAGATCGCACGCCGCCAGCGGTTGCCGCCGGCCGCCAGCGCACCGAGCGTGTTGCCGTGGTAGCTCTGGTCACGCCCGAGCACCATCCACTTGTCGGGGCGGCCCATCTGCACCCAGTAGGTGCGCGCGAGCTTCATTGCCGACTCGACCGCCTCGGAGCCGCCCGACACGAAGTAGGCATGATTGAGCCCGCCCGGCGCGCGGTCGGTCAGCAGCGTCGCGAGCTCCTCCTGGGCGGCGTTCGTGAACTGGCTGGTGTGCGCGAACTCGACCCGATCGAGCTGTGCCTTGAGCGCGTCGACGATCTCCGGCACGTGATGCCCGAGGGACGACACGATCGCCCCGCCGCAGGCATCGAGGTAGCGCTTGCCCTGCTCGTCGAACAGGTACGGCCCCTCGCCGCGCGCAACCGTCGGGTAATGGGAGAACGGGTTGCGGTAGAACACGTTGGTGTCGTCGTTCATGCCATCCTCCGCGCGATGGAATGCCGTTGGCGCCTTGCCCAATGTCGTCGTCCTCAGTCCACGCGGGTGTCGAGCCCGGTCTCGGCCATCTCCGCCGCACGCAGCATCGCGCGCGCCTTGTTCTGCGTTTCCTGCCACTCGGAGTCCGGATCCGAATCGGCGACGATGCCGGCGCCGGCCTGGACGTGGATTTGACCGTCCTTGACGACGGCGGTGCGGATCGCGATGGCCAGGTCCATGTCGCCGTGAAAGCCGATGTAGCCGACCGCACCGGCGTAGATGCCGCGCTTGACCGGCTCGAGCTCGTCGATGATCTCCATCGCGCGCACCTTCGGCGCGCCCGACACGGTGCCGGCCGGAAAGGTCGCGCGCAGCACCGCCAGCGCATTGAGGCCGTCCTTGAGCCGACCTTCGACGTTGGAGACGATGTGCATCACGTGCGAGTAGCGCTCGACGGTGAACTGCTCGGTGACCTTGACGGTACCGGTTTCCGACACGCGGCCGGCATCGTTGCGGCCGAGGTCGAGCAGCTGCAGATGCTCGGCGCGCTCCTTGTCGTCGGCGAGCAGGTCCTGCTCGAGGGCGGCATCCTCGGCGGGGGTTGCGCCGCGCCTGCGCGTGCCGGCGATCGGACGCACGGTGACGCGCCGGCCGCTGCCGTCGTCGTCCAGGCGCACGAGGATCTCGGGTGAGGCGCCGACCACGTGAAAGTCCTCGAGATTGAAGTAGAACATGTACGGCGACGGATTGAGCGAGCGGATCGCCCGGTACAGCGCCATCGGGCTCGCCGCGTACGGCTTGCTCATCCGCTGCGACAGCACCACCTGCATGATGTCGCCATCGACGATGTACTGCTTGGCACGGCTGACGGCGGCCTTGAAGGCGTCCTCGCCGAAGCTCGACACCGCCTCGCGCGGCTCGGCGCGCACGTCGTGCGGGATCTCGACCGGTGCGCGCAGGCGCGCGAGCAACTCGCGCAGCCGTCGCTGCGCACGCTTCCAGGCGCCCGGCACTTCGGGCTCGGCATAGACGATCAGCGTGAGCTTGCCCGACAGGTTGTCGACGATCGCGATCTCCTCGGACAGCAGCAGCACGATGTCGGGCGTGCCGATCGGGTCGTCCTTGTCGACGCGCGCCAGGCGCGGCTCGATGTAGCGCACGGTGTCGTAGCCGAAACAGCCGACCAGGCCGCCGGCGAAACGCGGCAGGCCGTCGCGCGGCGGCACCTTGATGCGCGCCATGAACTCGGCGACGTAGTTGAGCGGATCGCCGTAGTCGCGGCGCTCGACCAGCCGGTTGCCGGTCAGCAGCAGCGCCGAGCGGCCGTACACCTCGATGCGGGTCGAGGCGGCCAGGCCGATCATCGAGTAGCGCCCGAAGCGCTCGCCGCCCTGCACCGACTCGAGCAGATAGGTCCACGGCTCGTTGGCGAGCTTCAGATAGATCGACAGCGGCGTGTCGAGGTCCGCGAAGGTTTCGAGCGTGACGGGGATGCGGTTGTAACCTTGCGCCGCAAGGTCGTTGAATTCTTGCTCAAGCATGGGGACTCCACAAGCACGGTTCGGTTCTTACAAGGGGTGCGGGGATTGCTCGACCCGCGAGGCTGATCGCGTTTTATCGGCCCGCAGGCCAGCGCCGCCCGCCACGCCAGCGCGTGCCGTGCTCGGCGCAATGCGCGAAGTCCTTGTGCGAAACCCGTTTCCTGTGAGTCACGATGATCGGTGCATCGGCAGTATTCGAGGGGGAAGTCCCGTCACCCGGCGCGAATGCGATCGAGCATCTGGGACGCGCTCGATAGTAGCCCATCGCATTCGATGGTGTCCACCGGCATGCCTTCGCTATATCCCCAGGTCACGAGCAGCACCGGTACGCCGGCCGCGCGCGCGGCGAGCGCATCGTTGGCCGAGTCACCGATCATCAGCGCACGGGCGGTCGGCACGGCGAGCAGCGCGCAGGCGTGCGCGAGCATCGCCGGGTCGGGCTTTTTCACCGGCAGCGTGTCGCCGCTGACGACGGCCGCGAAGTAGGGTGCGAGCCCGACACGCTCGAGCAGCGGCCCGGTGAAGGCGGCCGGCTTGTTGGTCACGCAGGCCAGGCGCAGCGCCATTGCGCGCATCGCATCGAGGGCCTCGATCACGCCGGGATAGACCGCGCTGCGCCGACCGTTGAGCACGGTGTAGTGGCGGCGAAAGCAGGCGAGCGCGGGTGCGAGCACGTCGTCGGCCACATCGCCGCCGAGGCAGCGCGCGACCAGGTTCGCAATGCCCTTGCCGACAAACGAATGGATCTCGTCGCGCGCGCGCAGCGGCCGGCCGAGCTCGGCGAGCATCGCGTTGGCGGCATCGGCGAGGTCGTCGATGGTGTCGACGAGCGTGCCGTCGAGGTCGAACAGCACCGCATCGACGGTGAAGCGGCCGCGGTCAGCGCGCAGCGGCTCGGTTCGTTCCGCTCGCCCCTCGGGGAGAGGGGTTGGCGGTGAGGAGGCACCAGGCACGGTCTTCATCATCCGGGGTGGCGGCTCGCACCGTCAGCGGCCACCGGCGGCTCCGGCGAGCTGCGCGCGGAATGCGGCGATCACGCTGTCGTAGCGGTGGGGGTCGCCGTCGCGCCCGGCACCGAACACCGCCGAGCCGGCCACGAAGGTGTCGGCACCGGCGCGCGCGATCTCGGCGATGTTGTCGACCTTCACGCCGCCATCGACCTCGATCAGGATGCGCCGCCCGCTCGCCGCCTCGTAGGCATCGAACTTTTCACGCACGGCGCGCAGCTTGTTGAGTGTCTCGGGGATGAAGCTCTGTCCGCCGAAGCCGGGGTTGACGCTCATCAGCAACACCATGTCGAGCCGGTCGAGCACGTGATCGAGGTAGAACAGCGGTGTGGACGGATTGAATGCGAGCCCGGCCTGGCAGCCGCAGTCGCGGATCAGCGTCAGCGTGCGATCGATGTGCTCGGACGCCTCCGGATGGAAGCTGATCACGTTCGCGCCGGCCTTCGCGAAGTCGGGGATGATGCGGTCGACCGGCTTGACCATCAGGTGCACATCGATCGGCACGCTCACGTGCGGGCGGATCGCCTCGCAGACGAGCGGCCCGACGGTGAGATTGGGCACGTAATGGTTGTCCATCACGTCGAAGTGAATCCAGTCGGCACCCGCGGCGACGACGTTGCCGACCTCCTCGCCGAGCCGGGCGAAGTCGGCGGAAAGAATGCTCGGGGCGATCCGATACATCGGCTGGCTCCTGTTCGTGACTGGTCGGCGATTTTACCCCCAGCGGCGCCTGCGCGTGGCGTCCGGCGGCCACGGCGCTGGCCGCGAAGTCCGGCGCCGCGACGTTTGCGTCAGCGCATGCACACCTTGCGCACCTGCGCCATGTCGGTGAAACCGGCGAGCACTTTCTCGATGCCGTCCTGGCGCAGCGTGTGCATGCCTTCGGCGAGCGCCAGCGCGAGCAGCTCGGCCACGCGGGCGCGCTCCTGGATCAGCCGCTTGATGCCGTCCGAACCGAGCATGAGCTCGTGCAGCCCGATGCGCCCCTTGTAGCCTTCGTTGCAGTCGCTGCAGCCGACCGCACGATACAGCGTGAAACGGCCGTCGCTGTCGGCGTGGCGCCGCCGCCATTCGTCGAGGATCGCTGCTTCGGCGCCGTTGCGGTCGGCGGCGAAGGCGGGGATGCCCTGCATGTCCGCGCAGTATTCGTGCAGCAGCGCCGCGATCTCGGCCTCGTCCGGATGCCGCGCCTCGCGGCACTTCGTGCACAGACGCTTGGTCAGGCGCTGGGCGAGCACGCCGAGCAGCGCATCGGCGAAGTTGAACGGGTCCATGCCCATGTCGAGCAGGCGCACGATCGACTCGGGGGCGCTGTTGGTGTGCAGGGTCGAGAACACCAGATGCCCGGTCAGCGAGGCCTCGATGCCGACCGACACGGTTTCGGCGTCGCGCATCTCGCCGACCATGATCACGTCCGGATCGGCGCGCAGGAAGGCACGCATCATCGTCGCGAAATCGATGCCGGCCTTGCGGTTGACCTGCACCTGGCGCAGCCCCTTCTGCGTGATCTCGACCGGATCCTCGACGGTCCAGATCTTGGTCTCGGGCGTGTTGATGTGCCCGAGAACCGAGTGCAGCGTGGTGGTCTTGCCCGAGCCGGTGGGGCCGCACACGAAGAAGAGCCCGTACGGACGCGCGATCGTTCGCTCGAGCCGCGCGCGGTTGTGCGCGGTCAGCCCCAGCTCGTCGAGCGGCAGCGGCTCGCCGTTGTTGAGCAGGCGCATCACGACGTCCTCGAGCCCCCCGGCGGTCGGCACGGTGGCCACACGAAGCTCGAGGTCGAGCGGCGCGAACTTGCGGAACTTGATCTTGCCGTCCTGCGGCTTGCGGCGCTCGGCGATGTCCAGATCGCACATGATCTTGATGCGCGTGACGAGCGGATTGCGATAGCTCGCCGGCACCTGGATGTAGGGCACCAGCGAGCCGTCGCGGCGAAAGCGGATCAGCGTCTTTTCCTTGCCCGGGCGCGGCTCGATGTGAATGTCGGAGGCGCCCTGGCGCCATGCGTCGATGATGATCTTGTTCACGAGCTTGACCAGCTCGTTGTCGGCCGCGGCGGTGACATCGTCGGCGATCGAGCTTTCCTGCTCCTCCTCGGTGAGGTCCGACAGCAGATCCGACACCGAGCCGGCATCGAGCGAGGGCTCGAAGAACTGGTCGACGGTCTGCTCGAACTCGCGCCGGGTCGTCACCCGAAAGTCGAGCCGGTGCCGCGGAAAGACGTTGTGCGCGACGCGCGAGGCGCGCACCTGCTCGGGATCGACGGCGACAATGACAATGCCGTCGGCCGTCTCCTCGAGCGGCAGCCACTGGTTCTGCTCGACATAATCGCGCTTGATGTTGCGCAGCAAGTCCATCTGCTTGATGCGGTCGGTGCGGTAGGGCTCGTAGGGCAAATTGTAGAAGCGCGCCGCGGCCGCGCCGATCTCGGCCAGTGACAGACCGAGCCGGTCGACCAGCACCGCTTCGACGGTGCTGCCCTGCTCGCGCGCCGAGCGCGTCGCCGCGTCGAGCTCCTTCTCGCCGATGCGTCCATCCGCGACCAGCGCGGCAAAGCGCGAGCGCAGCGTGGCCGGTCGCAGCCGGGCCTTCTCGAGCGCGACCCCGAGCGTCTGCGCGAGCCCAAGCAGCCCCTCTTCGAGGACCGGCGGAAACGCCTCGCGGGCGACGTGGTTCATCAATTGCACGACGCCGAGCAGACGGCCGCTGTCCGGATCGGCGACCGGCGCGACGAGCATCTCGCGGCAGCGAAAACCACCCGCCTCGGCACGCTCGCGGTTGAAGGCGAGCTGCGGCGAGACCGCCGACAACTCCCGTTGGTCATAAACGTCGGCGATGTTGAGGGTCTGTCGCGTCAGTGCGACGTAGCCGGCGATGCTCGCTTCGGTAATCGGCAGCTGCAGGTTGCGGCCGCCCTCGAGACCGGTCTGCACGCGTGCGACCAACATGTTGCGGGCGTCGTCGACGGTGTAGAGCGTGACCCGTTCGGCACCGAACAGCGCGCAGATGTCAACGGCGAGCTCGCCGGTCAGGTCGTCCAGCGTCTGCGCCGAGTGAATGCGGGTCGTGATGGCCTGCAGGCCTTTGAAGAAGGCGAGCCGACGAGCCACGTCGCCCGTCCCCGGCCTCGCCCTGAGCGCTTCGGTCATTGAATCTCCCCATGTGACCTGCCGGTGCGCTCGGGTAGCCGCACGGCAGACGGTGCCTCGGCCACGCCCTGCGCCACGCCCGCGCCGCCCGGTCCGAGGTCAGAACGACAGCACCTCCCCGTGCTCGAGCGCACGTGGGCGCAGGCGGCCGCGATAGGCGGCGACCTGCGCCATGATGCGGTTATCGGCCCCCGGCTTCAAGTGGCTGACATGGACCTGGGGCGACACCTCGATCTCGTCGAGCATCGCGAACAGCATGCTCGGGCACAGGTGGCGCGACGCCATCGCCAGCCCGTGCTGCTCGTCGGCGAAGGCGGTCTCGACGATCAGGTGACGCAGCTCGCCGAGGGCGTTGATCGCGGCGATGAGCTCGGGCGAGTAACCCGTGTCGCCGCTATAGACCAGCCGGCCGTCACCGCTGTCGAGGCAATAGCCGACCGCCGGCACGGTGTGGTGCGCAGGCAGCGGCGTGATCGTGCGGCTGCCCAGGCGCACCGGCTCACCGACCTCCACGGCCTGGAAACGCAGGAACGGATGCTTGCGGTCGGGGATCGCGGTGAAGTCGGGCCACACCAGCCAGTTGAACACGTGCGAGCGCAGGATGCGGATGGTCTCGACCGTGGCATGGACCGTAATCGGCATGTTGCGCGCCTCGCCGACCGAATCGACCAGCAGCGGCACGAACGCGACGTGATCCATGTGCGAGTGCGTGATGAACACATGGTCGATGTTGGTCAGCGCCTCGAACTCGAGATCGCCCACCCCGGTCCCGCAGTCGATCAGCACATCGTCATCGACCAGAAACGCCGTCGTGCGCGTCCGGCGTCCCCCGATCCCGCCGCTGCAGCCAAGCACCTTTAGCTTCATGTGTTCCGGTAGTCGTGCGATGCCGCGTCGTCGGAGGCGGCCGGTGTGTGGGAGTTCGAATCGGGGGGCTGCGCCGCGAGGCCGGGCTGGACAGTCCGAAGCCAAGCGTAGCATCGACGCCGATCACACGACGTGCATTAGCTCACACTCGCTCGGTGCGTCACGGCCGCACGAAGAACTCCATCTTCACGCCGGCGATCTCGATGATGTCATTATCATTGAGGCGGCGGGCCTGCGCGTCCAGCGCGCAGCCGTTCACCTGCGGAAAGGTCGCCCCCTCGACGTGGGTGATGAAATAGCCATGCGGCCGCCGGGTGATCACCGCCACCTGCACGCCGGGCTTGCCGAGCGTGGTCAGGGACTTGGTCAGCACCAGCTCGCGCCCGGCGTTCGGGCCGCTGAGGACCTGGATCACGCCCGTCGCGTCGCCCTCGCCGCCGCTCGGGGCGCGCGCGACCGATTCGCGCAGTTCGGGATCGATCGCCTGAGTATGCATGGCCGAACGCCGGGTCGCGGTGGAGGTCGCGGCCGAAGCGCCATGTTCGGCCCGGGCCGCTGCAGGCACGGCATCGAAGGCCTCGGTCGAGACGAAGTCGGCAGCGGCAGGCTGGCCCGGCTTCGCCGCGTCGACGATGAACTTCAGCCGATACTTGCCCAGCTCGATGACGTCGTTGGCGCGCAGCACGTGCTTCTTGATCGGCTGGCCGTTCACGTAGGTGCCGTTGGTGCTGTTCAGATCCTCGAGGAAGGCGTCGTCGAGAATCGTCGTGATCAGCGCATGCTGGCCGCTGATGGCCAGGTTGTCGATCTGAATGTCGTTGGTCTGCTTGCGGCCTATCGTGATGCGCTCCTTGTCGAGCGCAATCTCCTTGAGGACCAGGCCGTCCATGCTGAGGATCAACTTTGGCATCGCATTTGTTCCGTTCGATCTGCGCCCGCTTCGCACGGCCCGCTCGCGGCCGCCTGGGGCTTCATCATATAGCGACCAGCGCCACGACGACCGAGATATTGTCCCGCCCGCCACCTCGATTGGCCGCGTCGACCAGGCTCGCGGCGATCGCGTCGGGCGAGCCCGGCGCGGCGAGCAGCGCCGCTATCTCGTCGTCGCGCAGCATATCGGTCAGCCCGTCCGAGCACAGCAGGAAGCGGTCGCCCGGCCGCGCATCGTGCCGCGCGATCTCCGGCGTCACCACGACGTCGACGCCGATGCCGCGCGTGAGCATTCCCCTGAACGGAGAATGGCGCGCCTGTTCGTCGTCGATCAGCCCCGCATCGAGCTGATCCTGCACGACGCTGTGGTCGCGCGTGAGCCGCGCGAACCGCCCGGCGTGCTGTCGATAAAGCCGCGAGTCTCCGACATGGGCGCACACGACCTGCGCGCCCGCCCACACGGCTGCGACCAGCGTCGTGCCCATGGATGCGAGCGCCGCATCGCGAGCGGCGGCGCGACGGATCTCGTCATTCGCCGCCTGCACGGCCTCGGCCAGCAGGGCGACGATCGCGTCGGCGCGCCATCCCGGACGGTAGCCGGACGCGAGCCGATCGGCGAGCGTGTCGACCGCCAGACGCGCCGCCACGTCCCCGCCATGATGCCCTCCCATGCCGTCGGCGAGCAGCGCCCAGCCGCGCCGCGCATCGACGTCGACGACGTCCTCGTTGCGCGTGCGCACCCGCCCCACGTCGCTGCGCGCGGCAAACGCGACCGTGGATGCAGCCCCACTACCGGCGGGCGCTGTCACGGCAAGCGCTCAGTACGGGAGCGGCGTGCCGATGCCGCCGGCTGCGCGCGCCCGTTCGAGCAGCCGCGCCGCCACCGCGATGTCCTGGATCGCCATGCCCTGCGACTCGAACAGGGTGATCTGGGTGGCATCGCCGCGACCCGGGCGGATGCCGGCGATCACCTCGCCGAGCTCGACCCATCGGCCCGAGTGGGTTCGGCCCTTCTCGAGCAGCGGCAACAGGTCGCCGGCCTCGCGCAGTGCCGTCTCGCGCGAGTCGACACAGATCACGTCGGCGCGACGCACCGCGGCCTCGGACAACTCGCGACGCGCGAGGCTGTTCGAGCCGGCCGCGGTGATATGCATGCCGGGCGCAAGCCATTCAGCCTCGAACAGCGGCTTGGGCGAGGTCGTGATGGTGACGACGACGTCCGAGCCGCGCACCGTCTCCTCGGCACTTGATGCCGGCACGACGGCACACCCGGTCGCCGCACTCATGCGCTCGCAGAAGGCCGCGAGGCGCTCGCGGTCGCGCGCGAACACCTTGACGCGCTCGATCGGCCGCACCGCACACAGCGCGAGGATCTGCCCCTCGGCCTGCCAGCCGGCGCCGAACACGCCGGCAATGCGCGCGTCGCCGCGCGCGAGCCACTTGGCCGCGACGCCGCCGGCGGCGCCGGTGCGCATCATGCCGAGGCGATCGGCCTCGAGCACTGCGACCGGCTCGCCCGAGGTGGCATCGAACAGATGCACCCAGAAGCGTGCCCGCCCGCCCGCCGACGTGTACACCTTGAAGCCGGACAGGTTCGCGCCGGGCACCCCGCCCTGCAGCAGGTGCGTGATCGAGCCGGGCAGGCGCACGCGCTGGCGCGGATAGTCGACGACCTCGCCGCGTGCATGCGCGGCCATGACCTCCTCGACCGCCTCGAGCACAGCCGGCATGTCGAGCAGAGCGGCAACCTCGTCCTCCTTCAGATATAGCGCCATCCATTCCTCCACGATCGATCGGGCGCGCCAGGCAGGCGCGCACGTGATGCCTGCATTGTAGCCGCTGCGCACGGCTTCAAGGATGGGCGCGGCGGCTGCGTGCGATGCGCACTGGACTGCCCTTCGGACCGACACCATCCGTCGCTCGAAAAAAAACGCCGGCTCCGGGCCGGCGCTTCGATGACGGCACGCGCCGTTCCGGGTTACAGCAGCCCCTTCAGGAGTTTGCCCATCTCGGACGGATCGCGGGTGACGGTAAAGCCACACTCTTCCATGATCGCGAGCTTGGCCTCGGCGGTATCCTCGCCGCCCGAAATCAGCGCACCGGCGTGGCCCATGCGCTTGCCGGCCGGCGCGGTCACACCGGCGATGAAGCCGACCACCGGCTTCTTCATGTTGTCCTTGCACCAGCGTGCCGCTTCGGCCTCGTCCGGTCCGCCGATCTCGCCGATCATGATCACCGCGTCGGTATCGGGATCGTCGTTGAACATCTTCATCACGTCGATGTGCTTCAGACCGTTGATCGGGTCGCCACCGATGCCGACCGCGCTCGACTGGCCCAGACCGAGGTCGGTGAGCTGCGCGACCGCTTCGTAGGTCAGCGTGCCCGAACGCGACACGACGCCGATGCGGCCCTTCTTGTGGATGTGGCCGGGCATGATGCCGATCTTGATCTCGTCGGGCGTGATCAGCCCCGGGCAGTTCGGGCCCAGCAGCAGGGTTTCCTTGCCGCCAGCGGCGACCTTCTGCTTCATCTTGTTGCGCACGACCAGCATGTCGCGCACCGGGATGCCTTCGGTGATGCACACGACCAGGTCGAGGTCGGCCTGGCAGGCCTCCCAGATCGCCGCGGCGGCGCCGGCCGGCGGCACGTAGATCACCGACACGGTCGCGCCGGTCGCGGCCTTGGCCTCGGCCACGCTGGCGTAGATGGGAATGCCTTCGAACTCCTCGCCGGCCTTCTTCGGGTTCACGCCGGCGACGAAGCAGTTCGCGCCGTTGGCGTACTCGCGGCACTTGGAGGTGTGGAACATGCCGGTCTTGCCGGTGATGCCCTGGGTGATGACTTTGGTGTCTTTGTTGATCAGGATGGACATTCGGAAGGCTCCTTACTTGACCGCGGCGACGATCTTGGTCGCCGCATCCGCCATGGTGTCGGCCGCGATGATCGGCAGGCCGGAGTCGGCGAGGATCTTCTTGCCGATCTCCTCGTTGGTGCCCTTCATGCGCACCACCAGCGGCACCGACAGATGCACTTCACGTGCGGCGGTGACGATGCCCTCGGCGATCGTGTCGCAGCGCATGATGCCGCCGAAGATATTGACCAGGATGCCCTTGACCTTGGGGTTCTTGAGCATGATCTTGAACGCCTCGGTGACCTTTTCGGTCGTCGCGCCACCGCCGACGTCGAGGAAGTTGGCCGGCTCGGCGCCGAACAGCTTGATCGTGTCCATCGTCGCCATCGCAAGGCCGGCGCCGTTGACCAGGCAGCCGATATTGCCGTCGAGGCTGATGTAGGCGAGGTCGTACTTGGAGGCTTCGAGCTCGTCCGGATCCTCCTCGTCGAGGTCGCGGTAGGCGACGATCTCGGGATGACGGAACAGCGCGTTCGAGTCGAAGTTGAACTTCGCGTCGAGCGCCTTGATGTCGCCGTTGCCTTCGAGAATCAACGGATTGATCTCGGCCAGCGACGCATCGGTCTCCATGTAGCAGGTGTAGAGCTTCCTGAAGGTGTCGACCGCCTTCGCGAGCGATGCGTCGGGCACGCCGATGCCGCGCGCGAGCTCGGTGGCCTGCTCGTCGGTGATGCCGACGAGCGGGTCGACGAACACCTTGATGATCTTCTCGGGCGTCTTCGCGGCGACTTCCTCGATGTCCATGCCGCCTTCGGACGAAGCCATCATCGCCACCTTCTGCGTGGCGCGGTCGGTCAATGCGGCGACGTAGTATTCCTTCTTAATGTCGGCGCCTTCCTCGATCAGCAGGCGACGCACCAGCTGCCCTTCAGGGCCGGTCTGGTGAGTGACGAGTTGCATGCCGAGGATCTCGGCCGCGAAGGCCTGCACGTCGTGCAGGCTCTTGGCGACCTTCACGCCGCCGCCCTTGCCGCGTCCGCCCGCATGGATCTGCGCCTTGACGACCCACACCTTGCCGCCGAGGGCCTCGGCCGCCTTGACCGCCTCGTCGACGGAAAAGCACGGGATGCCCTTCGGCGTGACGATGCCGAATTTCCTCAGGATTTCTTTTGCCTGATACTCATGAATCTTCATGGTTGCCCTTCGATCGAAGTTGCAGCGCCCATGGTCGCCGCAAACAGGTTGATGGGACGCTTCGGAGTGCCGCTCCGCGACGCGCGCCGTCTCCCTCCGCCGGCGAGCGCCGCCGCGAGCCGGTGCTCGCCGGCCCGCTCCGCTCATGAGGCGCCACCGTCGTCGGAGGCGGCGGCCTCGGGAGCGGCCCATTATAACCGGATTATCGCAGTGCAAAATCGTGCTGCGCTGGGTAAAACGGGCACCGCCTGCGTCACGCTTTCGCGGCGCGCCCGCCGCGATACCACCTCGGATAGTAGCGGCGCACCGTCTCGGACGAGGTCTCGAGGGCATGGCAGCGGTCGAGCTGGAAGGGCTTGCCGCCGTCGTCGGCCGTGTCGCGCTGAAACGTCGCAAAGGTCTGGATCGCGGCGGTGGGCAGACTCAGCAACAGTTCCGAAAGATGGGAGCAGCCGCGCACATCGGCGAACATCTCCCCGACCGCGCGTCGGAAGCCGCGCACCAGATTGAGGCCCACCAGGCGGCGATAGACCGGCGCGATGGTGTCGCAGCCGCCCGGGTAAGGCACCCAGTCCAAGCAGGCTTCGGCCGTGACGATGTTGAACTCGGCATCGACCGCGATGCGCACGTGCATGCGATGCACCGGATCACCGGCACGCCGCACGCCCGGCGCGAGCGGGTAGTCGACGTCCTTGACGTCCTCGAGCATCGCATCGAGCTCCAGTAAACCGTCGTCGCGACGATAACCTTCGACAACGATACGGCGCGAATGCACTCGTTCGCGCGGACGTTGGGGCAGGGGCAAAGGCATGGGGCGTACGCGTGCGTATGGAAACCGGTCGATGATAACGCCAAAGCGGTCCCGGCACCGCATCGCCCTCGATCGCGCCCACCCCGTACGGACACGGTACTGCGGATGCCGGGCGGACGTCGGCATGCCGGCCGCGCCGAAGGACCACGCAAGTCCGCCGACAAACCGACTTCTCGTGTGTCATTTGCCGCATGCAGTTCGTAAGGATTATTTACAATGTCAGTCCTGTTCCACTCACGACGGCAGCTGATGCGCAATTCGAACCGGTCTGACGCATGGCATAAGCGGTACATGCCCCCGCCTACCGGTTCGCTGGTCGCCGGCATGGTCGCGCTCGCCGTTGCGATGCCCGCGGGCGCGGCCACACTCGATGAGCTGGCGACGGTATCGGCGGTCGGCGAGCCGCTGCGCTTCGAGATCCGCGCGCCGGGAATCGACGGCGAGGTCGCACGGCAGTGCCTGCGTGTGACGCCATTGGCGGACGTGCCGGCCGACACGCTCGGGCTGAGCGCTCCGAAAATTTCGGCCCTCGGCAGCGGAGCCCAGGCGCGCATCCGCATCAGCGGCGATCGGCCGGTGTTCGAGCCGATCGTGCAGGTAATCGTCGAGAATCATTGCGGCGCACACCTTCGCCGCGAATACACGTTGCTGCTGGCGCCACCGCTCGTCCCGGCGCACGCCGGGCAAGCCGCGTCCTCGCCTGCCCGCAGCGCGCACGGGGCCGCAGGCACACGCACGGCTCCGTCCCCACCGGCCGCACGGCAATGGGTGGCGGTCCAGGGCGAATCGGTCGACTCGATCGCGGCCGCGCTCTACCCGGACGATGCAGGTGCGCGGCACGCCTTCGTGACCGCCGTGCGCGAGGACAATCGGCAGCTTTTTCGCGACGGCGGCGACACCGCAGCGCCGCTGCCGGCCGGCACCGCTTTCACGGTCCCGGGGCCGGCGAGACTTGCCGCGGCATCGACGCAACGCGCCGTATCGCAACATCGGCGCGGCACGCCGTCCGTCGCGCGTGTCGCATCCGCGGCGGGGGTCCCGACCGTGCCCGCCACGGCTGCGGGGCCGGCGCGCGCCCGGCCCGCATCCGAGGGCGGTTCTGCGGCGACCGACCGCCTCGTGCTGCAGGGCGACGAAGCGCCGAACGCCGCGGCGACCGACGCCGCCGCCGGGGCCGACGCACGTCGGCGCGAAGAGCGCCTGGTCGCGGCTATCGACCGCACGATCAGCCTCGAGCTCGAGATCGCCGCGCGCATCCGCCGGCTCGAGGAAATCCAGCTGGCGCTGAAGGCCGCCCTCGACGCCTCCGAACTCGCGGCCTCGCTTCCGCCTGCGCGAGCCGTTGCAGTCGCCACGACGGCCGGCGTGAAACCACCCGAGGTGGCGAGCGACGACGCGATTCCCGAGCGCGACGGGGCGCCGGCGGCCGCGCCGGTCTCCTCCCCTGCCCCTGCGGCGGAATGGATGCTGGTCGCCGCGTTGATCGGCGCGCTCGGCGCCGGTGCCGGCGTGCTTGCGGCACGCCGCGGCCGTGCCTCCGCTGGCGCCGCCGCCCCCCTCACGGGGGGCAGCCCCGTCGGCGGCGACGCGCCGCCCGGCGCGCCGGCAACGCCCGCCCTTGCACGCACGCCATCGATGCCGCTCCCGCAAGCCGCACCGCCCGCATCCGTGCAGAACCCGAGTGCGACGGCAGCCCCCGCGGCCGCGGCGATTCCGGCGACTTCAGCAGGCGGCATCGCAGTCGCGGAGCTGCCATCGCTGCCCCCGCCTGCCATCGAGGACGAGACCGTCGAAGAACACGATTCGGCCGTCGAGCTCGCCGAGATCATGATGAGCTTCGGGCGCGTACAAGGGGCGGCCGAGATGCTCGCGGAGTTCATCCAGTCGAACCCGAAGCAGGCCATCACGCCGTGGCTCAAGCTGATGGAGGTCTATCGGGTCGGCGGCATGCGCGCCGAATTCGACGCGCTGGCGAAGGAGCTCAACCACACGTTCAACGTCCAGGCGGTCACCTGGAACAACTTCGAAGAGGCGCGCAATCCGGAGAACAACCTCGAGCGCATGCCGCACATCGTCGACGTGCTGACCCGGACGTGGGGCACGCGCGAGTGTCAGGCCTACCTCGAGAAGATCCTGCGCGACAACCGCGACGGCACGCGGCAGGGCTTCATGCTCGGCGTCATCGACGACATCCTGATGCTGGCGGGGGTGCTCGAGCAGCACCTCGGTCGCCATCACGACGACGCCTGAACCACGGGCACGGGCAGCCGCCTCGCCGCGCGGCCACGCGGACGCGCTCAAACCGGATTGTCGAGATCGATGAAAGCGGCGTCCAGCCCGAAGCGCTCGCGAAGATACTCGGCCAGCGCCAGCACGCCGTAGCGCTCGGTCGCGTGGTGTCCGGCTGCGATGTAGGGCACACCCGATTCCCGCGCAAGGTGCACCGTCTGCTCGGAGATTTCCCCTGACACGTAGAGCTCGGCGCCGGCGGCGATGGCCTGCTCGAAAAAGCCCTGGGCGCCGCCCGTACACCACGCGATGCGGCTCACGCGGCGCGACGCATCACCGACCAGCATCGGCTCACGCTGCAGCTGCACGGCGAGCTCGGCCGCCACGTCGGCGGCACTCATCGGATTGCGAGGGATACCGATCCAGCCGAGATCCTGGTCGCCGAAATGCCCGTCCGCACGCCACCCGAGCCGGCGCGCGAGCTGCGCATTGTTGCCGAGCTGCGGGTGTGCATCGAGCGGGAGATGGTAGGCGAGCAGGCTGATCTCGTGGGCGAGCAAGGTCGCGATCCGGCGCCTGCGAATACCGGTGATGCGACCGTCCTCGCCGCGCCAGAAGTAGCCGTGATGCACGACCACTGCGTCGAAGCCGCCGCGCGCGGCCGCATCGAGCAGCGCCTGGCTCGCCGTCACCCCGCACAGCACGCGGCGCACCTCGGAGCGCCCTTCGACCTGCAGGCCGTTCGGGCAATAGTCACGAAAGTTCGACGCCTCGAGCAACTCGTCCAGATGCTGCTGCAACTCCCACAGGCGCATCGATTCCTCCTCGCTTTCACGCCGGCGCACCGCGTGCGGGTTTGCGCGCATTCACTTGCCGACACCCACAGTGTACTATGGCCTCGAGCTCCGGCCGCTTGCCGGATCGACCGCCGCCATGACGACAGCACCGCCTCACTCCTGCGTGTCCACCGTCCGACCGTGCTCGCCGGGCCAGCCGCCATGCGCCGCCTGTGGCTGATCTTCGCGCAGGCGGTGACGGTCGCCGTCGGCGTGCTGTTGGCCGTCGGCGCTCTCGCACCCGACTGGCTGCGGAGCACACCCGCACCGACGGTGGTGACTTTCGTGCAGGCGCCCGATGAAAGTCCGGCACACGCCGCAACGGCCGAGCGGCCGGCCTCCTATGCCGAAGCGGCACAGCGCTCGATGCAATCGGTGGTGCATGTATTCACGACCACGGGCGGCCGCGGTGGCCGCAGCGCACTGCGCGACGATCCGATCTTTCGTCATTTCTTCGGCGAGCGCGACCAGCCCCCACCACAGCGCGCTGCCGGGCTCGGGTCGGGAGTCATCGTCAGCCCGGACGGCTTCATCCTGACCAACAACCACGTCATCGACGACGCCGACGAAATCGAGGTCGCGCTCAACGACGGCCGCAAGTTCCCGGCCTCGCTGGTCGGCCGCGACCCGGAGGCCGATCTGGCCGTCCTGAAGATGCACGGTGGCGAGGCGCTACCGGCGATCGTCTTCGCGTCGAGCGAGGCGCTGCGGGTCGGCGACGTCGTACTGGCAATCGGCAACCCGTTCGGCGTCGGTCAGACGGTGACGATGGGCATCGTCTCGGCGCTGGGGCGTACCCAGCTCGGCATCAGCACGTTCGAGAACTACATCCAGACCGACGCCGCGATCAACCCCGGCAACTCCGGCGGCGCGCTGGTCGATAGCCGCGGCCATCTGGTCGGCATCAACACGGCGATCTACTCACGCTCGGGCGGCTCGCTCGGAATCGGCTTCGCGATCCCGGTTTCGCTCGCGCGTCAAACGCTCGAGCAGATCGTCGCCAGTGGCGAGGTCATACGTGGGTGGGTCGGCGTCGAGATCCAGGAGCTCACTCCCGAGCTCGCCCGGTCCTTTGGCGCTCCGGGTCTTCGCGGCGCGTTGATCTCGGGCGTGCTGCGCGACAGTCCGGCCGAACGGGCGGGCATCAAGCCGGGTGACGTGCTGACCGGAGTGGACGGCCGCCGCATCGGCGGCACCCGGGAGATGCTGGCGATGGTGGCCGGACTGCCACCCGGGCGCGAGGCCGTTTTTCGCATCCGTCGCGCCACCCGCGAGTTCGAGCTGAAGGTCGAGATCGGACGCCGTCCGCTGCCCCAGAGCTCGCGCTGAGGCGGCTCTTCCCCCGATCTTCGGGCGTCAGCGCGATTCGGGCTCGCTGCTGTCGTCGCGGCCGACTTCCGGCGTGCGCGCGTCCTGGTGTGGCGAGACGTCGTTGCCGGCGGCCTTGCCGGCCCTTTGCGCAAGCATTTTCGCCAGCATGATGCCGACCTCGTAGAGCACGATCATCGGCACGGCGAGCATGAACTGCGAAATGACGTCGGGCGGGGTGACGATCGCGGCGATCACGAAGGCGCCGACGATCACGTACGGACGCACCTCCTTGAGCTTTTCGACCTCGACGACGCCGGCCTTGACGAGCAGGATGACGGCTACCGGCACTTCGAAGGTGATGCCGAAGGCGATGAACAGCGTCATCACGAAGGACAGGTACTGCTCGATGTCCGGCGCCGGCACGATGCTCTTCGGCGCGAATTCGGCGATGAAGCTGAACACCATGCCGAACACGAAAAAGTAGCAGAACGCCATGCCGGCCAGAAACAGCAAGGTGCTGCCGAGCACCAGCGGCAGGCCCACGCGTCGCTCGTGCGAGTAAAGGCCCGGCGCGATGAACGACCAGGCCTGGTAGAGGACGTAGGGCAGCGCGAGCAGGAATGCGACCAGCAGGGTGACCTTCACCGGCACGAAGAACGGCGTCACCACACCGGTGGCGATCATGTGCGTGCCTTCGGGCAGCGTGTTCATCATCGGCAGCGCGAGCAGGTCGTAGATCTCCGCGGCCCACGGCATCAGTGCGACGAAGAACACGAGAATCGCGACGATCGCCCGCAGCATGCGGTCGCGCAGCTCGACCAGATGGGAAATGAAGGTGTCCTGGCCGCCGTTGTTCATGATCGCTCCGCCGGCCCCTTGTTCGCTGCGGCGCGGTCGCGCTCGGGCGGTGGTGCCGCCGCCGCGCGTTGCGCGTCGGCCGCGGCCGCCCCGCCTTCGGGGGCGGCGGTGCACGGCGCCTGTACGTCCGAAGAGGCCTCGCCGAGGCCTTGTTGCAGCCTCGTGCGATCGTCGGCGAGGGACAAATCCTGCTTGATCTCGCCCGCCGTCTTGCCCAGATCCGCCTCGACGCTGCGCATCTGGCTGCGCATCGAACCCTCGAGCTCACGCGCCTGCTGCTCGACCTGCTGCTGCAGCTTTTTCAGATCCTCGAGCTGCATCTCGCGCGAGATGTCCGACTTCACGTCGGAGACGTAGCGCTGCAGGCGGCCGAGCAGGTGCCCGGCGGTGCGCGCGACCTTCGGCAGGCGCTCCGGTCCGACCACGATCAGCGCGACCACGGCGATGAGAAGGAGCTCCGAAAAACCGAAATCAAACATGCGGGAGACTCTCGAGAACCATGCAAAAGGAAGGGGCGCAGGCTACCCGCACCCCCTGACGACCTCCTGCAGCGGCTCGCGGTTCAGGAGCTGACCTTGTCCGACTTTTCCTTGACCTCGGCGTCGATGGTCTTTTCGTTGGCAATCTTCGGCTTGTCGGCGTCCGACGCGGTGTCGGCTTCGCGGATACCCTCCTTGAAGCCCTTGACGGCCCCGCCGAGGTCCTGCCCGATGTTGCGCAGCTTCTTGGTCCCGAATACCAGCATGACGATGACCAGCACCACCAGCCAGTGCCAGATGCTGAACGAACCCATTACGCTCTCCTTAGTACTTCAGCATGGCCGGGAGCACCTCCGGGCCGCCGAGAATGTGAACATGCAGATGATACACCTCCTGGCGTCCCACCCGACCGGTGTTGATTATGGTTCGAAAGCCGTCGGCGCATCCTTGTTCCCGGGCAAGTTTTGCGGCCACGGTCATCACCTTTCCCATCAGCTCGACGTGCTCGGGTCCGAGCTCGGCCATCGAAGCCACGTGCAGCTTCGGGATCACGAGGAAATGCACCGGCGCGATCGGCCGGATGTCGTGGAAGGCGACGACGTCGTCGTCCTCGTAGAGCTTCTTCGCGGGAATCTCACCGCCCGCGATCTTGCAGAAAATGCACTCGCTCATGTCGTCCTCACTCGGTGGCAGCACTGCGCGAGCGTTTCTCGTCGATGCCCGAGACGCCTTCGCGACGCCGGAACTCGGCCAGCACGTCATCGACCGACAACCCGTGGTGCGCCAGCAGGACCAGCGAGTGGAACCACAGGTCGGTGACCTCCCAGACCACGTGCAGGCGGTCGCCGTCCTTGGCCGCCATGATGGTCTCGGCCGCCTCCTCGGCGATCTTCTTGCAGATCGCGTCGGTGCCCTTGGCGTAGAGGCTGGAGACGTAGGACGAATCGGGATCGGCCTGCTTGCGCTCGGCAAGCGTGTTCGAGACGCGGCGCAGCACTTCGATATCAATCATTTGTATATGTCCTCCGGAGCTTTCAGGATCGGCTCGACGCTGTGCCAGGATCCATCCTCGGCCAGATGGCGCTGGAAGAAACAGCTGTGGCGGCCGGTGTGACATGCGATGCCGCCGACCTGCTCGACCTTGAGCAGGATCACGTCGTTGTCGCAATCGATGCGGATCTCGAGCACCTTTTGGACGTGTCCGGACTCTTCGCCCTTGTGCCACAGCTTGCGGCGCGACCGCGACCAGTAGACAGCCTCGCCCGTCTCGGCCGTGCGCGCGAGCGCCTCGCGGTTCATCCACGCGAACATCAGCACGTCGCCGGTGGCCGCCTCCTGCGCGATCACCGGCACCAGGCCATGATCGTCCCACTTGACCTCGTTGAGCCAGCGCGTCGCATTGTGTGTCGTCATCACAGCCTCACTTCGATGCCCCGACTGCGCATCAATTCCTTGGCCTCGCGCACGGTATGCTGGCCGAAATGGAAAATGCTTGCCGCGAGCACGGCATCGGCGCGCCCCTCGGTGACCCCGTCGGCGAGATGTTCCAGCGTGCCGACACCCCCGCTGGCAATTACCGGCACCGCCACCGCATCGGACACCGCGCGCGTGAGCGCGAGATCGAAGCCGCTCTTGGTGCCGTCACGGTCCATGCTGGTGAGCAGGATCTCGCCGGCGCCGAGCGCGACGACCTTTCTTGCCCATTCGATCGCGTCGAGCCCGGTGTTGTTGCGCCCGCCATGCGTGAACACCTGCCACTGGCCGGGAGCGGTCTGCTTGGCGTCGATCGCGACGACGATGCACTGGCTGCCGACCTTGCCGGCGGCCTCGGCGACGACCTGCGGGTTGTTGACCGCCGCGGTGTTGATGCTGACCTTGTCGGCGCCGGCGTTCAGGAGCCGCCGCACGTCCTCGACGCTGCGCACGCCGCCGCCGACCGTGAGCGGAATGAAGACCTGCTCGGCGACCTGCTCGACGACGTGCAGGATGATGTCGCGCGCATCCGAGCTGGCGGTGATGTCGAGGAAGGTGAGCTCGTCGGCGCCCTGCTCGTCGTAGCGGCGCGCGATCTCGACCGGATCGCCGGCATCGCGCAGCGACACGAAGTTCACGCCCTTGACAACACGGCCGGCATTGACGTCCAGACAGGGGATGATGCGCTTGGCCAGCATCAGCGCGGTTCGCCGTTCAGCGCGTCGGCGCGCGCCTGCGCGGCGGCGAAGTCGAGCGTGCCCTCGTAGATCGCCCGCCCGGTGATCGCGCCGATGATGCCTTCGTCCTCGACCGCGCACAGCGCCTCGATGTCGGCCATGCTGGCGATGCCGCCGCTGGCGATGACGGGGATGCGCAGCGCCTGCGCCAGCCGCACGGTGGCGTCGATATTCACCCCGGACAGCATGCCGTCGCGGCCGATGTCGGTATACACGACCGCCTCGACGCCGTAGTCCTCGAACTTCTTCGCCAGATCGATGACGTCGTGGCCGGTCATCTTGGACCAGCCGTCGGTGGCGACCTTGCCGTCCTTGGCGTCCAGGCCGACGATGACGTGGCCCGGAAAGGCGCTGCACGCATCGGACAGGAAGCCCGGATTCTTGACCGCGGCAGTGCCGATGATCACGTAGCTGATGCCATTGTCGAGATACGCCTCGATCGTGTCGAGGTCACGGATGCCGCCGCCGAGCTGCACCGGGATGTCGTCGCCGACCGCCTCGATGATCGCGCGGATCGCCGCCTCGTTCTTCGGCTTGCCCGCGAATGCGCCGTTCAGGTCGACCAGATGCAGGCGCCGCGCACCCAGCTCGATCCAGTGGCGCGCCATCGCGGCCGGATCCTCTGAAAACACGGTGGCATCGTCCATCTCGCCCTGCCGCAGGCGAACACAGTGACCGTCTTTGAGGTCGATGGCGGGAATCAGCAACATACGGGGATGTGTGGCTATGGAGTGAATGGTCGGAGGATGCGGTGCGCGTCGGCCTCAAGGCATCCAGCGGATGAAGTTGGCCAGCAGGCGCAGGCCGGTCGTCGCGCTCTTCTCGGGGTGGAACTGGACGGCAAAGATATTATCCCGCGCGACTGCGCTGGTAAACCGCGAGCCGTAGTCGGTCTCGGCCGCGACGAGGGCGCGTTCGGCCGGCGCGACGTGATAGCTGTGCACGAAGTAGAAGCGCTCGCCGTCGGCGATGCCTTCCCACAGCGCGTGCGGCCCGCTCTGCCACACCTCGTTCCAGCCCATGTGCGGCACTTTCAGGTGGCCGCCGTCGGCGGTGCGCATCGACTCGGCGGGCGGAAAGCGCACGACCTCGCCGGGCAGGATCGCCAGCCCGGCGACGTCGCCTTCGTCGCTGTGCTCGAAGAGCATCTGCTGGCCGATGCAGATGCCGAGAAAAGGCTTGCTCGCCGCCGCCGCGATCACCGCCTCGCGCACACCACGCGCGGCGAGCTCGCGCATGCAGTCGGGCATCGCACCCTGGCCGGGAAAGACGACGCGCTCGGCGGCCGCGACGACGGCCGGATCGGACGTCACCACCACTTTCCGGCCCGGCGCCACGTGCTCGACCGCCTTCGCGACCGAGCGCAGATTGCCCATGCCGTAGTCAATGATGGCCACATCGGTCATGACTGGATCACCCGTACTGGAGTCGGAAACGAAAAACGGGGCGTCGGCTCAGAGCGCGCCCTTGGTTGAGGGGATCGTGCCGGCCGCGCGTTCGTCATGCTCGGCGGCCATGCGCAGCGCGCGCCCGAAGGCCTTGAAGATGGTTTCGCACTGGTGATGGGCGTTGTCGCCGCGCAGGTTGTCGATGTGCAGCGTCGCGCCCGCGTGATTGACGAAACCCTGGAAGAATTCGCGCGCGAGATCGACATCGAAGCTGCCGATGCGCGCCCGCGTATAGGCGACGAAGTAATGCAGCCCGGGCCGGCCCGAGAAATCGACGACGACGCGCGACAAGGCCTCGTCGAGCGGCACATAGGCGTGACCGTAGCGGCGTATGCCCTTCCTGTCGCCGAGCGCTTTCGCGAAGGCCTGCCCCAGCGTGATGCCGACGTCCTCGACCGTGTGATGATCGTCGATGTGCGTGTCGCCACTGGCGGCGATGTCGACATCGAAGGCGCCGTGGCGCGCGATCTGATCGAGCATGTGGTCGAGGAACGGCACGCCGGTGGCCAGGCAGGCCTTGCCGCTGCCGTCGAGGTCGATCTTCACGGTGATCCGGGTTTCGAGCGTGTCCCGGCTGACTTCTGCCTGGCGCATGAGGCGATAGAGCGTATCGAGAAGGTTGGGGGCGCGCAACTCGCGCGTTGAGCGGCTCATGATACCATTGTCGCGCGACCGGTGGTTCGGGCCGCACCGAGCGGCCCGCCTGCGTCTGCAGCGCGCGAGCGCCCGGGCGGCAGGTACCGCCTGCCGTGCACAGCGGCGCGGGATGCGCCCGCGCCCCGCCGATCGAACAAGCCCCCATCCGATCCCGCCCCGAGCCATCATGAGCCGCTTCTGGAGCCCCGTCGTTCGCCGCCTCGACCCGTACGTACCGGGTGAGCAGCCCAAGCTCGACAACCTGGTCAAGCTCAACACCAACGAGCATCCATTCGGCCCGTCGCCGCGCGCCCTCGAAGCGATCCGCGACGAGACGACGCAAGCGCTGCGGCTGTACCCGGACCCGAACGCGGAACGGCTCAAGAGGGCACTGGCTGCGCGCTTCGGCGTGTCGACGGCGCAGGTGTTCGTCGGCAACGGTTCGGACGAAGTGCTCGCGCACGCGTTCCAGGCGCTGCTGTGCCACGACCGGCCGCTGTGGTTTCCGGACATCACCTACAGCTTCTATCCGGTCTATTGCGGCCTGTACGGCATCGACTTCCGCGCCATCGCGCTCGACGCCGAGTATCGCATCGATCCGGACGACTACCTGCCCGACGGCGCGCGGCGCGCCGGAGGCATCATCTTCGCGAACCCCAATGCGCCGACCGGACGGATCCTGCCGCTGGCCGACGTCGAGCGCATCGTCGCCGGCAACCCCGACTGCGTGGTGGTCGTCGATGAAGCGTATGTGGACTTCGGCGGCGACAGCGCGGTGACGCTGGTCACCCGCCATCCGAACCTGCTCGTGGTCCACACGTTCTCGAAATCGCGCGCACTGGCGGGTCTGCGCGTCGGCTATGCGATCGGCGACGCCGGGCTCATCGACGCGCTCGAGCGCGTCAAGAACAGCTTCAACTCCTACCCGCTCGATCGCCTCGCCATCGCCGGGGCGGTCGCCGCGGTCGAGGACGAGGCCCACTTCCGCGACAGCTGTCGCAAGGTGATCGAGCTGCGCGAAGCACTCACACACGCGCTCGAAATGCTCGGTTTCCAGGTGCTGCCGTCGGCCGCCAATTTCGTCTTTGCGCGCCACCCGTCGCGCGACGGTGCCGAGCTCGCGCGCGCACTGCGCGAGCGCGCGATCATCGTGCGCCATTTCGCCAAGCCGCGGATCGACCAGTTCCTGCGCATCACCGTCGGCACCGCCGCCCAGTGCAAGGCGCTCACCGACGCGCTGGGCGACATCCTCGGCAGCTGAAGCACGCCGCGACCCGCCTCACGGTGCCCGCGGCAGCACCGGCGCCGGGGCGCGCGCCGCGTGCGATGAATGACGGATTGCGGCGGCTGCCGTCCGGCCGATCGCCACGCTAGAATCGCGCCCTGTCCTGCACCGCCACATTGCCCCGACACTCCTCATGACCGCCCTTCAGCGCTTCGTCGAATCCGCGCCCTTCCAGCGCTTCATCATCACCGTGATCGTCATCAACGCGATCACGCTCGGCCTCGAGACCTCGCCGGCCGCGATGGCCGTCGCCGGAGGTCCATTGTTGATGCTCGACCGTGCCGCCGTGGCGATCTTCGTGCTCGAGATCGTGCTCAAGCTGGTCGCCTATCGTCACAACTTCTTTCGCGACGGCTGGAACGTGTTCGATTTCCTGGTCGTCGCGGTCACGCTCGCGCCGCTCGGCGAAGGCGTGTCGGTGCTGCGGGCGCTGCGCATCCTGCGCGCGCTGCGCCTGGTATCGGTGGTGCCGTCGATGCGCAAGGTCGTCAGCGCGCTGCTCAGAGCGATTCCCGGCATGACGTCGGTGCTGACCCTGCTGCTGCTGGTGTTCTACGTCGCGGCGGTGATGAGCACGAAGCTTTTCGGCAGCGCCTTCCCGGACTGGTTCGGCAGCATCGGCGCCTCGCTCTACACGCTCTTCCAGGTCATGACGCTGGAATCGTGGTCGATGGGCATCGTGCGGCCGGTGATGGAGGTGTATCCGGCCGCCTGGGTGTTCTTCATCGTGTTCATCCTGCTCACCACCTTCGCGGTGCTGAACCTCTTCATCGCGATCGTCGTCGACGCGATGAGCGCCTCCGAGCACCAGGAACAGGAAGAGACGCGCGCCCTCGTCAGCACCGACCACGCCGAGCTGATGACCGAGCTGCGCGCGCTGCGGGCCGAGATCGCGCAGCTGCGCGAGCGCGAACGTCAGTACTGACGCGCGGCCTGCACCGCCTCACCGCCAAGGCCGGCAACCACGGCTGCCGTGCGCCCCCCTCGCGTGGCTGTTCAGGTCAGACGCTCGGCGAGATGGCGGCGCACCGAGATCGCGCTGCCGAGCCAGCCGAGCAGCGCGGCGAATCCGACGATCGCCGCGCTGTCCGGCCAGCCCGGCCCGCTGAGGCCGAACACCGCGCCGTAGGTGGCCGCCAGGCTCTCGACCGGCGCGGCCAGGGCGCGCACGCTGAGCCAGACGGTGGCCAGCGCCACCAGCCCGCCCAGCACCCCCTGCAGCGTGCCGAACCAGTAGAACGGGCGGCGGATGAAGGCGTCGGTCGCGCCGAGCAGCCGGCTCACATCGATCTCCTGGCGCTGCGTCATGATCTGCAGGCGGATGGTGTTGAAAGTGACGATGACGAGCGCGAAGCCGAGCAGCGCGGCGAGCAGCGACACCGCCGAACGGCCCAGCCCCAGGAGCGCATGCAGGCGCTCGACCCAGGCCGAATCGAGCTGTACGTGCTCGACGCCGTCCCATTGGCCGAACCGCGTCTCGAGCCATTCGTAGAGCTGCGGATCGTCGCCGCGCGGCGTGACCACGAAGGCATCGGGCAGCGGGTTGCTCGGCAGCCCGCCCAGCACGTCGCCCAGTCCGCTCTGCTCGAGCTGGCGCAGGGCCTCTTCGCGCGGCACGTGACGGTAGCTCGCCACCGCCGGCTCGCCGCGCAGCTGCCGCTCGACCGCCGCCAGCTCGGCGCGACCGACCTCGTGTGCCATGAAGATGCTGATCTCGGGCGTTCCCGAGACGCCGCGCGCGAGCATCGCGACGTTGTCGAGCAGCACGTAGCCGGCCGCAGGCAGCGACAGTGCAATGCCCACCACCAGTGCCGACAGCAGCGTGCCGACCGGCTGACGCACCAGGCGCCGCAGCGCCAGGCCGATCGCGCGTCCATGCAGCGACAGCCAGCTCAGCATGCCGAATCCCCGATCAGGATGCCGCGCCCGAGCACCAGACGCCGCGGCCGGTAGCCGGCGAACAGACGCTCGTCATGGGTCGAGACGAGGACCGTGACACCGGCGTCGTTGAACGACCGGAACAGGTCGGCGATGTCGCGCGCGTAGGCGCTGTCGAGGTGGGCGGTCGGCTCGTCGGCAATCAGGATCGAGGGGCGGTTGACGATCGCACGGGCGATCGCGACGCGCTGCTGCTCGCCGCCGGACAGACCGGCCGGCATCTCGCGATCGCGCCCGGCCAGGCCGACCCGCTCGAGGGCGGCCGCGGCACGGCGCGCCGCGTCGCGCGGCGGATGCCCGGTGATCACCAGCGGCAGCATCACGTTGTCGAACACGCTGCGGTCGTACAGCAACCGGTTGTCCTGCAGCACCAGGCCGAGGTTGCGGCGCAGATACGGGATCGCCCCGGTCCCGAGGCGCGAGACATCCTGGCCGTTGATGCGCACCGCACCGTCGCTGGGCCGCTCGATCACGGCGATCATCTTCAGCAGGGTGCTCTTGCCCGCGCCCGAATGGCCCGACAGCACGACGAGCTCGCCATGCCGGATCTCGAAGCTGACGCCGGCCAGCGCGACATAGTCGCCGGGATAGCGTTTGACGACCTCGTCGAAGACGATCATGCCGTAGCGTCGGCCCGGCCCGGCTCGGCGCCGGGGGTTCGTGCGAACAGCGCATCGACGAACTCGCGGGCGCAGAACGGCCGCAGATCGTCGATGCCCTCGCCGACGCCGATGAAACGCAGCGGCTTGGGCGACTGGCGCGCGATCGCGGCGACCACGCCGCCCTTGGCGGTGCCGTCGAGCTTGGTCAGCACCAGTCCGGTCACGCCGATCGCCGCATCGAAGGCCTTGACCTGCGCGAGCGCGTTCTGCCCGATGTTGGCGTCGAGCACGAGCAGCACCTCGTGCGGCGCGCCCGCCTGCGCCTTCGCGATGACGCGGCGCACCTTCGCGATCTCCTCCATCAGGTGCAGCTGGGTCGGCAGGCGCCCGGCCGTGTCGGCCAGCACGATGTCGATGCCGCGCGCCTTGGCGGCGTTGACCGCATCGAAGATCACCGCCGCCGAGTCGCCCGAGTCCTGCGCGATCACGGTGACGTTGTTGCGTTCGCCCCAGGTCTGCAGCTGCTCGCGCGCCGCCGCGCGGAAGGTGTCGCCGGCCGCGAGCAGCACGCTCTTGCCCTGCGCCTGGAAGTACTTCGCCAGCTTGCCGATCGAGGTCGTCTTTCCGGAGCCGTTGACGCCGGCGATCATGATGATGAACGGAGCGTGCGCGCCGAGGTCGAGCGGGCGCTCGAGCGGCTCGAGCACCGTCAGCAGCGCCTCGGAGAGCGCCTGCTGGAGCTGGTCGGCGGTCTCGAGCCGGTCACGCTTCCAGCGCTTGCGCAGCTCGTCGATCAGAAACTGCGTCGCCTCGACGCCGCAGTCGGCCATCAGCAGCGTGGTTTCCAGCTCCTCGAGCAGGTCCTCGTCGATCTTGCGCCGACCGAACAGGCTCGCCAGCCCGCCGCCCAGCTGCTGGCGGGTGCGGCTCAGGCCGGCCTTGAGCCGCTCGGCCCCCGCACCGTGCAGCATCAGCCCGTAGGAGGCGCGCCGGGCCCGGAATGTGACGCTTCGGGCGCCGGCGCGGGCGTGGCCGCCGGTTCGGGTGATTTGGCCGGATCGGGCTTCTGGGACTTCTTCAGGAAACCAAACATGCGTACTCGAGTCAGTAGGGGACGTTGGAATCGGGCGGATACCAGGCGAATACGCCGCAACGATGATTCGCCGAACATCCGCCCGAGCCGGCGCAAACGGCGCCAATGGCGATAAGATGCGCGCCTGCGCCGCGGTCCGGTCGCCGGCACGTGCCGCCTGGCCGGACAGGTTGGCCGCAAATTCTACCAGATGCAGGACAATCCCATGTTTCGTCAGATAGTTCAGACTACGAGTGTTTTGGCGGCCGGGTTGTTGCTGGCCGCTCCGCTGCACGCGAATCCGTACGAGACCGTGCTCGACAACGGCCTCAAGGTCATCGTCAAGGAGGACCGACGCGCCCCGTCGGTCGTCCACATGGTGTGGTACGGCGTCGGTGCGATGGACGAGCCGGACGGCCGCTCGGGCATTGCCCACATGCTCGAGCACATGATGTTCAAGGGGACCGAGAAGATCGGACCGGGGCAGTTCAACCAGCGCGTCGCCGCCCTCGGCGGGCGCGACAATGCCTTCACGGGAAGCGATTACACGGCCTATTTCCAGCAGATTCCGCCCGTGCATCTGGGCGAGATGATGATGCTCGAAGCCGACCGCATGGCCAACCTCGAGATCACCGAAGCGGAGTTCCTGCCCGAGCAGCAGGTGGTGCGCGAAGAGCGGCGCCTGCGCATCGACGACAGCCCGCGCGCGCTGGTGTTCGAGCAGCTGATGGCCACCGCGTTTCAGGCTCATCCGTACCGACGCCCGATCATCGGCTGGATGACCGACATCGAGGACTACACGGTCGAGGACGCACGCGCGTGGTACGACAACTGGTATGCGCCGAACAACGCCCGCCTGGTCGTCGTCGGCGACATCGATCACGAGGAAGTCTTCGCGCTGGCGCGCAAGCACTACGGCCCGATTCCCGCACGCACGCTGCCGCAGCGACACATCTCGCGCGAGCCCGAGCAGCGCGGGCCGCGTCACACGACGGTGCGGGCACCGGCCGAGCTGCCCTTCGTCACGCTCGCCTGGCATGCGCCGACGCTGCGCGACGTGAAGGCGGATGAGGACGTGTACGCGCTGCAGGTGCTCGCCGCCGTGCTCGACGGTTACGACGGTGCGCGGGTGCCGCGCCGCCTCGTGCGCGAGCAGCGCATCGCCGTGTCTGCCGGCGCGAGCTACGACGGCACCGGGCGCGGCCCGTCGCTGTTCGTCGTCAGCGCTTCGCCGGCCGCAGGACACACCGTGGCCGAGGTCGAGACGGCGCTGCGCGCCGAGATCGCGCGCGTCGCGCGCGAGGGCATCGGCGAGGACGAGCTGCACCGCGTGCGCACCCAGGCCGTCGCGGCTGAAGTGTTCAAGCGCGACTCGCTGATGGGGCAGGCGATGGAGATCGGTTTTCTCGAATCGACCGGGCTGTCCTGGCGCGACGAGGCGGCCCTGCTCGAAGGGGTGCGGCGCGTGACGGCGGAGCAGGTGCAGGCGGTCGCACAGCGCTACTTCGGCGAGACGACGATGACGCGCGCCGAGCTCGATCCACTGCCGTTGGCCGACGGCGCGCGGCG
Organism: Rhodocyclaceae bacterium; assembly: GCA_035444405.1. Lineage (GTDB taxonomy): Bacteria > Pseudomonadota > Gammaproteobacteria > Burkholderiales > Rhodocyclaceae > DAOMOP01. The sequence goes on from DAOMOP010000015.1 coordinate 32,757, forward strand.
CCTGCCGGCACCGGCGCAACGCCACTGAAACCCAAGCCATGGAAGCTTTCCAGATGAACAAAGCGTTTGCACTCGGCACGCTACTGCGGCGCGGCGCGCTCGTCGCTCTGACGCTCGGGCTCAACGGCGCGTGGGCCGGCCCGGCGATCGATCACTTCACGGCCGCCAACGGCGCGCGCGTCTATTTCGTCGAGAGCGGTGCGCTGCCGCTGCTCGACATCCGCATCGATTTTGCCGCCGGCAGCGCGCACGATCCGGCGGCCAAGGCAGGCCTCGCGGCGATGACGCGCAACCTGCTCGACACCGGCACCGACGGGCTGGACGAGCAGCAGATCGCCGAGCGCATCGCCGACACCGGTGCGCGCTTCGGCGGCTCGGTCGACAGCGACCGCAGCGGCCTCACCATTCGCACGCTCTCGAGCGCAGCCGAGCGCGACGCCGCAGTGGCGCTCGCGGCCGAGCTGCTCGCCCGCCCGAGCTTTCCCGGGGCCGCGCTCGAGCGCGAGCGCAATCGCGCGGTCGCGGGCCTGCGCGAAGCGCTGACGCGGCCGTCGACGCTGGCCGAGCGCAGCTTCACGGCGGCGGTGTACGGCGATCATCCATACGGCAGGCAACCCACGGTCGAGTCGCTCGAAGCGATAACGCGAGACGATGTGCTCGCCTTTCATGGTCGGTACTACGTCGTCGCCAACGCGACCGTGACGATCGTCGGCGACGCGAGCCGAGCGGACGCCGAGCGCATCGCGCTGGCACTCACGCGCGCGCTGCCGACCGGCACCCCGGCCGCAGCGCTCGCGCAACCGTCGCCGCCCGACCGCACGCTCGAACGCATCGCCCACCCGTCCGCGCAGGCGCACATTCTCGTCGGACTGCCCGGCCTGTCACGCGAGGATCCCGACTACTACCCGCTGCTCGTCGGCAACTACGTGCTCGGTGGCGGCGGCTTCGTATCGCGTCTGACGCGCGAAGTGCGCGAAAAGCGGGGCTTCGCCTACAGCGTCTACAGCTACTTCGAGCCGCGACAGGTCGCCGGCCCGTTCCAGATCGGACTGCAGACCCGCGGCACACAGGCCGACGCAGCACTCGCGGTGGTCGCGGACGTGCTCGGCGACTTCATCGCCGCGGGGCCGAGCGAAGACGAGCTGCAGGCAGCCCGCGACAACATCATCAACGGCTTCGGCCTGCGCCTCGATTCGAACAGCAAGATCCTCGACCACGTCGCGATGATCGGCTTCTACGGACTGCCGCGCGACTGGCTCGACGCCTATCCGCGCCATGTCGCCACCGTGACGACGGAGCAGGTGCGCGATGCGTTCGCACGGCGTGTCCGCCCCGAGCATCTGGTCACCGTGATCGCCGGCGGTGATGGCGACGCGGCTGCCGAGCTGCCGACGTCGGACCGCGATCGCGAGCAACGAGGCGACACCGATTGAGCCGGGTGCGCATCGTCGGCGGGGCGTGGCGCTCACGCCTGCTGCCGGTGGCCGGCGTGCCGGGGCTGCGACCGACGCCGGACCGCGTGCGCGAGACGCTGTTCAACTGGCTCGGGCAGGATCTCGATGGCCTGAGCTGCCTCGATCTGTTCGCCGGCACCGGCATTCTCGGCTTCGAAGCGGCCTCGCGCGGCGCCGCACGGGTGACCCTGGTCGAGCGTGATGCGCGCGCCGTCGCTGCACTGCGCAAGGCGGCCATAACCCTACAGGCGGCGCAAGTAGAGCTGATCCACCGCGATGCGGTAGAATTCGCGCGTTCCGCGCCCGGCTCGTTCGACCTCGTGTTCCTCGATCCGCCCTACGACCAGGGCTGGCTGCAGCGGATCGAGCCGTGGCTCGAGCGCATCGTGAAAGCCGGAGGACGGCTGTACGCGGAATCGGAGCGGCCGCTCGAACGCCTGGGTCGATGGGAGACGATTCGCCGGGGCCGTGCCGGGCAGGTCCATTTCCATCTCATGCAAGGATCCGACGAATGAGGGAAGCGGTAGCGGTCTATCCGGGGACATTCGACCCGTTCACGCGCGGACACGAGGATCTCGTGCGCCGCGGCGCATTGCTGTTCGACAAGATCGTCGTCGCCATCGCCGAGAGCCGCGGCAAGAGCCCGATCTTCGATCTCGACGAACGCGTCGCGATCGCGCGCGAGATCCTCGCACCGTTTCCGAACGTCGAGGTGGTCGGTTTCGACGGCCTGCTGATGGATTTCCTGCGCGCACACAAGGCGCGCCTGATCCTGCGCGGGCTGCGCGCAGTATCGGACTTCGAGTACGAGTTCCAGATGGCGGGCATGAACCGCAGGCTCTTCCCGGATGTCGAAACAGTGTTTCTGACCCCGGCCGACGAGTACATGTTCATCTCCGCGACGATGGTGCGCGAGATCGCCAGACTGGGCGGCGACGTGAGCAAGTTCGTGCAACCGGCAGTCCTCGAGCGACTGCGGCAGAAAGTGAATTTGAACCCATAGCGAGGAAGTACAAATGGCCTTGATGATTACCGACGAATGCATCAACTGTGATGTGTGCGAGCCGGAATGCCCCAATGGTGCGATCTACCAGGGCGAGGAGATCTACGAGATCGATCCGTCCAAGTGCACGGAATGCGTCGGTCACTTCGATGAACCGCAGTGCCAGCAGGTGTGTCCGGTCGACTGTATTCCGCTGAACCCGGAATACGTCGAGAGCAAGGAACAGTTGATGGAGAAGTTCCTGAAGCTCACGAACCAGGAAGCCTGATCGCCTGGCGTTCCAGCAAGCGGGCCGGCGCCTGGGCGTCGGCCCGCCTGCATGTGCACCATCGGATCGGCGCGGCTGACTCGCTCCCGAACGACCGATCGGCTGCGACCCGGACCCGCCCCCGGCACGGACGGCTATGCCGCCTGCACCGCCGCCGCGGCACCGGGCATCGACTCGGCGCCACACCGACCGACAGCGTCGCGAATGCCGCGCTCGAGCGCGGCGAGCTCGTCGAGCTGACGCAGCAGGGCCGCCTCGGCATGCTCGAGCTCGCGCACGCGATCCTCGAGCGTATCGGTCGCCTGATGGATGCGCTTGATGCTCTCCAGCCGCCGCTTGAGCTGCAGCTGATACTCGCGCACCTGGGTCTCGAGTGGCGCCATCACGGCACGCAGCCACTGCTCGACATCGCGGTTGGCGAGCTCGAAGGTGCGCCGCGCCTGCACCGCCACGGTCTCGAAGAACTTCTGCGTGAGCGTGTGTTTCTCGGTCGTGACGAGCGTGAGCGCGGTGTTGATCTGGCGATTGAAGGCCTCCTCGAGACGATCGAGCTCGCGCTCGTAGCGCAGCGTCGAGAAGCTCTGCGGCGCCGTCAGCTTGAGCCCGTGCTCGACACTGAAGCGCTTGTACATCGAGTCGAGCATCGTCGTGATCTCGGCGATCTCGCCACCGGAAGCGGCCAGATTGGTGCGCAGGCCGGCAAAGAAGCCCTGCATCGCATCCTTGAGCCCCTTCGAGAAGGTCGCCGCGAGCATCGCCTCGCGCGTGCGCCGCGTCTCGTCCCGCAGCGCGTCGAGCCCCAGGTGCGCGAGCAGGTTGTTGGTCAGCGTCGAGAAGACCGTGCGCACCGCGTAGTACTTCTGCAGGCCCTGCTCGAATTCGGTCTTTTCGGCGTGCACCTTGCGCATCATGTACGCGATCACGCTCTGGTTCTTGCCGCGCAGGTCGCCGAGCTCGCGCAGCTGCTCGCGCAGCGCGGCCAGTCGCGCCTCGAGCAGCTCGCGCGCATGGCGCACCAGGTCGGCGGTCTCGCGCACCGTGCCGTCACCGACGATCTCGCGCCGCGCCGGCAGCAGCTCGCCCGACAAGGCCTGTTCGAGGGCCGGCAGACGGCTCGCCTCGACGAGCGTCGCATCGCCGTTGATGCGGCCGACCAGCCCCTTCTGCGCCGACACCGGAAACACGCAAGCCGGCGCGACGTCGAGCGTGGTCGCGACGCTGCGCACCTGCCGTGCAATTTCATCGTCGATGCGCCGCGCGTCGCGCAGGCCGTCCCACAAGCCGTCGATCTTGTTCAGCACGACGATGCGGCCCCTGCGTCCTTCGCGGCCCGGCTGCACGTACTCGCGCCACACCGCCAGGTCGCTCTGCGTGACCCCGGTGTCGGCGGCGAGCACGAACAGCACGGCGTGCGCATTGGGCAGCGAGGACACGGTCAGCTCGGGCTCGGCGCCGATCGCGTTCAGGCCCGGCGTATCGAGCACGACCAGCCCCTGCTCGAGCAGCGGATGCGGGAACTGGATCGCGGCGTGCCGCCAGCTCGGGATCTCGACGAGACCAGCGGCGTCGGGCCGCAAGCCCTTGTCGCCGCGCGCATCGATCGCGAAGCCGAGCGCGCAGGCCTCGTCCCGCGAGACGCGTTCGGTCTCGCCGACGCGCGCCAGCGCACGCTGCAGCGCCGCCGCCGAGCCGGTATCGAGCGGCTCGACCACCCATTCGCGCGGCTGCCGGCGCAGCTCGGCGACGCTCGCGTTGCGCTGGCGCGTGCGAATCGGCAGCAGGCGGATCTCGGGCTGCGCACCGGGCGTCCAGTGCAGCTCGGTCGGACACATCGTCGTGCGCCCGGCGCTCGAGGGCAGAACGCGATCGCCGAAATCGGCGAAGAAGATCGCATTGATCAGCTCGGACTTGCCGCGCGAGAACTCGGCCACGAAGGCGACGGTGAGCTTGTCCTCGCGCAGCCGTTCGAGCACGTAGTGCAGGCGCAGATCGGCTTGCGCATCACCGACGTCGTGACGGGC
>DAOMOP010000015.1:37512-42169 GCA_035444405.1 Rhodocyclaceae bacterium
AAGCCACTGACGCAGCCGCAGCACCGCGTCGGCAACGGCGGCACGCCACTCGCCATATGCAGAAAACTGATCGACCAGACTCATCACGTCGCCCGCGGCCCGTTGCCGCCCTCCCCTTCGAGACAGCGGCAGAATACCGTCGAAGCCGCCCGTTGCCAATCGATCGGACCACCGGCGTGACCGGCGGCGCGAGCGAGTCGACGAACGTCACCGGCGGACGAGGCGCGGTCGGCGCAGCCCGTCAGCGCCGCTGGCAGCGCGGGCACCAGAACGTGCTGCGCTGCCCGACCACCGCCCGCCTGATCGGGCTGCCACACGCCCGGCACGGCAGCCCGGCACGGCCATAGACGAAGTACTGCTGCTGGAAATACCCGGGCTGTCCGTCACTGCCGACGAAATCGCGCAAAGTGCTGCCGCCGGCCTCGATGGCAGCGGCGAGCGTATCGCGCACGGCCGTCGCGAGCCGCCCGTAGCGGCGCAGGCCGATCGCCGCAGCCGGTGTCAGCGGATGAATGCCGGCGCGAAACAGGCTCTCGGAAGCGTAGATGTTGCCGACGCCGACGACGCGCTGCGCATCCATCAGCACCTGCTTGACCGGCGCGCGCGTGCCGCGGGTGGCCGCGAACAGCCAGCGGCCGTCGAAACCGTCCTCGAGCGGCTCGGGGCCGAGTCGCGCGAGCAGCGGATGGGCGAGCGGATCGCCGTCGTGCCACACCACCAGGCCGAAGCGGCGCGGGTCGCGCAGGCGCAGCGACAGCGCCCCGAAACGCAGGTCGACGTGATCGTGCGGACCGGCCGGCGTGTCCGCGGCGAGCACGCGCAGACTGCCGGACATGCCCAGATGCACGATCACGGCACCGTTGCCGAACATCAGCAGCAGATACTTCGCACGGCGCCGGACATCGAGCAGCACCCGACCCGCGACGCGTGCGTCGAGCGCATCCGGTACGGGCAGGCGCAGACGGCTGTTGCGCACGATGCATCCAGTGGCGGTGTGCCCGACCAGCGGCGCACGGATGCCGCGGCGCGTCGTTTCGACCTCGGGCAGTTCGGGCATCGCACACTCCTCTCCCGCTGGTTGAAAACACGATGCGCTTGCCGACCCATCGCGAATCTGCATAACATGAGGCGAACGGAATCGATTTTGCCGCCTCTAAACGCGGACCCGAGGTGCAGCCGCGCGGCCTGCCGCGCGGCATGCGTGCCGATGCCGGACGGAGGTGGCTATTATCGACGATGCAACAGCCGTTGGCGCAGGATCGGGTCTGATCCACCGCCCCGATGACCGTCGCGGCACCGACGCGTCCGCACAGCCGGGCGGCGGGCTTCGCCCCCGGTCGCCCTCGGGGCAGCCACCGTCGCCCGCAGGATTCACGGAGTCCGCGTTGGACCATAACTGATGAATTTCAAGCTTACTTCGATGGCGGCCGGCCTCGCGCTCGCCGGCCTGCTCGCCACCACCGCGCCCGCGCTGGCCGACGATCCACCGGCATCCGCCGCGGCCGAACGCCTGCCGGCGCAGGAGCTTACGGCCGACGTGCTGTTCATGCTGCTGCTGGGCGAGATTGCCGGCGCGCGCGGCGAGATCGGCGTCTCGGTCGAAGCCTACATGGAGCTTGCGCGGCGCACGCGCGACCCGCGCATCGCCCGCCGGGCCACCGAGATCGCGCTGTTTGCGCAGGACATCGAGTCGGCCGCCGAAGCCGCACGACTGTGGGCCGACAGCGACCCCGACTCGGACGAGGCGCAGCGCGTGCTCGCGGGCATCCTCGCGAGCAATGGCGAACGCCTGAACGAGGTGCAGATCCAGCTTGCGCGCATTCTCGCCAACGCCCCGGAACAGCTCGAGCAGAACCTGCTCGGGCTTCACCGCGCCCTTGCGCGCGTACCCAACCGGGAAACCGTGCGGGCAATCGTCAACCGCCTGACCGAACCCTACCTGAACCAGCCCGCCGCGCATTTCGCCCGCGCCCAGGCGGCGGTGGCCGTCGATGACGGCGTCGCCGCAGTGACCGCGCTCGAGCGCGCCCTCGAACTGCGCCCGAACTGGGAGCCGGCAGTGCTGTTCAAGGCTCAGCTGCTGGTCCAGCTCGAAACCGCGCAGGCAGCGGTCAGACTGCTCGACACCTATCTCGACGCGCATCCGGAGAGCGACCCGGCGCGGCTCGCATACGCACGCGCGCTGGTGTCGGCGCGCGATTTCGGCGCGGCGCGCGAGCAGTTCCGGCAGCTGCTCGACAAGAACCCGGGCGACGCCGACCTGATGTTCGCGGTCGCCCTGACCTCGTCCCAGATGGCCGACTACGACATCGCCGAGCAGCTCTTCGAGCAGGCCCTCGAGGCCGGCCATCCCGATGCCGACAGCATTCGCATGAACCTCGGTCACATCGCCGAGCAGCGCCAGCGGCGCGATGATGCGATACGCTGGTACGGCGCCGTGGAGTCGCCGTCGCAGTACCTCGAAGCGCAGATTCGCATCGCCCTCGTGCTGGCCAACGACGGTCGCGTCGAGCAGGCACGCAGCCATCTGCGCAGCCTCTCGGTCGACGAGGCCGACCGGCTGCGCCTGCTGCTCGCCGAGACGCTGGTGCTGCGCGAGGCCGGACGCTATGCCGAAGCGCTCGATCTGGTCGACGATGCCTTGCGCGACGACCCCGAAAACGGCGAGCTGCTCTACGAATCGGCCATGCTCGCCGAGCGCCTTGGCCGGCTCGAGATCATGGAGGCGAGACTGCGCAAGCTCATCGCGCTCGAGCCCGAGCACGCCCATGCCTACAATGCGCTCGGCTATACGCTGGCCGACCGCGGACTGAGACTGGACGAAGCCGAAGCCCTGATCCAGCGCGCGCACGAGCTCGCGCCCGACGATCCGTTCATCCTCGACAGCCTCGGCTGGGTACGATTCCGGCAGAGTGATCTCGACGGCGCGCTCAGCCACCTCGAGCGCGCCTACGGCCTGCGCGCGGACCCCGAGATCGCTGCCCACCTCGGCGAAGTGCTGTGGCGGCTCGAACGTCGCGACGAGGCCAATCGCCTGCTGGACGAGGCCTTGCGCGAGCATCCCGACAACCGCATGCTGAACGAGACCGTGCAGCGGCTGCGCGCCCAATGAGCCGCACCAACCCGTCCACGCCACGCCCGCACATGCGGCGCCTGCGCACGCACGCGGCACTGGTGCTGCTGGCTGCCGCCGTGGCCGGCTGCGCCGCCCAGCCTGTCGCGCCCGAGCGCGTCGAGGCCGCGCTTCGGCAGCCGGTCGCCGCCTTCGAGCTCGAGGGACGCGTGCTCGCCAGCAACGGCGACCAGGCCGCCAGCGGGCGCATCCACTGGCTGCACGCGGCGCACGGCGACGAATGGACGATGTACGGCCCGCTCGGGCAAATCGTCGCACGGCTGGTCAGCAACGCCGCCGGCGCCGAGCTCGTGACCGCGGACGGACGCCGCATGAGCGCGCCGGACGCGCAGGCCATGCTGCCCGAGCTGCTCGGCGTACCGGCACCGGTCGACGGCCTCGCCCACTGGGTACAGGCGGTACCGCGAAGCGGTGCGCGCGTGCTGCGCCTCGACGAGCATGGCCGCCCGGTGCGCATCAGCGATGCGGGCTGGATCATCGAGTACACCGACTACATGGCTCCCGAGCCCGAGGCGCCGCCGCGGCGCATCGAGGCGAACTGGGGGGATGCGCGCATCCGCCTGGTCATCGACGCATGGACGCCGCAATTGTGACCCGGCTGCTGCACTGCCCGGCCCCGGCCAAGCTCAATCTGTTCCTGCATGTCGTGGGTCGCCGCGCCGACGGCTACCACCTGCTGCAGTCGGTGTTCCGGCTGATCGACTGGGGCGACACGCTTTCCTTCGCACCGCGCAGCGACGGCGCGGTGCGACGCCACGGAACGGTGGGCGGCGTTGCAGCTCGGGACGATCTCGTCGTGCGCGCGGCCCGCCTGCTGCAGCACGCCACCGGGTGCGCGCTCGGCACCGACATCACGATCGACAAGCGGCTGCCGATGGGCGCGGGCCTCGGCGGCGGCAGCTCGGACGCGGCCACGACGCTGATCGCGCTGAACCGGCTCTGGCAGACCGGTCTCGACCGCCAGGATCTCGCGCGCCTGGGGCTGCGCCTCGGCGCCGACGTGCCGTTCTTCATCTTCGGCCGCGACGCCTTCGTCGAAGGCGTCGGCGAGCACCTCGCCGCGGTGTCGCTGCCGGCCGCCCGCTACGTGATCGTCGCGCCGCCGGTGAGCGTGCCGACCGCCGAAATTTTCGCCGCCGAGGACTTGACGCGTAATTCCGAAGCCATCAGAATTACGGACTTCGCTTCTCGCACTACCCGGAACGACTTGCAGCCCGTGGCATGCAGGCTCTATCCGGAGATCGGTGCGGCAGTCGAATGGCTGGGACAGCATGCTCCTGCAAGAATGACCGGCTCGGGCGCCTGCGTGTTCGCGCAGGTGGACGACGAAGACGAGGCACGGCGCATCGTCGCCGCATGTCCGCCGAAATGGCGTGCATGGCAGGCCCGCAGTCTCTTGCAGCACCCGCTTCACAGCTGGCTCGACTGAAAAGAGCAGCAAAGGTTTCTTGGGGAGTCGCCAAGTCGGTCAAGGCACCGGATTTTGATTCCGGCATTCGAGGGTTCGAATCCTTCCTCCCCAGC
>DAOMOP010000016.1:0-34994 GCA_035444405.1 Rhodocyclaceae bacterium
CCTGCGAGCGCAAGCAGTTCGGCAAGCCGATCGCCGAGTTCCAGCTCATCCAGGCGATGCTGGCCGACAGCAAGGCCGAACTCTACGCCGCACGCTGCATGGTGCTCGACGCTGCGCGCCGCCGTGACCAGGGTCTGGATGTCGGCACCGAGGCCTCGTGCGCGAAGATGTTCGCCTCCGAGGCCTGCGGCCGCGTGGCCGACCGCGCGGTGCAGATATTCGGCGGCGCGGGCTACCTCTCCGAATACGGTATCGAGCGCTTCTACCGCGACGTGCGCCTGTTCCGCCTGTTCGAAGGCACGACCCAGATCCAGCAACTCGTCATCGCCCGCAACCTGATCCGCGAACACGCGGGTTGAGCGCGCAGCCACCGAGGAGGAGACAATGACAGACAAGACTGCAGCCGCAGCGAACCCGACGAGCGCCCCCGACCCGATCCTCGAAACGAACGGACTGGTCAAGGAGTTCCGCGGTTTCGTGGCGGTCGATGGCGTCGACCTGAAGGTCCGGCGCGGCCACATTCACGCGTTGATCGGGCCCAACGGCGCCGGCAAGACCACCTGCTTTAATCTGCTCACCAAGTTCCTGCAGCCCACGCGCGGCACGATCCGCTTCAACGGCCGCGACATCACGCGGGAATCGCCCCAGCGCATCGCCCGCATGGGCATGGTGCGTTCGTTCCAGATCTCGGCGGTGTTTCCGCACCTGACCGTGCTCGAGAACGTGCGCATCGCGCTGCAGCGCGAACTCGGCACCACCTTCCATTTCTGGAAATCCGACAGCAGCCTCGATTGCCTCAACGATCGTGCGATGGCGTTGCTCGCCGAGGTGGGCCTGGAGAGCTATGCGCGCATGGTGACGGTGGAGATGCCCTACGGCCACAAGCGTGCCCTCGAGATCGCGACCACGCTGGCGCTCGATCCCGAGCTGATGCTGCTCGACGAGCCCACCCAGGGCATGGGCCACGAGGACGTGGAACGGGTCATGCAGCTCATCAAGAAGGTGTCGGCCAAGCGCACCATCCTGATGGTCGAGCACAACATGAAGGTGGTGTCGGGCATCTGCGATGCGATCACCGTGCTCGCGCGCGGGGCCGTGCTGGCCGAGGGGCATTACGCCGCGGTGTCGTCCAACCCGGCCGTGATCGAAGCCTACATGGGCAGTGAGGCTGCCGAGCTTGCGGGAGCCCATTGATGAACGCCACCGAATACCTGCGCGTGTCCCAGCTGCATGCCTTCTATGGCGAGTCGCACATCCTGCACGGCATGGACTTCAACGTGCGCCGCGGCGAATGCGTGAGCCTGCTCGGGCGCAACGGCGCGGGCCGCACCACGACGCTGCGCGCGCTGATGGGTCTCACCGGCAAGCGCACCGGCTCGATCATGATCAACGGCCGCGAGGCGATCGACATGGCGCCGCACCGGATCGCCCAGCTCGGCGTGGGTTATTGCCCGGAGGAGCGGGGCATCTACGCCGCGCTCACCGCCGAAGAGAACCTGCTGCTGCCGCCGCGTGTCGGCAGCGGCGGCCTGAGCGTCGAGGAACTCTACGAGATGTTTCCCAATCTCGCCGAACGCCGCCACAGCCAGGGCACCCGTCTGTCCGGCGGCGAGCAGCAGATGCTGGCCCTGGCGCGCATCCTGCGCACCGGCGCGCGCCTGCTGCTGCTGGACGAGATCTCCGAGGGGCTCGCGCCGGTGATCGTGCAGAAGTTGGGCGAAATCATCCGCCAGCTCAAGCAGAAGGACTACACGATCGTGCTCGTCGAGCAGAACTTCCGCTTCGCCGCGCCCCTGGCCGACCGGATGCTCGTCGTCGAGCATGGCCGCATCGTCGAAGAGGTCGCGCAGCGCGAACTGGCGCACAAGGCAGAACACCTGCAGACGCTGCTCGGCGTATAGCACGGATCGCGCGACGTTGCGTTGCGCGTCGTCGCGCCACCTCATTATCAGGAGGTTTCCCCATGAACGAACTCTTCGGCATTCCGCTTCCTGCCCTGCTCGGGCAACTGATGCTGGGCCTGGTCAATGGCTCGTTTTACGCGTTGCTGAGCCTGGGCCTCGCGGTCATCTTCGGCATGCTTCACATCGTCAACTTCGCCCACGGCGCGCTGTACATGATGGGCGCGATGTTCAGCTGGCTGGCGCTGACCTACCTGGGCATCGGCTACTGGTGGGCGTTGCTGCTTGTGCCGCTCGCCGTCGCGGTGATCGGCGTCGCGATCGAGCGCTCGCTGCTGCAGTGGATCTACAAGCTCGATCACCTGTACGGGCTGTTGCTCACCTTCGGCCTTGCGCTGGTGATCGGCGGCGTGTTCCGTCATTTCTTCGGCGCCAGCGGGCAGCCGTACACGATTCCGCCCGCACTCGCCGGCGCGCTCGACCTCGGCTTCATGTTCCTGCCCAAGTACCGCCTGTGGGTCATCGTCGCGTCGCTGGTGGTGTGCTTCGCGACCTGGTATCTCATCGAGAAGACGCGGCTCGGCGCTTATCTGCGCGCGGCGACCGAGAATCCGCAGCTCACCCAGGCCTTCGGCATCAACGTGCCGCTCATGGTGATGCTGACCTACGGCTTCGGCGCCGCGCTCGCCGCCTTTGCCGGCGTGCTCGCCGCGCCGACCGCGCAGGTCAGTCCGCTGATGGGCGCGAACATCATCATCACGGTGTTCGCGGTGGTCGTGATCGGCGGCATGGGCTCGATCCTCGGTTCGATCGTCACCGGCCTCGCGCTCGGCGTGCTCGAGGGCTTGACCAAGGTCTTTTACGCCGAAGCGTCCTCGACCGTCGTCTTCATCGTGATGATCATCGTGCTGATGCTGCGTCCCGCCGGCCTGTTCGGCAAGGAGGAAAGATAATGAACACCAGGACTGTTTCCGCCGGCCAGCTCGCCGGTCTCGCACTGCTCTTGATCGCGCCGGCGCTGGTCTATCCGGTGCTGGTCATGAAGGTGCTGTGCTTTGCGCTGTTCGCGTGCGCGTTCAACCTGCTGCTGGGCTATACGGGGCTGTTGTCGTTCGGCCACGCGGTGTTCTTCGGCAGCGCAGCCTACCTGACCGGACACGCGCTTGCCGCATGGGAGCTGCCGACGCTCGCCGGTCTCGCGCTGGGCACGCTCGGCGCGGCGGTGCTGGGCGGGGCGATCGGCGCGCTGGCGATCCGGCGCCAGGGCATCTACTTCGCGATGATCACGCTCGCGCTCGCGCAGCTGATGTATTTCATCTACCTGCAGGCGCCGTTCACCGGCGGCGAGAATGGCCTGCAGGGGGTGCCGCGCGGCACGCTGTTCGGCCTCGACCTCGCCGACGACTACCAGCTCTACTACGTCGTGGTGGCGCTGTTCGCCGGTGGGTTCTGGCTGATTCAGCGCACCATCCACTCGCCGTTCGGGCAGACGCTGAAGGCGATCCGCGAGAACGAGGCGCGCGCGATCTCGCTCGGCTACGACGTCGACCGCTACAAGCTCGTCGCCTTCGTGCTGTCGGCCGCGATCGCCGGCCTCGCCGGCGCGCTGAAGACGCTGCTGTTCGGCTTCGCGACGCTCACCGACGCGCATTGGCACACCTCTGGCGAAGTCGTGCTGATGACGCTGCTCGGCGGCATGGGCACGGTGATGGGGCCGGTCGTCGGCGCCGCGGTGATCGTGACGCTGCAGACCGAACTCGCCGACAAGCTCGGCTCCCTGGTGACCGTCGTGATGGGGCTGCTGTTCGTGTTCTGCGTGCTGGTGTTCCGGCGCGGCATCGTCGGCGAGGGCATCGCGCTGTATCGCCGCATGATCGGCGAGAAGGCGCGCTGAAGCGGACGGACCCTGTCCGGTCGCCGGCCGGAGGCGGGCAGGGGAGCTGTGCCGGCCGCCGGCGCCGTGCGCATTACGACCATGGGCCGTCGCATGGGACGCGCCGTCGGCAAGGTCGAGGCGCGGCGGCCGGGGCCGCCGCACCCGTCACGAGTGGCCCTTGACCTCGGCGAGCGGCTTGATGTCGGCCGCCTCGATGCGCCGGCGGCCGTCCTCGACCGCGGACAGCGCATCGGTCTCGACCATCGTCGCGAGGCAGCGCCGCGCGAGCTGCTGGTAGATGCCGGTGCCGCTCGCCTTCCACGCCAGCTCGCCGTCGCTGAGCTCGCGCACCAGCCGCGCCGGCGTGCCGGCCACCAGCGAGCGCGGCGGCACGACCATGCCGGCCTTGACGAAGCTGCACGCGGCGACGAACGACGACTCGCCGATCACCGCGTTATCCATCACCACCGCGTTCATGCCGATCAGCGCGTTGCGCCCGATGCGGCAGCAGTGCAGCACCGCGCCGTGGCCGACGTGGCCGTTCTCCTCGACGACGGTGTCGTGATCCGGAAAGGTATGGATCACGCAGGTGTCCTGGACGTTGACGCCGGCCTCGAGCACGAGGCGGCCGAAGTCGCCGCGCAGGCTCGCGCACGGGCCGATATAGCAGCCGGGGCCGACGATGACGTCGCCGATCAGCACGGCCGACGGGTGGACATAGGCGGTCGGGTCGACGACTGGAACGATGCCGTCGATGGCAAATACGCGGGGTGGTTTCAAGGTGGTCTCCTGGGCGCGCGGACGTGCGAGAAATCATCGGAACGGCAGGCGTGTCGGTGGCCTCATGCCGTGCTGCGGGTTGGCCTTCCGGCATGCTTCGAATGCCCTTGTGAAAGCTGTGTGACAGGCATTGAATCGGGTGATGTGGCTACGGAACTGTGTAAGCATATTGCCACAATGGCGTCCTGTAAAGCTGCGCGGGACTGACTGGATGAGCGGAGGTCGGCTTGGTGAACATCGATGCGGCTTTGCCTGGTTCCATTCGTTAGCGCGATCTGGAGTGCTTAAGCGGCGTTTCGCAAAATGCATGCATTCCGCACGCACGGAACGACAAGCGTCAAGGTGCTGCTGGAAGACGCGTGCTGGGATAGGTCCGTTCAGGCGCCCGCGACGCACCAGCGCCGCCGCGGCGAGGCCGCCGAGCAGAGTGTCGCATTTGGGTGCGTGTGTTCGCGCGTGCCGCTGGCCATCCATCCAATCGGTGGCTCACGGTATGTGCCGCCTCGCATCCTTCAACAGCAAGAGGAGCTGTTGTTCGCGTAACGGTGAAGCTTCGAAGCCGAAGCGGCTGTAGAAGCGTGCTGCCTCCTCGTCGATGGGATGGGTGAGCATCGCCCGGACCCCTGCGTGTTCCGCAATCAGCAAGGTCCGGCGGATGGCGTCCTTCAGCATTCCAATGCCGATGCCGCGCCCCTGCGCCTGCCGGTCGGCGGCGAGCCGCGCCAGGATGACGATCGGAAGCGGGTAGCTTGCCATGCCCTTGCGGAAGCGCTCGGGGGCGTCCTGCGTGTCGATCTGGCCGACGGTGAGGCTGTAGTAGCCGGTGAGGCGTTCGCCGTGACAGGCCACGAAGGTCTTGGCCGAACCGCTGCCTTGGGCCTGGAGTGCATGGCGCACCAACCAATCGTTCAAGGATGCTTTGCCGCAGTCGAAGCCTTCGAGTCGATGATGGGCGCACAGCGGCTGGGGCGCCGACCAGACCATCAGGTTTCCCAGGGTGCGTTGCGGGCGAACAGCTCGCGCAGCCCTTCGTTCGGTTGCTCCGGGCGCTCCAGCAGATCCAGCAGGGCCTGGTACCGTTCACCGGACACCATGAACAGGCGCTGGTCGAGCAGGGTCTGCTCGGCAGCCTGGCAGGCGCTGTCGAGGATGAAATCGGTCAGCGATTTGTGCGCCACCTCGGCCGCACGGCGCAGCACTGCCTCCTGTTCGGGCGTGGCACGCAGACCGAGACGGGCGGAACGGGTCGCGGGGGAAGATGCAATGGCGGTCATGGCGGCACCTCGGATCGTTCGATCTATTGCGTGATGTTAGTACAATCGACGAACGCCGCACAACTGCGCCGGCCTTCTCAGCTGCACGGACCGGCAGTGGAGGATACGTCGCGCTGGAGCCCAATCGTCGCCAGCGGACCGTCCGCTCACCCGCCCGCAATGATCGGCACCAGCGTCACCCGGTCCCCGTCGGCGAGCGGCGTATCGCGCTCGCCCGACAGCACGAGGCGGCCGTTGACCGCGACGTTCCACGACGTGTCGTCGAGCGCGTCGCGCGCCTCGGGCAGGCGCCGGCGCAGCGCGTCGCGCAGCGCGACGACGTTGTCGACCGGCTCGTCGATGACGAGGCGCTTGTCCGGTGCGCCCGGGAGCCGCTGCGGCAGTTCGACCTCGACCGCGAAGCCGGTCGCGACGCGCGCGAGCCGGGCGTGCCAGTCGGGCGCCGGCACGCCCTCGGCATTGAGGCCGGTCAGCGCGTAAAAGCGCGCCTTCATCGCTTCGAACTCGGCGCGGTCGATCTTCTCGCCGGCGAACGGGCCGCTGTCGATCGCCTCGTCGAACCAGCGCCGCGGCAGCGTGTCGTCCTTCGCGCGCAGGCCGAGGCGGAAGTTGAGCAGGCGCTCGAGGCCGGTGATGTTGCGGCCGATCTCGTCGAGCTCGGCGGCGTCGACCGGCCGGCCGGTGACGGTGGCGAGCTGCGTCGCGAAGTCGCCGAGGTCGGGCAGCGTCGGCGAGTTGAACAGCTTGGTGTTGAAGCGGCACATGCCGACCGCGTCGCCCACGGCGAAGGTGTTCTCGCAGCGGCGCACCGCGATCTCCTTGCCGTCGTAGCGGTTGGGCTGTGGCGCGACGGTGCCGCCGTAGAGCGCGGTCTTGAACGCGGCGTCGTCGTTGATGCGCGCGTTGATCTCGAGCGTGACGCGGTTCCTGAGGTGGTCCATGCCGCGCGTGGCGACCGACAGCCCGAGCGCGAAGGCCTTGAGGATGCGCGCATCGTGCGGGTCGGACTGGAACAGGCCCTTGACCGCCATGCGGTAGTCGAGCGCCTCGGGGGGGTACTTGCCGCGCGCGACCGCGCGCGCCGAGTCGGCGATGGTGTCGCCGAAGCCTTCGCGCGTCGCGGTCATGAAGAGGAGCTGCTCGACGACGTCGTAGTTGCCCCAGGACAGATCCAGCCCGCCGGTGTCGCGCGCGTCGATGAGGCCGCGCTGCCACAGCTCCATCGCCCACGCGATCGTGCTGCCGGTCGAGGCCGAGTCGAGGCCGAGGTCGTTGAGGATGTTGTTCAGGCGCAGCACCTGCTCGGGTTCGCGGATGCCGATCAGCGGACCGAACTTGCCGACGGTGACGTACTCGGGGCCGTCGCCCTTGTCGTATTTGTCGAAACGGCCGTCGCCGCGGATGCCGTTGTAGCTGCGCGCCCTGCGGTGCTCGACGTCGGCCTGCGCCTTGTCGTAGCTGGCGTTGCCGGTGAGCCCCTTCAACGCCTCGGCGCCCCAGCCGCCCTTGCCCTCGGGCGTCATGTCGTTCTGGTTGCGGCAGTGCACCGGACACTTGAAGCAGCCGTCCATGCCGGGCCGGTAGGGGTCGAAGTTGTCCGCGTCGAGCGTGTCGTGCCACGCGGTGGTCTGGTTGTTCAGCGTGCCGAGCGCGCCGAGCACGCGCGAGGGCTTGTACAGGAAGGGCGTGCCGACCTTCTTCAGCGCGTTGCGGATCACCGACGTCGAGGTGATCTTGCGGCCGATGACCTTGTTGTAGTCCTTGAGTTCGCGGTAGAACGGCGCCTCGTCGGGCTTGCCGTGCACCATGATCGCCTTCAGGCGCAGCGCGCCCATCTTCGCGCCGCCGCCGCCGCGCGCCCAGATCGACTTGATGCCGCCCATGATGCCGCTGCACAGCGCCAGATGCTCGCCGGCGCGCGTGATGCGCGCGAGCGCCATGTCCTTGCGCTCGGTGCAGGCGAAGTCGCGCTCGATCGCGGCGGCCATGTCGAGGTTGTCGAGGCCGACGTAGGCGCTCGCGTCGAGGAATTCGACCGTGTCGCGGGCGATCCTGAGCAGCGTCCAGTGCGCGGCGCGCCCGTACAACACCAGGTGATCGTAACCGTGGCGCTTGACGAAGGCCGGGAAGTAGTCGCCCGCGCTCGAGTCGAGGATCGCGTCGCTGTCGGGCGAGCGGCTGGTGAAGTTGCCGCGCGTGGCCGACGGCATGTCGCCGGTCAGCGTGCCGGCGCCGAAGACGAGCGGAATCTCCGGGTCGAGCGCGTCGCGCGTCTCGTCGAGCAGGTTGTAGAGCAGGTACATGTTCGCGCCGCGCCCGCCGAGAAAGGTCTGCAGCACTTCGCGCGGCAGGTAGCGGCGGCACGTGGTCTGCGCTTCCAGGTCCACGAACAGCACCGCGCCCTGACCGCTGTATTGCGGCTCGGCATGCAGCCGCGCACACAGCCGTTCCACCTTGTTCCTGATCCCCATCACGTTCTCTCCGACGACGCCTCGACGGGACAAGTGTGATGCGTCTATTGTTGGATGTCAATCAAACTAGTGGACGCCGTCCAATGTTTGGCTGCTCTGCCGGGCAGCCTGCGCAGGCCGCGGGGAGTTCAGCGCAGCGCGACGTGACTGGACAACCAGTTCAGCACCCGCCCCGGGCGCGTGAGTGCCTCGAGAAAGCTCTGCCCCCAGAAGCGGATGTGGTTCGCCTCGATCACCGCGAGCATCTCGCGATGGCGCGCGCGCCGCTCTTCGAGCGGCATGCGCAGCGCCGTGTCGATCGCGGTCGCCAGCGCGTCGCGGTCGTGCGGGTTGACCAGCACCGCGGCCTCGAGCTCGGCGGCGGCGCCGGCGAACTGCGACAGCACCAGCACGCCCGGGTCGTCGGCATTCTGCGCGGCGACGAACTCCTTCGCGACGAGGTTCATGCCGTCGCGCAGCGGCGTGACCAGCGCGACGCGGGCCATGCGCAGCATCACCGCGATTTCGTCGCGCTGGTAGCTGCGATTCACGTAGCGCAGCGGCACCCATGCAACACCACCGAAGCGCCCGTTGATGTGGCCGACCTTGGCGCTGACGGTGGCGTCCATGTCCATGTACTCGGGGATGTCGGCGCGGCTGGGTGGGGCGATCTGCAGATAGGTCGCGCGGCCGTGCCAGTCCGGATACTTTTCGAGAAAGCGCTCGAACGCGTCGAGCCGGTGCAGGATTCCCTTCGAGTAGTCGAGGCGGTCGACCCCGATCAGCAGGCTGCGGCCGGCCAGGCTCGCCTCGAGCTCGCGCGCGAACTCGCCGCCCTGCGCCGTGTCGGCGAGCCGGCGCAGCGCCTGCGGATCGACACCGACCGGAAACACGCCGACGCGAAAGCTGCGCCCACCGACGCGAAAGCGCCGGCCGTCGTGCGTCGCCGCGCCGGTCACGGTGGTCAGGTAGCGGGTGAAGTTGGCCGCGTCGTTCTCGGTCTGGAAGCCGATCAGGTCGAACTCGGCCAGTGCGCCGACCACGTCCTCGTGCCGCGGCAGTGTCGTGAGCAGGTCCGGCGGCGGCATCGGGATGTGCAGGAAGAAGCCGATGCGGTTGCCGTGGCCGCGCGCGCGCAGCGCGCGTGCGAGCGGCATCAGGTGATAGTCGTGCACCCACACCACGTCGTCGGGCTCGAGCAGCGGCCCGAAGCGCTCGGCGAAGAACTCATTGACGCGCCGGTAGCCCTCGAAGTCGGCCTGGTTGAACTCGGCCAGATCGACGCGGTAGTGCAGGATCGGCCACAGCACGCGGTTCGCGAAGCCGTTGTAGTACTCCTGGAAATCGTTGGGCCGCACGTCGGTCAGGACGTAGCGCAGCCGGCCGCGCTCGACCGTCTGCAGTGCGCCCGGCTCCTCGCTGACCTTGCCGCTCCAGCCGAGCCACATGCCCTCGCGTCCGCGCATGGCGGCCTCGACGGCCACGGCGAGCCCGCCCGGCGCCGGCCGCCCTTCCGCGCTCGGCAGCGCCACCCGGTTCGAGATCACGACGAGCCGCGACACAGGCCCTCCTCCCAGCTTTGCGACAGCTGCATGGCGGTGTTGACGAGGCCGGCCATCGAGTAGGTTTGCGGGATGTTGCCCCACATCTGGCCGGTATAGGGGTGCAGATCCTCGGCGAGCAGGCCGTAGGCGTTGCGGGCGCCGACGAGTTCCTCGTACAGTGCACGCGCCTCGTCACGCCGGCCGATCGCGGCCAGTGCGTCGAGGTACCAGAACTTGACCACCAGGAAGGCGGTTTCGGGCACACCGAAGTCGTCGGCCGTGGCATAGCGCAGCAGATGGCCGTTGACGCTCAGTTCACGGCCGATGCAGGCCACCGTCGCGACGAAGCGCGGATCGTCGGCGGCGATGAGGCCGAGCTCGTGCATCAGCAGCACGCTGGCGTCGAGGTCGTCGTGACCGAAGGTGCCGGTGAAGCAGCCGCGACGCTCGCTCCACGCGTCGTGCAGGATGCGGCTGCGCAGCCGCGTCGCCTGGCGCGCCCAGTCGGCCGACGTCTCGCGCAGGCCCAGGCGGGCGGCGATGCGCGCGACGCGGTCGCAGGCGACCCAGCACAGCAGCGCCGAATGCGTATGCACGCGCTGGCGGCCGCGGTACTCCCAGATGCCGGCGTCCGGCTCGAAGGCAAGCTGTGCGGCGCGCGTGGCGAGCGGCTCGAGCCGGCGCAGCATGCCGGCGTCGCCGAGGACCGGCAGGCGTTCGTCGAAGAAGCTCTGCGTGACCGCGAGCACCACCGAGCCGAACACGTCGTGCTGCACCTGCTGCGCCGCCTGGTTGCCGACGCGCACCGGCGCGTGACCGAGATAGCCGGCCAGATCGGGCTCGACGCGCTCGGTCAGGTCGAGGTCGGGCACGACGCCGTAGAGCGGTTTCAGGTCGGCGCCGCCTGCCGCGACCGTCGCGATGAAGTCGACGTAGCGCTCCATCGTCTTGGTCGCGCCGAGGCGGTTCAGCGCCTGGATCACGAAATACGCGTCGCGCAGCCAGCAGTAGCGGTAGTCCCAGTTGCGCCGCGAGCCGGGTGCTTCGGGGATCGAGGTCGTCATCGCCGCGACGATCGCGCCGGTCTCCTCGAAGCTGCACAGCTTGAGCGTGATCGCGGCGCGGATCACCACCTGCTGCCATTCGAACGGGATCGCCAGCGCGCGCACCCAGTCGTGCCAGTAGGCGTCGGTACGCTTCAGAAAGCCCTTGACGATCTCGTCGGCCGCGTCGTCGAGCGGCTCGTCGACGCCCATCACCAGATGCATCGGGCGCGTGAGTGCGAAGGGTGTCTCGCGCAGGACGTAGGACAGCGGCGCGTCGGTGGTGAGCCGGATCGTCTCGGCGCCGCCGACGTAGCGGATGTGGTTGGAGCCGGCGATCGCGCGGCAGGGCTTGCCGTAGCCGTGGGTCGGGCGCATGCGCAGCGTGATGCGCGGCACGCCGCACACGGGCTCGATCAGCCGGCACAGCTGCGCGGGACGGAAGTTGCGGCCGTACAGGCGAAAACGCGGGGCGAAATCGGTGATGCGCACCGTGTTGCCGGCGCCATCGGTCAGCGTCGTGCTGAGGATGGCGCTGTTGCGCAGATAGCCCGAATGGCTGTCGCTCATGCCGTCGAGCACGCAGTCGGCGAAACCCTTCTCCTCGTCGCCGGCGAGCAGGCGCGAGAACACCGGGTCGCCGTCGAAATTCGGATAGCACCACCATACGATGCGGGCCTGCGGATTGACCAGTGCGGCGACGCGGCAGTTGCCGATCAGGCCGAGCTCGAGGGCGCCGTGGCGGCCGTTCATCGTGCCTGCGCCGCGGCGACGAGCGCGGCCCGCACCGCCGCCGCGTCGTCGAAGACCGCCCGTGCCCCGGGCATCGGCCGCCCGACCGCCAGCGCCAGGCCGCCGAGCTGCGGCATCAGCGCGAGGGCGGGCTCGTCGGTGACGTCGTCGCCGATGAACACCGGCGTACGGCCGGCGAACGGCGGCGCCGCGACGAAGCGCTGCACCGCCCGGGCCTTGTCGCCGTCGGTGCCGACGACTTCGAACACCATCTTGCCGGGCAGTACGCGCAAGCCGGTCGCTGCCGGGGTGGCGAGCAACGCGGCGATCGAAGCGGCGAGCGGCTGGCGGGCGGCGGCCGCGCCGCGATAGTGCAGCGCCACGCTGCAAGCCTTGTCCTCGACCAGCACGCCGGGGTGGCGGTCGGCCAGCGCGACCAGCTGCGCGCGCAGGGCCGCGTCGATCGTTGCCGTACGCGCGATCGCATCGTCGGCGCGCAGCCGCCATTCGGTCCCGTGCGCGCCGGCAGCCGGCAGGCGAAGCGGGGCGAAGAGCCGATCGAGCACCGCGATCGGCCGCCCGCTGACCAGCGCGAGCGCTCCGTCCAGGCGCGCATGCAGGCGCGCCAGCGCATTGCGCAGCGCGGTCGGGACGACCACGGCGTCGGGTGTTGCGGCGATGTCGAGCAAGGTGCCATCGACGTCCAGCAGCAAGGCGCTGGCGTGCGCGCGACGACACAGCCGTTCGGTCAGCAGTGCCGCCGCCGGCGTCCGAATGCCCGCATCGCTGCGGCCGTGCGTGGGGCCGTTGCGTGCCTGCAGGTTCGGTCGAGACATGAACAATCCTGGCGTCGCCATGCTCGCCGCCCGGATCGTGCGGCGGCGATCGGGAGCAATGCCCGCAAAGAATAGCACAGCGCGTTCGGCGATCGGCCGGCTCCCCGCGCAAGGCGCGGCGACACCGGCGCGGCGGGCGCCGGCGTCCGGCCTAGCGCTGCTCCGGGAAGATCCGCTTCAACAGGTGCACGAGCGTCGCGCGCTCGTCCTCGGACAGGTGGGCGACCAGGCGGCGTTCGTGGTCGGCCACCAGGCGCTTGAGCTTCTTCAGCAGCTCGCCGCCGGCGTCCGTCAGCACGAGCGCATTGGAGCGCCGGTCGTTTTCGGCCGGGCGGCGCTCGACCAGCCCGCGCCGTTCGAGATTGTCGATCACCGACACCACCGTCGAGCGGTCCAGATGGGCCGCGCGTGCGAGCTCGCTCTGCTTCAGACCCGGGTTGGCCTCGATGATGACGAGCACGCCGAACAGGCCGGGCGTCACGTCGAAATCGCCCAGCGTATCGGCGAAGTCGCGGAACATCGCCACCTGCGCGAGACGCAGCTGGTAGCCGGTGAGCGCGGGCAGAATGCCGAAATCGAGGCGGCGTTCTTCGGTTTTCTTCTTGCGGGTCATGGATTTCGCAGGCGATGCCATCGGCCATGCCGTCGTTGTGGCCACGGGATGCTACCGCAGAACGGCGCGCGGCCATACCCTTGTCTTCGTCGATCGCCCGCGCCGTCGCCGGCATGACCGCGGATCATTGCTTGGCGGTGTTTGTCGGATCGCCGTCCGCGGCCGCCGTCGGCGCCCGGTCCGCTTGCGGGACGGCAGGGTCGCCGGCGAGCTCGACGCGGTTGCGGCCGTTCTGCTTGGCGCGATAGAGGGCCGCGTCCGCGCGCGCGAGCAGCGTGTGGCTGCCGCGGTCGGACGGCTCGAACATCGCCACGCCGATGCTGACGGTGTAGTGCAGCGGCCCGTCGTCGCGTGGGAGCGGGTCGGCGGCGACGGTCCGGCACAGGCGCTCGGCAAAAACGCGCGCACCGTGTGCGGGCGTGTCGACGAGCACGATGACGAACTCCTCGCCGCCGAGACGGCCGGCGAAATCGATGCGCCGCAAGTGCGTCCGGATCAGCGCGGCGAAGTGCTCGAGCACGGCGTCGCCGGCGGCGTGGCCGTAGCGGTCGTTGACGCGCTTGAAGTGGTCGAGGTCGAGCATCAGCAGTGCGCCGGGCTGCCGTGAGCGCTGAAAGCGCGCGAGCTCCTGGTCGATGTGCGCCAGCAGGCTGTGGCGGTTGGCAAGGCCGGTCAGCGCGTCGGTCGTGGCCAGGCGCTCCAGCTCCTGTTCGCGTCTGCGTCGTTCGGTGACGTCCTGGAACACCACCACCGCTCCGTTGCGCTCGCCGTCCTCTTCGGTCGGCGCGATCGTCAGCGTGACCGGAAAGCGGCTGCCGTCGGTACGCCAGAACCACTCGGTGTCGACGCGTCGGCCGATGCCGTCGGCGAGCGTCTGACGAATCGGACAGTCCTGTGGCGGGTAGGCGCGCCCGTCCGGGCGGTGGTGGTGGAAGAGCGCGTGCTGGTCGACACCGAGCACTTCCGCCTCGGTCAGGCCGAGCATCCGCAGCGCGGCACGGTTCATGAAGATGCCGCGGCCGGCGCGATCGACGCCATAGACGCCTTCGCCGACGGCCATCAGCAGCTGCTCGTTGCGCCGCGCGAGCCGCGCGAGCGCCTGCTGCGCCTGTTGCTCGGCGGCGACCGCCGCTTCGATGCAGGCGTTCATGTGGCGTCGCGTGCACCACAGCAGCCCCAGCAGCAGGCTCTGCAGCACGGCGTAGGCGATCACGACGGCGACCAGGCGACGCTGCGCCTCCGCCCCGGGCGGGTGTGGATCGAGCAGCACGAGCAGCGCGAACACCAGCGCCAGCACGGCGCTCGTGGCGAGGCCGACGGCGACGAAGTGACGTTCCAGCAGGGGGGTGGTGCGGCACGTTGCCATGGCGATGCAGTCGGATTCGTGGACGACGACCGCGGCCGCCGCGCCCGTGGCGGCGACCGTTCACCTGGCAGTCCCGCACTCGTCGGGCGGCGACGCCGCCCCTTAGACCGGGATTTTGCGATCCCGCCTTTCGTGCGGGGTAGCCTTTTTCAGGACCACGGGATTATCTTATCGTCCTTGCAAAAGTCAAGGCGGGTAGATCAAGGCGGGCGACGCGGGTTTGCGGCAGCGCGCTTGCGGACGGCGGTGCCGGCACGGGCTGCCGCACTGCCCGGCGTGGGTGTGCCGAAGCGCGTCGAGCGCATTGCTGTGCGGCACTTTCGTGGTTCAATGGTGGTCCACCGGACACTCATTCACAGCGAGGAGGAGACCGCGATGTTCCTGGTCATCAACGGTAAGTGCATCTGCTGCGACGTGTGCCTGCCCGAGTGCCCGAACGGGGCGATCTCGGCGGGCAAGGACATTTTCTACATCGATCAGAAGAAATGCACGCTGTGCGTCGGCTTCTACGACCGGCCACAGTGCATCGAGGTCTGTCCGGTCGAAGCGGTCGACGTCGTGGCGGCCTGAGGGCCGCATCCCGTTGCGGGCGTGCGCGCAGCGCGCCTGCGTCACATCTGTCGTCATCAACGCCGTGCGCGAGCGCGGCGGGGGTGTTCCGCGGCCGCTTGAATGCGGCCCGCAGGGCGGTTTTGAACAGACACAAAAAATCGTGTCTGCCGTTTGGATTGTGTATCGGATGGTGCGCTGCAGCGCAAACGCGTGGCCGCCGCTCGGGGCCGGACCGGGTGGTCGCTGCGGCGCCGAGGCCGGGCGCGGTGGGTTCCGAGCGGAGCCTACCCGGTCGCCACCGTCGGTGACGGAGTCTCGTCCCTGAGCCCGCCGAAGCGCTCGTAGAAGTACTCCGAGGCCGGCGGCAGCGGACCGTCGGGCGTCTCGCACACGGCCATCAGATGCTGCTGCGCGAGCGGCCAGGTGACACGATACAGGTCGCGGCACAGCTGGCGCGCGATCACCCCACCCCAGTCGCTGGGCATCAGCTGCTCGGGCAGTTGCGGGTCGTGCAGCAGCGCGCGGCGGAACTCGTGCATCGTCAGCGTCTGCATCAGAAAGCACTGCTCCGGATCGAGCGTGCGCGCGTTGCGCAACGCGCGCAGCGCGGGCCGGAAGCGGTCGGCGAATTCGCGGTAGGTCGCGTCGATCTGCTCGAGGTTCCAGCATTCGCGCGCCAGTGCCTGCAACGGACGGCTCGACAGCGCGCCGAGGTTCGACGCCGTCATCGCCACGACCTTGTCGTGGGCGCCGGTGTCCTGCAGGATTTCCATCAGCGTCTCGGTCTCGGCCGACGGGTGGGCGAGCACGCCGGGCGCGACGTTGCCGTAGCCCGCCCATGACAACTCCTTGCGCAGCGCGTCGCGCAAGGGGGCGCCCAGCGTCGAGGGCATGATCACGATCTGCCACTCGCCGTTCCAGCGCTCCTGCGGGGCGTGGTAGATGCGCCGGTAGGCGTGCTCGAAGCGCCGCCGCCCGGACGGCGTCAGGCTGTAGTAGCTCTTGCGCCCGATCTGTTCGGACACCAGCCACTTGTCCTGCGACAGGCGGTACACGCTGGTGCGCACCATGCGCTCGTTCAGCCCCAGCGGCTCGACCAGCCGCATCACGCTGCCCAGCCACACGGTGCCGCCGTGCTCGCCGATGAAATCGCCATAGACGGTGATGATCAGCGAGTTGGCGCGCACCCGGCGCTGCGCCAGGTAGTCGCTGATCCATTGTTCGATGAAGCGGCTTTTCATTGTTGTCGTGCCTTCCGGCCGGGAGCTGTCGGGGTTGTAGCGACGGACGGCCCGGTGCCGGTGCCGCCGTCGCGCGGATGATTTTAGTCAAGAACTCCCCACCGCAAAAGGCGCATCGTGGCCTTGACGCGCTCGCCGAGGGTGTCCTTGTGCGCCGCTGCGGTCCGCTGCAGCGCACAATCGATGGAGCGCCAACAATCTGAAGTAATGCGATACAAAAACCTTGACGTCAGCAGGATTGATTTGTATCGTTAAGTCCATGGCGTGTCCGATGGGGTGGTTTCGTGCTCCTGATGGGCTGCCGCCGCAGACGAGGTGGGGCGATGGAATACGGTTCGAATTCGATGGCAGACGCGCACGGCACGTACGACGTGCAGCGCTGGGTAGCGGGCGGTGCCACCTGCGCGGAGGACATGGTTGCCGAAGAGGTGCCGGTGGCGCTCGTCTACAACGGGTACTCGCACGCCGTGATGCTCGCCACGCCGCAGGATCTCGAGGACTTCGCGCTCGGCTTCAGCCTCAGCGAGGGCTTGGTGGCCGACGCGCGCGAGGTGTACGAGCTCGAGGTGGTCGAGCACGCGAGCGGCCACGAGGTGCGCATGCGCATTCCCGGCGAGCGCTTCGTCGCGCTGCGCGCACGTCGGCGCGCGCTGGCCGGGCGCACCGGCTGCGGGCTGTGCGGCGTCGAGAGCCTCGAGCAGGTGTGCCGCCAGCCGCTCGCGCGCGTCAGCGCCAATGCCGTCGTCGAGCCCGGTGCGCTGGTGCGCGCGCAATCCGAGCTGCAGTCGCGGCAGCACCTGTTCCAGCTGACCGGCGCGGTGCACGGCGCGGCCTGGTGCCGCATGGACGGCACGGTCGAGCTGGTGCGCGAGGACGTCGGCCGCCACAACGCGCTCGACAAGCTGATCGGCGCCGTCGCCGACGCGCGCAAGGGCTTCGACGACGGCTTCGTGCTGATGACCAGCCGCGCGAGCTACGAGATCGTGCAAAAGGCCGCCGCGGTCGGCATCGCCGTGGTCGCCGCGGTCTCGGCGCCGACCGGCATGGCCGTGCGCATGGCGCAGGCGGCCGGCGTGACCCTGATAGGCTTCGCGCGCGGCGAGCGCCACAGCGTCTATTCGCATCCGCAACGCATTCACTAGAGGCGAGGAAGAGCAATGACTGTCGCCAAGCAACAAGCGGTCAAGAAAGTCCCCACGTATTGCTACAACTGCGTGGCCGGGCCCGACTTCATGACCGTCAAGGTCGTCGACGGCGTCGCGACCGAGGTCGAGCCGAATTTCGCCGCGGCCGAGAAGCATCCGGCCAACGGCAAGGTGTGCGTGAAGGCCTACGGCCTCGTGCAGAAGACCTACAACCCGAACCGGCTCAAGACGCCGATGAAGCGCACCAACCCGAAGAAGGGTCGGGACGAGGATCCCGGTTTCGTGCCGATCTCGTGGGACGAGGCGCTCGATCTGGTCGCCGACAAGCTCAACGCCGTGCGCGCGCGCGGCCTCACCGACGAGGCCGGCCTGCCGCGCGTCGCGGCGACCTTCGGCCACGGCGGCACGCCGGCCAACTACATGGGCTCGTTCCCGGCCTTTCTCGCCGCCTGGCGCAGCATCGACTACAGCTTCGGTTCCGGCCAGGGCGTCAAGTGCGTGCACTCCGAGCACTTGTACGGCGAGTTCTGGCACCGCGCCTTCACGGTCGCGGCCGACACGCCGCTCGCCAACTACGTGCTGTCGATCGGCACCAACGTCGAAGCCTCCGGCGGACCCTGTGCGGTCACGCGCCACGCCGAGGCGCGCGTGCGCGGCTACAAGCGCGTGCAGGTCGAGCCGCACCTGTCGGTGACCGGCGCCTGTTCTGCCGAGTGGGTGCCGATCCGTCCGAAGACCGACCCCGCCTTCATGTTCGCGCTGATCCACGTGCTGCTGTGCGAGCATCCGCGCGAGCGTCTCGACCTGCCCTTCCTGCGCGACCGCACCTCGTCGCCGTACCTGGTCGGCCCGGACGGCCTCTACCTGCGCGATGCGGCGAGCGACAAGCCGCTGGTGTGGGACACGGTGCGCAACGAGGCGGTGCCGTTCGACACCGCCGGGGCGGTGCCGGCGCTCGAGGGACGCTTCGTCGTGCCCGCGGCGATCACGCTCGACGCCGACGACGCGCGCCAGCCGTGGACCGACGCCGCCGGCGAGCCCGCGTATTTCGAAGGCGTGGCCATCGACATCACCGCGCGCCGCGAGGCCGACCGCGCGCTCCGCGCCGCCAAGGAACATCGCCGGCGAGTTTCTCGACAACGCCTGTGTCGGCCAGACCATAGCCATCGACGGCCACACGCTGCCGTACCGTCCGGTCGCGGTCACGCTGGGCAAGTCGGTCAATAACGGCTGGGGCGCCTACGAATGCTGCTGGGCGCGCACGGTGCTGGCGGTGCTCGTCGGCGCGCTCGAGGTGCCCGGCGGCACGCTCGGCACCACGGTGCGCCTGAACCGGCCGCACGACAACCGCCACGACAGCGTGCGTGCGGGCGAGGACGGCTTCATGGTCCAGCACATGAATCCGACCGACAAGGAGAAGTGGATCGCCCAGCCGACCGGCCGCAACCTGCACCGCACGCTGGTGCCGATCGTCGGCAACTCGGCATGGAGCCAGGCGCTGGGGCCCACCCAGCTCGCGTGGATGTTCCAGCGCGACCGCCCGGCCGACTGGAACATGCCCGAGCCGACGCTGCCCGACGTGTGGTTCATCTATCGCACCAACCCGGCGATCTCGTTCTGGGACACGCGCACGCTGGTCGACACGATCGCGAAGTTCCCCTTCACCGTCGCGTTCGCCTACACCATCGACGAGACCAACTGGATGGCCGACGTGCTGCTGCCCGAGGCGACCGACCTCGAGTCGGTGCAGGTCATCAAGGTCGGCGGCACCAAGTACGTCGAGCAGTTCTGGGACCACCGCGGCGTCGTGCTGCGCCAGCCGGCCGTCGCGCCGCAGGGCGAGGCGCGTGATTTCACGTGGATCAGCACCGAGCTCGCCAAGCGCACCGGACTGCTGAAGGAATACAACAACGCGCTGAACCGCGGCGCCGGCGGCGGCGCCCCGTTGAAGGACGAGGGCTACGACTTCTCGCTCGACGTCGACACCGAGCACTCGGTCGACGAGATCTGGGACGCGATCTGCCGCGCCTCGACCGCGCATCTGTCCGCTGGCCAGGACGTGCACGGCCTCGACTGGTTCAAGGAGAACGGCCTCTACACGCAGCCGATGTCGCGCTTCGAGTGGTATCTGTACCCGACCATGGAGCGCCACGGCCTGCGCTTCGAGCTGCCCTACCAGGAGCGGCTGATGCGGGTCGGCCGCGAGCTCAGGAACCGCCTGCACGAGCACGAGATGAGCTGGTGGGACGAGCAGCTGTCGGAATATTCGGCGCTGCCCGAATGGCACGACGTGCCGGCGCGCTGGGAGCACGAGCTGGTCAAGGCGGGCGCGAAGCCCGAGGACTTCCCGCTGTGGCTGCTCGCGACCAAGAGCATGCAGTACCACACCGGCGGCAACGTCGGCATCCAGCTGATGCGCGAGGTGTCGCAGAACGTGCGCGGCCACACCGGCGTGATCATCAACGCCAGCACGGCGAAGAAATACGGCCTCTTCGAAGGCGACCGCGTCGAGATCCGCTCGCACATCGGCGTGACCTACGGCAAGGCGGTGCTCGCGCAGGGGGTGCGCCCCGACACGCTGGTGATCGTCGGCCAGTTCGACCACTGGGCGACGCCCTACGCCAAGGACTTCGCCATGCCGAGCCTGAACACGATCGCGCCGATGTCGCTCGACCTCACCGACGCGACCGGCTCCGGCTCGGACATCGTGCGGGTGCAGCTGCGCAAGATCGAAGGAGAGGTGCAATGACACGCTATGCAATGGTCGTCGATCTGCGCCGCTGCGTCGGCTGCCAGACGTGTACGGCGGCGTGCAAGCACGCCAATGCGACGCCGCCGGGCGTGCAGTGGCGCCGCGTGCTCGACATCGAGAGCGGCGAGTTCCCCGACGTGCGGCGCAGCTTCCTGCCGATCGCGTGCATGCACTGCGACGAGCCGCCGTGCGAGGAGGTGTGTCCGACCACCGCGACGAAGAAGCGCGCCGACGGCCTGGTCAGCATCGACTACGAGCTGTGCATCGGCTGCGCGAACTGCGTGATGGCCTGTCCCTACGAGGCGCGCTCGATCGTGCACGAACCGAAGTTCGCCTACGGCGACACGCCGATTCCGTCCGAGGCGGTGCGCTTCGATCCCGAGCGCATCGGCGTGTCGACCAAGTGCACCTTCTGCATCGACCGCATCGACCGCGCCGCGCAGACCGGCGAGGTGCCGGGCGTCGATCCCGAGGTCACACCGGCGTGCGTGAACAGCTGCATCTCCGGCGCGCTGCAGTTCGGCGACATCGACGATCCGGACAGCAACGTCTCCCGCCTGCTCGCCGAGACCCAGCACTTTCGCATGCACGAGGAGCTCGGCACCGGACCCGGCGTGTATTACATATGGGACAAGGCATCATGAACAAGCGCATCGGCAGCACCATCGCCAACGATTCCGACCGGCTGATGCCGAAGGCCCAGAAGAACTGGGACTGGCGTGCGGCGGCGAACTTCATCGCCGGCGGCGCCGGCGGCAGCCTGGTGTTCTTCACCGCGTGGGCGACGCTGGGCGGCGCGGGCTTCATCGCGCCGCTGCTGCTCGGCCTCGTGCTGGTCGGCTGTGGCCTGCTGTGCGTGTGGTTCGAGATCGGCCGCCCGTGGCGCGCGCTCAACGTCTTCCTGCACCTGTCCACGTCGTGGATGACGCGCGAGGCGACCGTTGGCACGCTGCTGTTCGTGAGCGGCTTCCTCACGCTCGTGACCGGGGCCGGGGTGCTGGTGTGGCTGAGCGCGCTGCTCGGCGTCGCCTTCCTGTACGCCCAAGCGCGCATTCTGGCCAACAACAAGGGCATTCCGGCGTGGCGCCACCGCCGCTGCCTGCCGCTGGTGGTGTCGACCGGGCTGGCCGAAGGGGCCGGCCTGCTCGCCGTCGTGCTCGCGCTGCAGGGCGCATCGGGCGCGTGGCTGGCAGCGCTGCTGCTGGTGCTGGTGTGTGTGCGCTACCTGATGTGGCGCGCGTACCGCATCGGGCTCGTCAGCGACGGCGCACCGGCAGGCACGCTCGACGCGCTGCGCGACATCGCCAACCGCTTCACGCTGCTCGGCCACGCCGCGCCGGCGCTGCTGCTGGCGATCGGCCTGACCGGCTTCGTCGCGCCGGGCTGGAGCGCGGCGCTGGCCGGCCTTGCGGTGGTCGCAGCGGGCTGGGAGCTCAAGTACACGCTGGTGCGCCGGGCCGCCTTCACGCAGGGGCTGTCGCTTGCGCACCTGCCGATTCGTGGTGCCGGTGTGGCGGGCGCGGCGGTGCGGCCGGGGTGGAAGGGACTGCCCGGGCAGGGCGCGTGACGCCTGTCCGCACGACGGCTCCCGCAGCTGCGGGAGCCTCGTCGTTTGATGCACGGGGCGGCGAGCGGCACCGCACCGTGGAGAACCGCCGCGCAACCAAGACCGCCCGAACAATGGTATCGCACCGGCCCGCGGGGGCGCCGGCGCACTGGAGGAGAAAAGATGTATGAAGTGAGATTCCACGGCCGGGGGGGCCAGGGATCGGTGCTCGCGTCGGGGATACTCGCGGCGGCGCTGGTCGAGGAAGGCAAGTACGCGGTGTCGATCCCGTCGTTCGGCTTCGAGCGGCGCGGCGCGCCGGTGGTGTCCTTCCTGCGCTGCAGCGATCGCGAGATCCGCCAGCTCACCAATATCTACCATCCCGATTGCATCATCTGCGTCGATCCGAGCCTCGCGAACACGGTCGACATCTTCGCCGGGATGAAGCCCGGCGGCGCGCTGGTGCAGGCGACGCACCGCACGATCGACGAGGTCCGTGTGCCCGACACGGTCGCGACCGTGGGGCTGTGCGACGCGGTGCAGATCGCGCTCGAGATCTTCAAGCGCCCGATCACCAACACGCTGATGCTCGGCGCCTTCGCGCGCACCACCGGCGTCGTGTCGCTCGAGGCGCTGAAGCGCGCGCTCGAGGATTCCGACTTCCGCGACGCCGGCCTCGCGCAGAACATGACCGCGCTCGAGCGCGGCTACGCCGAAACCGTCGTGCACCACCTCGACCGGAGGGCGGCTGCATGAGTGCCAATGAGGAGGCCGGCCGCATGAGCCGACACCATCGTTATCCCGCCTTCGATCTCGTCAAGGCGAACGTGCCCGACGACCTCTGTCCGGTCGCGACCGATCTGAGCCCGATGCTGCCCGGCGACTGGCGCAGCATGCGCCCGGTGGTCGATCGCGACAAATGCGTCAAGTGCGCGGTGTGCTGGCTGTACTGCCCGGTGCAGTGTGTCGTCGAGCGCCCCGCATGGTTCGATTTCAACCTCGACACCTGCAAGGGCTGCGGCATCTGTGCCAACGAGTGCCCGCAGCGTGCGATCACGATGATCGAGGAGGCCAAATGAGCACGACGACTGTCGAAGCCCCGGCGAAAGCCGAAACCAGGAAGCCCAAGCTGATGGTCTGCGAAGGCAACGAGGCCGCCGCGCTCGGCGTCGCGCTGGCGCGCC
Organism: Rhodocyclaceae bacterium; assembly: GCA_035444405.1. Lineage (GTDB taxonomy): Bacteria > Pseudomonadota > Gammaproteobacteria > Burkholderiales > Rhodocyclaceae > DAOMOP01. Next base: position 22,836 of record DAOMOP010000016.1, read on the forward strand.
CGGACATGGTCGCGGTGTATCCGATCACGCCGCAGTCCTCGCTGGTCGAGGCGGTCGCGAAGCTGATCGCCGACGGCAAGATGGACGCCGACATCGTCGACGCCGAAGGCGAGCACTCGGTGCTCTCCGTGCTGCAGGGCGGCGCGCTGGCGGGCGCGCGCACCTACACGGCGACCTGTGGCCCCGGTCTGGCGTTCATGTTCGAGCCCTACTTCCGCACTTCGGGCATGCGCCTGCCGATCGTGATGTCCATCGTCACGCGCGACGGCATCACGCCGCAGTCGGTGTGGGGCGGGCACCAGGACGCGATGACGGTGCGCGAGGTCGGCTGGATCCAGATGTACTGCGAGACGGTGCAGGAGGTGCTCGACACCACCGTCATGGCGTTCAAGCTCGCCGAGCACCGCGACGTGATGCTGCCCGTCAACATCTGCCTCGACGGCAACTACCTGTCCTACGGCGCGACGCGCGTCGAACTGCCCGAGCAGGACGACGTCGATGCCTTCATGGGCGCGAAGGACGTCAACTGGCACGTCGCGCTCGATCCGCTGCGGCCGATGGCGGTCGACCCGCTGACCGGCGGCTCGGGCGGCAAGGGTCCGGCGACCTTCGTGCGCTACCGCAAGGGCCAGTGCAAGGGCATGCAGAACGCCTTGCGCGTGATCACCGAGATCCACGACGAATGGGCGCAGCGCTTCGGGCGCAGCTTCGCGCCGCTGGTCGAGGAGTACCGGCTCGACGACGCCGACTTCGCGATCATGACGCTGGGCAGCATGACCGGCGCCGCGAAGGACGCCATCGACGAGGCGCGCGACGCCGGCAAGCGTGTCGGCCTGATCAGCCCGTTCCCGGTCGACGCGCTGCTCGCCTCGTTCCGCAAGATCCGCGCGCTCGGCGTGGTCGACCGCTCGGTCGGCTTCCGCTGGAACTGCGGCCCGATGTACCAGGAAACGATGGCCGTGCTGTACCGCCTCGGCCACCACCTGCCGTCGATGAGCTTCATCGGCGGGCTGGCTGGCGCCGACATCACGGTCGCGCACTTTCACCGCGTCATCGACGCGACCGAGGCGCTGCTCACCGGGCCGGCGCCGACCGAGACGGTGTGGCTGAACGAGCGCGACTGACGGAGATGCCCATGGAACAGACCAAATACCTCGTCGTCGGCAGCAGCCACGCCGCGCTCGAAGCGGTGACGGCGATTCGCATGCACGACCCCGAAGCCAGCCTGACGCTGGTCACGCGCGACGCGCACCTGCCGTACTCGCCGACCGTGCTGCCCTACGTCGTGTCGGGCCGCTCGGCGCCGGACAACGTGTTTCTGCGCGACGACGCGTTCTTCGACCAGCAGCGCGTCAGCTACCGGCGCGGTACCGCGCTCGCCGCGCTGCATGCCGGGCGCAACGTCGCCGAGCTCGCCGACGGCAGCGAGATCGCCTACGAGAAGGTGCTGCTCGCGACCGGCGCGACGCCGGTGGTGCCGCCGATTCCGGGCATCGACCAGGTGCCCTACCACGTGCTGCGCACGCTCGAAGACGCCAAGGGGCTGCGCGCGGCGATGGCGCAGGCCAAGCAGGCCGTCGTGCTCGGTGCCGGCCTGGTCGGCATGCACGCGGCCGAAAACCTGGTCAAGGCCGGTGCGAACGTGACCATCGTCGAGATGAGCGCGCAGCTCACCTCGGGCTACTTCGACGAGACCGCCGCCGACCTGATCGAGCGCGCGTTCTCCGACCACGGCGCGAAGATCCTGACCAACAGCCGCGTGGTCGGCCTCGCCCCGTTGGCAGCCGGCGCGCGCCTGACGCTCGAGAACGGCACCACGCTCGACGCCGACCTGCTGCTGGTCGCCACCGGTGTGCGCCCCGAGCTCGATTACCTGAACGGCAGCGGTGTCGCGACCGATCGCGGCATCCTCGTCGACGACACGATGCGCACCAGCGTCGACAACGTCTGGGCCGCCGGCGACTGCGCCCAGGCGCGCGGCTTCTTCACCGGCACGCCGATCATGAACGCGATCCTGCCCGACGCGACGGTGCAGGGGCGGGTGGCCGGCATGGCGATGGCTGGCGACCCGGGCATCAAGCCCTACGACGGCGGCGTGCCGCTCAACACCTATCACTTCTTCGGCCGCCACGCGATCTCGGTCGGCAGCAGCGCGGTGCCCGACGGCGCCGAGGAGCGCACACGCTTCGACGCGGAGACCGGCCGCTATCTGAAGGCGATCTTCCAGGACGGCCGCCTGACCGGCATCTTCGGCGTGAACGAGTTCTTCGACGGCGGCGTGATGGCGCAGCTCATCATGCGCCGCACCGACCTGTCGGAGGTCAAGGACCGGCTGTTCGAGCGCCCGCTCGCGGTCGGGCGCGAACTGATGTCGCAGATGTGGCGCTAGGAGGAAATACTGTGGGACGGAGTTTCAACACCATTGCGTTCGACCCCTCCAAGTGCGACGGGTGCGGCGATTGCATGAGCGCGTGCGCGCGCGTCAAGTTCGACACCGAGGACTTGTCGCGGTCGCTGATCCAGATCGTGCGCCGCGGCGGCGAGCATGAGATCCGGGTCAATGTCGGCAGCGACGGCGCGGCCGCGGCACCCGGCTACGCCGAGAAATCCGCCTTCGGCGACTACGAGCTGGCGCTGTGCCGCCAGTGCGGCGACCCGAAGTGCGTGACCGTGTGTCCGGCCGGCGCGCTCGGCAAGGATCCGGAAACCGGCGTGATCGCGTGGGACGGCTCGAAGTGCGTCGACTGCCTGTTGTGCACGATCGGCTGCGCCTACGCCGGCATCTCGCTCGACGAGACCACCGGGCGGGTGAGCAAGTGCGACACCTGCGACGGCGACCCGGCCTGCGTGCCGGCCTGTCCGCACGGCGCGCTGACCTACGTGACGACCGCGAACATCTACAACGAGGTCGGCGACTGGGAGGATCTCTTCGCACCGGGCCTGGCGGGCTGCCAGGGCTGCAACACCGAGCTCTTGATGCGCCACACGCTGCGCCGCGTCGGCCCCGACACGGTGCTCGCGACCCCGCCGGGCTGCGTGCCGGGCATGGGCTCGGTCGGCTTCAACGGCACGACCGGCACCAAGGTGCCGGTGTTCCACCCGCTGCTCACCAACACCGCGGCGATGCTGGCCGGCATCAAGCGCCAGTACAAGCGCGTCGGCCGCGAGGTCACCGCGTTGGCGATCGCCGGCGACGGCGGCGCCTCCGACGTCGGCTTCCAGTCGCTGTCGGGCGCGGCCGAGCGCGGCGAAGAGATGCTGTTCATGGTCATCGACAACGAGGGCTACATGAACACCGGCATGCAGCGCTCGAGCTGCACGCCGTACGGCGCCTGGACCTCGACGACGCCGGTGGGCAAGGGCGGCGAAGGGCGCCTGCCCGCGCAGGGCAAGACGCAGGACGCCAAGAACCTGCCGCTGATCATGATGAACCACCGCTGCGAGTATGTCGCCACCGCCTCGACCGCGTACATGCACGACTTGTACGCAAAGCTCGACAAGGCGATCCAGGCGTCCAAGCGCGGCTTCGCGTATCTGCACGTGTATTCGCCCTGCACGACCGGCTGGCGCTTCCCGTCGGACCAGAACATGGAGGTCGCGCGCAAGGCCGTCGAGACCAACTTCGTGATGCTGTGGGAGTACAACCCGCGCGACGGGCTGCGCTTCACCAAGCCGGTCGATGACCCGCTGCCGGTCACCGAGTACCTGAAGGCGATGGGGCGTTTCCGCCACCTGAGCGCCGAGCAGATCGCGCACATCCAGGGCAAGGTCGAGGAGAACCGCCGCTTCGTCGCGCGGCTCGCCGAGCAGTCGGAGGCGGAGGCCGCGCATGGCGGCTAGGGACGGCTGGGCCGAGGGCGAACGCGCGCTCGAACCGGTTGAGACGCTCGGGCGCGACGCGCTGCGCGCGCTGCAGCTCGAGCGGCTGCGCTGGTCGCTGCGCCATGCCTACGACAACGTCGCGCATTACCGCGCCGCGTTCGATGCCGCGGGCGTGCACCCGGACGATCTGCAGCACCTGTCGGACCTCGCGCGCTTTCCGTTCACGACCAAGCAGGATTTGCGCGACAACTATCCGTACGGGATGTTCGCGGTGCCGCTCGAGGACGTCGTGCGCATCCATGCGTCCTCGGGCACGACCGGCCGGCCCACCGTGGTCGGCTACACGCGCAACGACATCGCGATGTGGGCCTCGGTGATGGCGCGCTCGCTGCGCGCGGCCGGCTGCACGCGCCGCGACATCGTGCTGAACTCCTACGGCTACGGCCTCTTCACCGGCGGCCTCGGGGCGCACTACGGTGCCGAGGAGCTCGGCGCGACGGTGCTGCCGATGGGCGGTGGCAACACCGAGAAGCAGGTGCAGCTGATCCGCGAGTTCAAGCCGACCGTGATCATGGCGACGCCGTCGTACATGCTGACGATCGCCGACGAAATGCAGCGCCAGGGGCTCGACCCGGCTTCCACCTCGCTGCGCATCGGCATGTTCGGCGCCGAGCCGTGGACCAACGAGATGCGCCGCTCGATCGAGGCGCGCTTGGGGATTGACGCGATCGACGTGTATGGCCTCTCGGAGGTGATCGGCCCGGGGGTCGCGTGCGAGTGCGTCGAGACCAAGGACGGGCCGCACATCTGGGAGGACCACTTCTACCCGGAAGTCATCGATCCGGAGACCGGCGAGGTGCTGCCCGACGGCGAGCCCGGCGAGCTGGTGTTCACGTCGCTGACCAAGGAGGCGCTGCCGATCATCCGCTACCGCACGCGCGATCTGTCGGTGCTGCTGCCGGGCACCGCACGCACGATGCGCCGCATCGGCAAGATCACCGGCCGCAGCGACGACATGCTGATCATCCGCGGCGTCAACGTGTTCCCGAGCCAGATCGAGGAGATCCTGCTCGGCCACGAGGCGCTGTGCGGGCACTACCAGCTGCAGGTGAGCCGCGAAGGTGCGCTCGACCATCTCGCCGTGCTGGTCGAGGTGCGCCACGAGATCTCGGACCAGCTCTCGCGCGCGCAGCGCGGCGCGATCGCCGAGGTCGTGCGCCACCAGATCAAGAGCGGCGTCGGCGTCTCGGCCGACGTGCAGGTGCTCGAGACCGGCAGCATCGAGCGCACGCTGGTCGGCAAGGCGAAGCGGGTGATCGACAAGCGGCCCAAGGGGGACTGAGCCGCGGCGCGGTCGACCGGCGCGTGCCGTGTCGGTGTGAAACAACAAGGGGGTGCCCTGGCGGCGGGTCCGACCGCCGCCGGGGCGACGAATGAAATCGTGGGCGGATAGCACCGCCTCAATCGGAGACAGCAAAGTGGAAAACAGTCTGCAATCCAATCCCGGCGCCGCGGCCGAGAGCGCGCCCTCCACGCAGATGTTCCGGCAGGCCGCGTTCGAGGGGCGCAACACGCTCAGCGCGGCCGAGCTGCGTACCCTGCTCGCCGGCATGGGCATCGCGTTCGACGCGAGCGGCCCGGCAACCGTGCATGCGTCGGCCGTCGCGCTCGCGATCGCGGTCGACAACACGCGCGAGTTCGGCCCGGTCATCAGCGCCGGGCTGGGCGGCGTCGATGGCACGCTCGCAGCGGGCAATTTCCGCAAGGACCGCGCCGCCGTGCATGCGGTCACCGAGCTCACCGACGGCGCCGACTTCCTGCGCCTGTTCCGCCGCACGCTCGCTTATCAGCGCGCCGCCGCGCTCGCGCGCGAGGCCCAGCGCGAGCTGCCCGACCAGCAGCTCGAAGCCTGCTTCAACCAGCTGATCGCGCTCGCGAACCGCCATTCCCCGGCCAACTCCGACGCGAGCTTCGTGCTGCGCAGCCTCGAGCTCGAGGCCGTGCTGGTCGGTGGCGAGCTCGTCGTGCGCGCCGGCAGCTGCGGCTTTCGCGCGCCGCAGCCGGGCCGCCTGCCGCGCCCGATCCACAAGATCGACAAGCTCATCCACCCCGAGTCGATCGGCATCATCGGGGTGTCCGCGAGCGGCATGAACTTCGGCCGCATCATCCTGCGCAACCTGATGGGCAGCGGCTACGACAAGTCACGCCTGACCATCATCCGCGACGGCGAGAGCGAGATCGACGGCGTGCGCTGCGTGCCCGGCCTCGCCGCGCTCGAGCACAAGCTCGACCTGCTGATCGTCGCGGTCGCGGCCGATGCGGTGTACGACCTCGTCGATGACATCATCGCCACCGACGCGGTCGAGTCGGTGATGCTGATTCCGGGCAGCCTCGGCGAGACGCAGAAGAGCCGCGAGCCGGCCGCGCAGCTGGCCGCCCGCATCAACGCCGCGCACGGCAAGGAAGGCGGCGGACCGATCTTCCTCGGCGCGAACTGCCTCGGCGTCGTGTCGCATCCGGGCAACTACGACTCGTGGTTCATCCCGCTCGAGCGCCTGCCCAAGCCGCAGAAGAAGCCCGAGCGCAACTCGGTGATGCTGAGCCAGAGCGGCGCCTTCATGATCACGCGGCTGTCGCGCAATCCGTGGCTGGACCCGCGCTACATGCTCGCGCTGGGCAACCAGACCGACCTGACCCACGGCGACCTGCTCGGCTATTTTGCCGAACGCCCCGAGATCGAGACCATCGGTATCTACATCGAGGGCTTCAAGGACCTCGACGGCCTCGACTTTGCGCGCGCGGTGCGCCGCGCCGTGGTCAACGGCAAGGAGGTCGTCCTCTACAAGTCCGGCCGCACCGCCGCCGGAGCGGGCGGCGTGATGGGGCACACGGCGTCGATCGCCGGCGACCCGCTGCTGTTCGAGTCGGTGCTGCGCCAGGCCGGCGCGATGGTCGCCGAGGACGTCGATGCCTTCGACGATCTCTTCTACGTCGCCGGCGCGCTGCATCACAAGAAGGTTGGTGGCAAGCGCCTCGGCGCGATGAGCGGCGCCGGCTTCGAGGCGGTCGGCATGGCCGACTCGATCGAGACCGACACCTTCGCGATGGAGATGGGCGCGCTCGAGCCGGCCACCGTCGCGCGCGTGCAGGAAATCCTCGAAGCCAAGCGGCTCGCCGCGCTGGTCGAGGTGCGCAACCCGCTCGACATGAACCCGGGCGCCGACGACGAGGCGCATCTGGACATCACCGAAGCCTTCGCCGCCGACCCGAACATCGACGCGGTCATCGTCGGCATGGACCCGACCTCGCCGGCGATCCGCGCCCTCGAATCGAGCAAGCTGCGCCCCGGCTTCGATCTCGACGACCCGAAGAGCAGCGTGCACCTGATGCCGCCGCTCGTGAACCGCATCGACAAGCCCGTCATCGGCATCATCGACGGCGGCCAGCTCTACGACGCGATGGCCGCGCGCCTGATGGACCAGGGCGTGTGCATCTTCCGCAACTGCGCGCGCGGCACGCGCGCGCTGGTGCGCTACACCGAGGCGCGGCTCGCCGCCGACGCGATCCGCGCCCGTCACCGCATCGACTGAACCACCACTGGAGAACGCAAACATGAGCGAAAACCTGAAGCCGGGCCTGACCTCGACCCGGCGCTACGACATCGACACCGCCCGCACGATCGCCTTCATGGGCGAGGACAGCCGCGTCTATTCGACGCCGGCGCTGCTCTACGACATCGAGGTCGTGTGCCGCGACCTGCTGCTCGAGAACATCGAGCCGGGCAAGGACTCGGTCGGCACGCGCGTCGAGCTCGACCACGTCGGCGCGACGCTGCTCGGCATGTGGATCGAGATCACCGTCACGGTGACCGAGGTCAACGGCGCGGCGGTGTCCTTCGAGTTCACCGCCCGCGACGCCCTCGAGGAAGTCGCGCGCGGCAAGCACAATCGCTTCGTCGTCGGCGTCGACAAGACCGTCCAGCGCCTGAAGGGCAAGCTCGCCAAGGCCCAGTCCCTGTAAGCGCGCCACTGCCCCGGGCCACGCCCGCCGCCCCGGTCGCGCACCGGGCTGGCGGGCGTTTCGCGTTTGCGTGCCGGCGCCGGTGTCGCGCATGGCGGTCGCTCACCGCGCCGACGCTGCGAAAAGGTGCGCGGTGCAGGACCGCTTGCAAGTTCCGGCGTGGCGCCTAGATTGAAGGTGTGCGCGGCCGGCACGGCGTGCGGCACGCATTTGTGCAACACGGGGGATGACATGACCGAAGCCGTTCCGAACATTGCCCAGAAGGGACCGTTCGCGGTCGAAGTGGAGGCGGGCAAGAGCTATCTGTGGTGCGCGTGCGGCAACAGTCGCAGGCAACCGTTCTGCGACGGCTCGCACAAGGGCGGGCCGTTCACGCCGGTGCGCTTCACGGCCCTCGAATCGGGCACGGTCTATCTGTGCGGCTGCAAACGCACCGGCAACAAGCCGTACTGCGACGGCACGCACCAGAGCCTCTGACCGCGCCACCGAGCCGACTCGCGCGAGCGGGGGCAGGACGCCCGCGGTGAGGCGGATGATCGACGAACGCCCGTTCGATTGGCGGACAGGACGTCGGTTCGGCCGTCCTGAGGACGGGCGACGGGGCCGCGTTCGCGCAAGGTGTCGTGACGGTCGATCGCAGGCTTCGCCGACGGCCCGAGAATGACCCTCAGGGCGACGTCGGGGTGTCGCGTGCTGCAATCGCACAATCGGGTTTGACAGCGGTCGGCAAAGGTCTAAAATGTGCATTGTGCAGCGCAGCATCCATCACCGAAGGAGTATTCCATGAACACCACCCTCGATTTCCAGAAGCCGCTCGAAACCGTCAAGGCCCTGATGGCGATTCAGGCCGAGACCATCGGCAAGTCGCTCGAGCTGCAGAAGAAGTCCGGCGAAGAGCTGATGAAGTTCTTCCAGACCGAAGCCGAAAAGGCCCGTGCCCTGAAGAGCCCGGAAGACCTGATCAAGTACAACGTCGACGCCAACACCGCGCTGTTCGGCCTGCTCAAGGCTCAGGGCGAGGCCTTCACCGCCCTGGCGACCGAGGCGAGCCAGGCCACGATGGCGAAGCTGCAGGGCCTGTCCAAGTAATCCCCCGCTCCGCCCTTGGCGGAGCAGTCGCCCGATGCCCCGGTGATTCCCTTCGCCGGGGCATTTTTGCGTGTGGGTGCCCGGTGATGACCGGCGCCCCCAGTCCGGCGCATTCCTAGAACGACGATCCTCTCTTGCCCAGAAATGCGTGTTCCTGCGCGGTCGACGTGCGGCCGAGAATGCCGTTGCGGTGCGGAAACCGGCCGAAGCGCGCGACGATGTCGCGATGGCGTAGGGCGTAAGCCAGGTAGTCGTCGAACACCGCTCGGTGCGCCGCCGGCGCCTCGTCGGCGAGCGTGGCGAAGAGCGCCACCGAGCGTTGCTGATCGTCGAGCGATTCGGAGTGCTCGAGCGGCAGGTAGAAGAAGACGCGTTCGATCGGCCGCAAGCTGCGGTCGTCGCCGCGCTCGAGCCCGGCCACGCACCACGCGCGTGCGAGCCGGTCGTAGGCGAACGATCGTGGCGTGCCGCGATACATGTTGCGCGGGAACTGGTCGGTCAGCAGGATCAGCGCGAGTCGCCCGGCCGGTCGCGTCAGCCAGTCGTCGAGCGTGCCCGTCGCGGCGCCGGTGACGAGCGCCGCGAAGCGCTCGCGCATCAGCGCGTCGGTGCGCGCGTCCTTTTTCCACCATTGGCGTGCCTGCGCACGGGCGACGGCCGCGTCGTCGGCGAGAGGACCGAACCAGAAGGCGTGGACGGTTTCGGGCGTGTCCATGGCCGGCATCCTGGCAAGCCGCGCGGCAGCGACCACTGCGGCCGCCGTTCGATTGCAAATATTAATTACGAATATTCTATCAATTCATTTCATTGATCGATCCCGCTTCTCTACGATTGCTCCTGTGTTCAACCAACCGACAGGAAGCAATCACATGAGCTCGATCATCAATACCGAAGTCAAGCCGTTCAAGGCCACCGCATTTTACGACGGCAAGTTCATCCCGGTGACGGAGGAAAACCTCAAGGGCGGCTGGTCGGTGGTGTTCTTCTACCCGGCCGACTTCACTTTCGTCTGCCCGACCGAGCTGGGCGATCTCGCCGACAACTATGCCGAGTTCCAGAAGCTGGGTGTGGAGATCTATGCGGTATCGACCGACACGCACTTCACCCACAAGGCGTGGCACGACAGCTCCGAGACGATCGGCAAGATCAAGTATCCGATGATCGGGGACCCGACCGGCACGATCACGCGCAACTTCGGCGTGATGATCGAGGAAGACGGCTTGGCCGAGCGCGGCACCTTCGTGATCGATCCGGCAGGCCGCATCCAGATCGTCGAGATCAACGCCGGCGGCATCGGCCGCGACGCCTCCGAGCTGCTGCGCAAGGTCAAGGCCGCGCAGTACGTCGCCAGCCACCCGGGCGAAGTGTGCCCGGCCAAGTGGAAGGAAGGCGAAGCCACGCTGGCGCCGTCGCTGGACCTGGTCGGCAAGATCTGAGGCAGCCATCGCGGAGTCCCGCCGGGGACTCCGCTTCATCCACCAGCGCCCGCCACCCGGGCCCTGCTGAATGAATCGACGAACCACCACACACCGGAGACCCGACATGCTTGACGCGAACATGAAGACGCAGTTGAAGGGACTGCTCGAGAAGATCACCCGGCCGGTCGAACTCGCCGCGAGCCTCGACGCCAGCCCCAGGTCGGCCGAGATGCGCGCGCTGCTCGAGGACATCGCGGCGCTGTCCGGCAATGTCACGCTCGTCGAGCGTCGCGATGCGGCCGGACGCACGCCGTCGTTCGCGGTCGCGCGCCAGGGCGCCGAGATGCACGTGCGCTTTGCCGGCATCCCGATGGGCCACGAATTCACGTCGCTGGTGCTCGCGCTGCTGCAGGCCGGTGGCCACCCGCCCAAGGTCGATGCCGACACCATCGAGCGCATCCGCTCGCTCGAAGGCCGTCTCGAGTTCGAGAGCTACGTCTCGCTGTCCTGCCACAACTGCCCGGAGGTCGTGCAGGCGCTCAATCTGATGGCAGTGCTGAACCCGAACGTGCGCCACACGATGATCGACGGCGCGCTGTTCCAGGACGAGGTCGCCGCGTACAACATCATGGCGGTGCCGGCCGTGCGGCTCAACGGCGAGGCGTTCGGCCAGGGCCGCATGACGCTCGAGGAGATCCTCGCCAAGATCGACACCGGTGCGGCCGCGCGCGACGCCGCGAAGCTCGCGGACAAGGAGGCCTTCGACGTGCTCATCGTCGGCGGCGGCCCGGCGGGCGCGGCCGCCGCGATCTACGCGGCGCGCAAGGGCATTTCGACCGGCATCGTCGCCGAGCGCTTCGGCGGCCAGGTGATGGACACGCTCGCGATCGAGAACTTCATCTCGGTCAAGGAGACCGAAGGGCCCAAGCTCGTCGCCGCGCTCGAGCAGCACGTGAAGAGCTACGAGGTCGACGTGATGAACCTGCAGCGCGCCGAGGCGCTGGTGCCGGCCGCCACGCCCGGCGGGCTCGCCGAGCTGCGTCTCGCCAACGGCGCGGTGCTGAAGAGCCGCAGCGTGATCGTCGCCACCGGCGCGCGCTGGCGCGAGCTCAACGTGCCCGGCGAGCGCGAATACCGCGGTCGCGGCGTCGCCTATTGCCCGCACTGCGACGGGCCGCTGTTCAAGGGCAAGCACGTCGCGGTGGTCGGCGGCGGCAACTCCGGCGTCGAGGCGGCGATCGATCTGGCGGGCATCGTCGCGCACGTGACGCTGCTCGAGTTCGACAGCCAGCTGCGCGCCGACGCGGTGCTGCAGGCCAAGCTCCGGAGCCAGCCCAACGTGACGGTGATCACGCAGGCGCAGACCACCGAGGTCATCGGCGACGGCCAGCGCGTCAAGGGCCTGCGCTACACCGACCGCGCCAGCGGCGCGGCGCGCGAGATCGCATTGGAAGGCGTGTTCGTGCAGATCGGCCTGCTGCCCAACACCGACTGGCTGAAGGGCACGGTGGCGCTCACGCGCTTCGGCGAGATCGTCGTCGATGCGCGCGGGCAGACCGCGGTGCCGGGGGTGTTCGCGGCCGGTGATGCGACGACGGTGCCGTACAAGCAGATCGTCATCGCGATGGGCGAGGGCGCCAAGGCGGCACTGTCGGCCTTCGACCATCTGATCCGCAGCGCGCCAGCGCCGGCTGTCGCGGAGGCGGCGGCGGTTTGAGCAACGGTCGCCGGGCTGCCCCAGGACGGTTGCTCACCCCCTCGGGGGGTGAAGCGGGGGCACGGAGCACCGCTCCGCGCCCGCGGCGCGGGC
>DAOMOP010000017.1:0-21095 GCA_035444405.1 Rhodocyclaceae bacterium
GCATCGAGGTGCTGCTGCTCTCGGACCGCGTCGACGAGTGGGTGATCGGCAACCTGACCGAGTTCGACGGCAAGCCGCTGCAGTCGGTCGCCAAGGGCGGGCTCGATCTGGGCGAGCTCGAGGACGAGGCCGAGAAGAAGGAGGCCGAGAAGGCCGCCGACGAGTTCAAGGAACTGCTCGACAAGATGAAGGCGAGCCTCGGCGAGCGCGTCAAGGACGTGCGCGTCACACACCGGCTCACCGATTCGCCGGCCTGCCTGGTCGCCGACGAGCACGACATGGGCATGAACCTGGCGCGCATCCTGAAGGCCGCCGGCCAGAGCGCGCCGGCCGCCAAGCCCATCCTCGAGATCAACCCGACCCACCCGGCGCTGCTGCGCCTGAAGTACGAGGAGCAGAACTTCGACGACTGGGCCGCGGTGCTGTTCGACCAGGCGCTGCTCGCCGAAGGCGGCACGCTCGACGATCCGGCGACCTTCGTCAAGCGCATCAACCAGCTGATGCTGGCAATGAGCGGCGGGGCCTAAGCTCCCGCGCGCACGCGCCGGCCGACGTTGTGCCCGGGGCGCCGCACGTGTTCGCACGGGCGGCGCCCCTTGCGCTCGTGGCCATGCCGCGGGGACGCGGCCATGACGTCGGTGCGCTGCCGGGTCGCGTGTCGCGGCGTTGGCACGCACAGCCGCGCGCCCTGTACTTATAATCGGCCTTCGGACGGGGCCAGGAGCAGCGACGGATGACCATCGAGGACGGCAATGCCCAGCAGGCACGGTCGGCGCGTGTGCTGCTGCTGGTCGATGACGAGCCGAACATCCTCGCCGCGCTGCGCCGCGTGCTGCGCCGCGACGGCTACGAGATCCATACCGCGAACAGCGGTGCCGAAGCGCTCGAGGTGCTGGAGCGGCAGCCGGTCGGCGTGATCGTGTCCGACCAGCGCATGCCGGGCATGACCGGCACGCAGTTCCTGAGCGAGGTCAAGCTGCGCTTCCCGCACACGACGCGCATGGTGCTGTCCGGTTATACCGAGTTGAACTCGATCACCGAGGCGATCAACCAGGGCGCGATCTACAAGTTCCTGACCAAGCCCTGGGACGATGATCTGCTGCGCACCCACGTGGCCGAGGCCTTCCAGCGCTACGAGCTGTTGCAGGAGAACGCGCGCCTGGCCGAGCTCAATCGGGCGATGCTCGATGCCGTCAGCGACATCGTGCTGCTGGTCGATCCGGCGACGATGACCATCGTGTCGGCCAACCAGGGCGCCGCCAGCCGGCTCGGCTACCCGGTCGGCACCCTCGTCGGCATGCCGATCGCGGCGATCGAATCGCTGCCGCAGGACATTTTCTACTTGGAGGAGATCGCCGCGGGCGAATTCAGGCCGCTCGCCGGTGTCGAGACCGAATACACGACCGCATCCGGCGCCGCGATTCCGGTGCGCAAATCGACCGCGCACGCTTGCCGGGGCGAGCTCAACAACATCGTCGTGATCGCCCGCGACATCACGCGCGAGCGCCAGGTCGAGCACGAGCTCGCCCAGGCGAGCTCGCGCATGGCGGCGATCTTCGAGGCCACTGCCGAGGGCATTGCAGTGATCGACAACGCCGGCCGCCTGGTCGGCATGAATCGGCGGCTGGCCGATCTGTGGCGCCTGTCCGACGAGGTCGCGTTCGACGGCGCCAGCCTGCTCGCGTGGATGGCCGGGCGCTGCCGTGATGCGAGCGAGGCGATGCTGCAGTTCGAAGCCGCACTCGCCGAATCGCAGTCGCGCTGCGGCGGGCACGTGCTGCTCGGTGATGGCCGCTGCGTGCAGTGGAGCATGAACCCGCAGCGGCTCGGCGACGAGGCCGTCGGCCAGGTGTTCAGCTTCCTCGACGTCACCGACGCGCTCGATGCCGCGGCGCACCTGCGCCAGCCTTAAGCGACGGCCACGGCCCGCCGCAGCCTACGGCGCCTTGTCGGTACCGCGACCGTCGGTGGCGGCGGGCGTGGCTGGCGGTGCTGCGGCCGGCGGGCTCGCCGTGGCGGTGTCCGGCGCGGTCGGCGTCGCAGATGCGTTGGTCGGGGCCGCGGCAGGGGCTTCGGTGCGCGCGGATCGGGGCGTTGGCGTGGAGGCGTCCCTGGTCTGTGCCTGCTTGTGCCGCGCGGCGGCCTCCATGCGCACTTCCGCCTGCACGCGGCGCAGGGTCGGATAGGCGAGCGCGTGGTACAGCGGCACTGGTGCGACCGATCGCGAAAACGCGTGCGCGATCACCGCGGTCGCCATCAGCGGCAGCAGCATCTGATGATTGGCCGTCATCTCCATCACGATCACGAAAGAGGTGATCGGCGTCTGCGTCATGCCGGCGAGGAAGGCGACCATGCCCAGCGTCAGCACCGCCGAGGCCTGCTCGGGCGGCAGCAGCATCGCGATGTTGGTGCCCATGCCGGCACCGACCGCGAGTGCCGGTGCGAAGATCCCGCCGGGGATGCGGCTCATGAAGGCGAACCAGATCACCGCCATCTTCGCGATCACGAAGTAGGCCGGCAGCTGCGCCGTGCCTTCCAGGGCGGCCTTGGTCTCGCCGTAGCCGGTCCCGTAGGTGAGACCGCCGGTGGCGAGGCCGACGAGCGCCGTGCCGAGTCCGCATACGGCCGCGAACATCACCGGCTGCGTGTCCGAAAAGCGGCCCAGCACTCCGGGCAGGCCGCGCGAGCTGGCGATCAGCATGCGGCTGAAGAGTCCGCCGAGCAGCCCGCCGGCGATGCCGCAGGCAAGCACCGGCCACACGCCGGACGGCCACCCGAGCGAGGACGGCGTGCGGCCGAAATACGTGTAGGTGCCGAGCACTGCGAGCGACATCAGGCCGGCGAAGATCACCGAGGTCAGCGTCGTGCTGTTGGCCTGGAAGGCGCGATGGCGGCAGATCTCCTCGATCGCGAATATGATGCCGCCCAGTGGTGTGTTGAACGCGGCGGCGATGCCGGCACCGCTGCCTGCGACGATCAGGTCGCGACTCGATGCGATGCGGTTTCTCTTGCGCCCGGCGAGGAGATGCAGCACGGATGCGCCGATCTGCACCGACGGACCCTCGCGGCCGACGGAGCCGCCCGACAACAGCGCGCCGAGTGTCAGCACGATCTTGGCGATCGCGATACGCAGCGACAGCAGCTTGCGCCGGATGCGACGGTCGTCGGTCAGCGATGCCGCGATGGCCTGCGGAATGCCGCTGCCCTGCGTGGCCGGATAGAAGCGGCGCGCAATCCAGGTCAGCAGCGCGAAGCCGACCGGTGCGATCAGCAGCGTCGCCCACGGCGACTGTGCGATCACCCAGGCGTGCGCCTCGATCGCCAGCTCCGCACCGATCGCGAACAGGATTGCGAGCAGGCCGGCAAAAAGGGCCGCACCGACGAGCAGCACACGCTTGCGCCAGCGCCGCAGCGACAGCCATGGCAGCGCGTAGCGTCTGCCCCCCCGCCTGAACAGCCTGAAGGTGCTTGCCGGGGTGAATCGCTTCCTGTTTTCCATCTCGACTGCTGAGGGGTTGTTGCGGGGCTACCGTATCCGTTGATTCGTCGCCGCCGGTAGGCTTGTTCGTGTCATCGATGCAGGGCCGGCGCGCCGGCCCTGTCGTCGGCTCGGCAGCGGCGCGACCGGACGACGGCTGTGCGCACTACGCGCGCTCGCAATATTTCGATACGATACGCGAGACGGGCGCCGCTGTTAAACCGCGCCGGCATTTTTCGGACCAACGGAGTGTTTTCTTGATGTCACGCAAGCCTGCCACCCCTAGGAGCACTGCAACCGAAATGTCGGCGTCGATCTCGCCGCTGTCGGTGCTGCAGCGCTTTCGCGTGCTGATCCGAACCGCGCAGCGCCACTCGCAGTGGATCGAGCGCCAGAGCGGCATCACCGGCGCGCAGTTGTGGGCCTTGCAGGAGTTGAGCGAGAAGCCCGGCCTGCGGGTCGGCGAGCTCGCCAACATGATGGCGCTGCACCAGTCGACGGCGTCGAACATGATCGACAAGCTCGAGTCGGCCGGACTGGTCCGCAAGGAGCGCACCAGCGCCGACCAGCGCGTCGTGCGCCTGTATCTGACCGACAGCGGTGCGGAACTGCTGACGCTGGCGCCGTCGCCGGCACGCGGCGTGCTGCCCGAGGCGCTGCGCCAGCTGCCCGCGGACGAGTTGTCGCGGCTGCAGCAGGATCTGGACGCGCTGCTCAAGCAGATCAAGGAGATGGACGAGGGCTTCGGCATGCAGCCGCTGCCCTTCACCGAATAGTCGTCGCCGGCGCGCCGCTGCGGCGCGCTCAGTGCTTCTTCGACAGCTTGCGCATCGCCTCTTCGAGGCCGGCCAGCGTGAGCGGGAACATGCGGCCGCCGACGATGTTCTGGATGATCTCGATCGACTTGCGGTAAGGCCACAGCCGCTCGGGCTCGGGGTTCAGCCAGGCCGCCGCCGGCCACGCGTCGAGCAGACGGCGCAGCCACGCCGCGCCCGGTTCGGCGTTCATGTGCTCGATCGCGCCGTGCGGGTGCAGGATCTCGTACGGGCTCATCGTCGCGTCGCCGACGAAGATCAGCTTGTAGTCGGGACCGTACTTGTGGATCAGGTCGGCCACCGCGATGCGGTCGGTATGGCGGCGGTAGCTGTCGCGCCACACCGACTCGTAGATGCAGTTGTGGAAGTAGAAGTACTCGAGATGCTTGAACTCGGTGCGGCACGCCGAGAACAGCTCCTCGCACACCTTGACGTGGTCGTCCATCGAGCCGCCGACGTCGAGAAACAGCAGCACCTTGACCGCGTTGTGGCGCTCCGGGCGCATCAGAAGGTCGAGCCAGCCGGCGTTCCTCGCGGTGGCGGCAATGGTGCCGTCGAGATCGAGCTCTTCGGCCGCACCTTCGCGCGCGAAGCGGCGCAGGCGGCGCAGCGCGACCTTGATGTTGCGCGTGCCCAGCTCGACCGAGTCGTCGAGGTTGCGGTATTCGCGCTTCTCCCACACCTTGACCGCGCTGCGGTTGCCGGCCGATTCGCCGCCGATGCGGATGCCTTCGGGGTGGTACCCGCCGTTGCCGAACGGCGAGGTGCCGCCGGTGCCGATCCACTTCGAGCCGCCCTGGTGGCGGCCCTTCTGCTCGGCCAGGCGCTTGCGCAGCTCCTCCATCAGGCGGTCCCAGCCGAGTTTCTCGAGGCGCGCCTTGTCCTCGGGCGTGAGATGCTTCTTCATCATCGCGCGCAGCCACTCCTCGGGCAGCTCGGCGTCGAGTCCGGGTACCGCGGTGGCCTTGCCGAAATACTCGGCGAAGGCCTGGTCGAAGCGGTCGTAGTGCGACTCGTCCTTGACCAGACAGGTGCGCGCGTAGAAGTAGAATTCGTCGATCGAGTGGCCGCACACGCGCTCGCGCAGGCCCTCGAGCAGGGTCAGGAACTCGCGCGTCGACACCGGCAGGCGCCGCGACTTGAGGTGCAGGAAGAAATCGATCAGCATCGTGGCCTCATCGGGCGGACTCGCCGGGCCGGCTCAGCGGTTGTGGCGGGCCATGAACACCAGTCGCTCGAACAGATGCAGGTCCTGCTCGTTCTTGAGCATCGCGCCTGCGAGCGGCGGCACGACGACCTTGTCGTCCTTGGACTTCAGCGCTTCGGGCGGGATGTCCTCGGCCATCAGCAGCTTGAGCCAGTCGAGCAGCTCGGAGGTCGAGGGCTTCTTCTTGAGCCCGGGGATGTCGCGCATGCCGAAGAAGACTTCGAGCGCCTCGCGCAGCAGGTTGGGTTTGATGTCCGGGAAATGCACATCGACGATGCGCTGCATCGTCTCGCGGTCCGGGAACTTGATGTAGTGGAAGAAGCAGCGGCGCAGGAACGCGTCGGGCAGCTCCTTCTCGTTGTTCGACGTGATGAAGACGATCGGACGGTGGCGCGCCGTGACCGTCCGGCGCGTCTCGTACACGTGGAACTCCATGCGGTCGAGCTCGCGCAGCAGGTCGTTCGGAAACTCGATGTCGGCCTTGTCGATCTCGTCGATCAGCACGACGGTCGGCGTGTCGGCCTCGAAGGCCTGCCACAGCACGCCCTTGACGATGTAGTTGGAGATGTCGCGCACGCGGTCGTCGCCGAGCTGCGAGTCGCGCAGACGCGACACCGCGTCGTATTCGTACAAACCCTGCTGGGCCTTGGTGGTGGACTTGATGTGCCATTGCAGCAGCGGCAGGCCGAGCGCGCTGGCGACCTCTTCGGCAAGCATCGTCTTGCCCGTGCCCGGCTCGCCCTTGATCAGCAGCGGGCGCTGCAGCCTGATCGACG
Organism: Rhodocyclaceae bacterium; assembly: GCA_035444405.1. Classification (GTDB taxonomy): domain Bacteria; phylum Pseudomonadota; class Gammaproteobacteria; order Burkholderiales; family Rhodocyclaceae; genus DAOMOP01. The sequence continues at coordinate 6,277 of DAOMOP010000017.1, forward strand.
CGTTGACCGCGAGCATCAGATCCGGTGTGGCGACGTAGTCCTGGGTACCCTCGAAGCGCATGAGTGAAATTCCTGATGACCGAAGTGGGCGATTATAGGCCGGTTGACGCGAATTCGCCTTGCCGCGACAAGTGTTTGCAATCGGTCTACGATGAGACGTAGAATTTTTTCGTCGTTTCAGCCCCTGATCACAAGACCAACAGAGAGGAGACAGCATGGAGGGACGACATATTCTGTTTGCCTCGGCAATCACGCTGGCATCGGCAGGAGCGCTCGCCTTCGAGGGCGATGCCCAGGCGGCGCAGGGCCACGTTTCGATGTGTATCGGCTGTCACGGCATCCCCGGCTACCGCACCGCGTTTCCGGAGGTCTATCCGGTGCCGAAGCTGGGCGGGCAGCATCCCGAGTATCTCGTCCGCGCCCTGCGCGCCTACCGCGACGGCACGCGCAGTCATCCGAGCATGCAGGCGATCGCCCGCGGATTGACCGACCAGCAGATGGCCGACCTGGCCGCCTATTACGGCCAGCCGGCGGAGGGCACACGATGATCGGCACCGGAGTGAAGTGTTTCGCCGTGTTCGCCCTCGCGCTCGCCGCGTTGCCGGCGCAGGCCTGGGATGCGGCGCGCGGCAAGGAGTTGTCCACGGTGTGCGGTGCCTGTCACGGTCCCGACGGCAACAGTCCGAGCGCCGATTTTCCGAAGCTCGCCGGCCAGCATCGCGAATACCTGTACCGCGCGCTGCTCGACTACAAGCTCGGCAACCGTCAGGATCCTGTCATGACGGGCCAGGTCGCCGAGCTGTCGCGCCAGGATATGCGCGATCTCGCCGCCTTCTACGCGACCCAGGAAGGGCTTTACCTGAAGCGTTGAGCCGCCGCGGTCAGCGGTGGTGCCGGGCAGTCCACGGCCTGGCACACCGCGCGCAGCAGTTCGGCCTCGGTCGCCGTGACCTTGCCGTCGTGCGTCACGGCGGCCGCGCAGGCCTCCACCAGCTTGCCGCGGAATGCCGCCGGTGTCGCCGCGAGGTGGGCGAGGATGCGGTCGAGCTCGCCGATCGTCACGCGCTGCGCCGTCGCGTCGAGCGTCCACGGCCCGTCGACCGGCGCGGCCGCGCTCCCCGCGGCAAACGCGGCCTCGGCCGCCTCGGTGGTCGTGTTGCCGGCACGTGCGAGCAGTGCGAGCAGGGCGGCCGTATCCGACTTCAGCGTCTTCAGCGACACGTGCACGCCGGGGCGTCGGAGCGTGGCGGGGCGCAGCGTCGCGCGCAGCAGCCGGCGCAGCACGTACTCGAAGATCGAGGTGCGCCGATCGGCTTCGATCAGGCGGTCGACGGTCTCGAGCAGTTGGCCGCGTGCCTCGTCGGACAGCTCGGCCAGCGTCGGCAGGGCCAGATCCAGCAGCGGCAGTCGCAGGCCGGGCTCGCTCGCGTGCAGCCAGTCGGCGTGTCGTGTGGTCTGCTCGCGCGTCGTTTCGCCGTGGCGGGCGGCGATCTCGGCGAGCTGGCCCGCGCGCTGCGCCGGCTGCGGTGACAGCAGCAGCGCGAACACGACGGCACGTGCGCCGCCGCTCTGGTGCACGGCGTCGGCGACCGTCTGCGGGAGTGTCTCGAGCATCGCATGGCTCGCTTCGACGTGCACGGGCAGGACGTTGCCGACCGATTTCGCGAACGCTGCCGGCGAGATTGCGAAGGTGTCGGCCGCCGCCGGCGCTGCCTCGGCGGCGATGTCCGCGGGTTCGGCGGGTTCGGGCCGGGCACGCCGGCCCTCGATGCGCCGGAGGCGCTCGGTGATCGGCGGATGCGTCGCGAGCAGGCGAGAGAAGCGGGCGCTGCTGCCGAAGAACATGTGGCTCGCTTCTTCTGCGCGCGGGTGGTGCACCCGCGAGCCGATGCCGGCAATGCGCCGCAGAGCGCCGGCGATGCCCGCAGGATTGCGGGTGAACTGCACGGCCGCGGCATCGGCGAGAAATTCGCGCTGGCGCGACACCGCGGCCTTGATGAGCTTGCCGAACAGCACCCCGAGGTAGCCGAGCACGACCAGCGCGAGACCGCCGAGCAATAGCGGGGCTCCTCCCTTGTCCGAACCGCGGGCGCCGCGCAGCATCACGCGGCCGGCCAGCGTCAGCAGCAGGATGCCGTGCAGCACGCCGATCAGGCGCAGGTTCAGGCGCATGTCGCCGTTCAGGATGTGGCTGAACTCGTGTGCGACGACACCTTGCAGCTCGTCACGCGAGAGCTGCTCGAGCGTGCCGCGCGTGACGGCGACGACGCCGTCGGCGGGACTCGTCCCGGCCGCGAACGCGTTGATGCCTTGTTCGGCATCGAGCACATAGACTTGCGGCGCCGGGATGCCGGAGGCGATCGCCATCTCGTCGACGACGTTCACGAGCCGGCGCTCGAGCGGATCGGCGCTCGCGCGTGTCACCCGCCGGCCACCGAGCTCCTCGGCGATCGTCGCACCGCCGTTGCGCGCGAGCTGCATCGTCTTCCATCCCGAGCCGAGCAGGATCACGCCGCCGACGGCTGCGGCGGTGGTCGCGAACAGCAGCGGATCCCACAGCGCGGCCGGCACCAAGCGCGCATCGTCCGCGCCCATCGTCAGTGCGATGACGACGGCGAGATAGACGGTCGCGACGATGCCGGCGACGGCGAGCGCGAACCAGACGAGCAGCAGGCGGCTGTTGCGGCGGGCGTGGTCCTGGGCGGCGAAGAAATCCATGCCGGTTCGCCTGCGGTGACCGTGCTCAGGACGTGAAGCTGACCTTCACCGGCGCGCGCGCCGCGGTGTCTTCCATCTGCCACTGCTCGGCCGGGCGGAAGCCGAAATTGTTCGCGATCAGCGCGTCGGGGAAGGATTCGCGCTTGATGTTGTAGCCGGTCACCGCGTCGTTGTAGGCCTGGCGCGCGAAGGCGATGCGGTTCTCGGTGCTTGCGAGCTCTTCCTGCAGCAGCGCCATGTTCTGGTTCGCCTTGAGGTCGGGATAGGCCTCGGCGAGCGCGAAGAAGCGCGTCAGCACACCCCCGAGCGCCGCCTCGGCGCCCATCAGCTCGCGCATCGCGGCCGGGTCGGCCGGGTCGCCTTCGGCGCGCGTGGCGGCGGCCTTGGCGGTGTTGCGCGCCTCGATGACGGCTTCGAGCGTGTCGCGCTCGTGCTGCATGTAGCCCTTGGCGGTTTCGACCAGGTTCGGGATCAGGTCGTAGCGGCGCTGCAGCTGTACGTCGATCTGTGAAAACGCGTTCTTCACGCGGTTGCGCAAGCCGACGAGGCCGTTGTAGATGGCGACGAGGTACACGGCGAGGGCGACGATCAGGCCGATCACGATCCAGGTTGTCATGTCCGCAAGCTCCACGGGCGCGTTTCGAAGCCTGCATGCTAACCCGGAAAAAGGATGCGTGGATATGTCGCGTGCGTTGAATGAGGCGCCTGCGGCCGGCACGGCGCGCAGAGCGCCGGAGTCCCAGAGACGTCCGTGGCCCGCCCAGGGAGCCGCGGCTTCGGTGGCGCGCCGGCCGTGCGCCGCCGATGTGTTTCAGTCCGCGGTGGCGCGCCGCAGCACGCACTCGACGTAGGCCGCGCCGTCGGGCGGCGTGCCGCTGCGCTGGGCATTGAAGAGCGTCTCGCCCAGGCACTCGAGCACGTCGTGCAGCGCGTCGTGGCGATTGCCGCGACGCAGCTGGCAGCGCTTGAAGGCGGTGGCCAGCCCGGGGGGCTGGTCGATCGAGAGCTGCTCCTCGATCGCCAGGTGCAGCGCGAGGTGCAGGAACGGGTTGACCTGTCCGGCCTCGGGCGGGAAGTCGCGCTCGAGTGCCGACGGGTCTTCGAGCACGCCGTGGTACTCGGGATGCAGCGCGATGATGTCGGCCGCGATGTGCTCGAGCGGCGTCAGCACCTCGCCGGCGACGCGCTTTTTCCATGTCGCGATGAAGAAGTTGCGGGCCTGCTCACGGGAGGGGTCGAACATCGGGGTCAGCCTGTCGGGTTCGTGGCGTCGGCGTGACACGCACGGGCGGTGGGGGCGGTCACGCCGTCTTGTCGCGGAATTGGCACAGGTCGCGCACGATGCACGTGCCGCAGGCCGGCCGGCGTGCCGTGCACACGTAACGGCCGTGCAGGATCAGCCAGTGGTGCGCGTCCTTGAGGTATTCCTTCGGGATGCGGCGCATCAGCGCCTGCTCGACCGCGACGACATCCTTGCCGGGCGCCAGCCCGGTGCGGTTGGCGAGCCGGAAGATGTGCGTGTCGACGGCGATCACCGGATCGCCGAACACGGTGTTGAGCACGACGTTGGCGGTCTTGCGGCCGACGCCGGGCAGCGCCTCGAGGGCGGCGCGATCGTGCGGCACCTCGCCGCCGTGGCGCTCGAGCAGCATGCGCGACAGCGCCACGGTGTTCTTGGCCTTGTTGCGGTACAGGCCGATGGTCCGGATGTGTCCGGCCACGCCGTCCTCGCCGAGGCTCACCATCGCCTCGGGGGTCGGTGCCGCGGCGAAGAGCTCGCGGGTAGCGAGATTGACGCTCTTGTCGGTGGCCTGCGCGGACAGCACGACCGCGACCAGCAGTTGGTACGGGGTCGCGTACTCGAGCTCGGTGGTCGGGTGCGGATCGTGTTCGGCGAGGCGGCGGAAGAACTCGCGGATCGCCTCGCGCTTCATCGTCGTCACGGATTCGCGGGCGTGGGCTGGGTTTCGGCCGGTGCGGGCTTCGGACGTGCCTGTGCGCGCGCCGTGGCGCGCGCGTTGATCCAGTTGAACAGCGCGATCAGGCAGCCGAGGGCGAAGAACGCGCCGGGAGGCAGCAGCGCGAGCAGGAACTCCGGATAGCCTTCGCCGAACACGCGCACCGGCGACAGGCCCGGAACGACCATGTCGATGCCGGTAAACAGCATGCCGCTGCCGACGAGCTCGCGCACGCCGCCGAGCACCGCCAGCACCCACACCAGGCCGAGCCCCATCATCAGGCCGTCGATGGTCGACGACACCGGATCGTTCTTCGCCGCGTAGGCTTCGACGCGGGCGAGCACGATGCAGTTGGTGACGATCAGCGGGATGAAGATGCCGAGCACCAGGTAGAGCTCGTGCAGCCAGGCGTTGAAGCTGAGGTCGACCATCGTCACCAGCGCGGCGATCACGAGAATGAACACCGGGATGCGGATCTCGTACGGAATGAAGTTGCGCAGTGACGCGATCGCGAGGTTCGCGACCGACATCACCAGGATCGTCGCCAGGCCGAGGCTGACGGCATTGACCATGCTGGTGCTGACCGCGAGGATCGGGCACAGGCCGAGCAGTTGCACCAGCCCCGGGTTCTGTTTCCACAGGCCGTTCCAGGCGGTCTCACGAAAGCGCTGCAGTTGCATGTCGACGCCTCCTCGGTTCAGAAGCGCGTGCCGGCTTCGGCGTCGAACAGCGCCTCGCGGTGTTCGACGGCAAAGGCGAGGGCACGCCCGGTTGCGTTGGTGACGGCGCGCGCGCTGATCGTCGCGCCGACGCGGTACTCGAAGGCGCCGCCGTCGCGGCGCACCTGCCATTTGTCCGCGGCGACGTCGGCGAAGGACAGGCCGGTGAACTGCGTGATCCACGGGCGCTCCTTGTTGCGGTCCTTGCGCGGATCGATGTAGTCGCCCAGGCCCGGCGTCTCCGAGTGTGCGGTCGCGCGCACGCCGCTGATGCGCCCGTCGGCATCGACCGCGACGGCGAGCCGGATGCGCCCGCCGTAGCCGTCCGGAGCGGCGGCTTCGAGCACGAGTGCGGCCGGCGTGCCGTCGCGACGTGCGCGATAGACGCGCCCGCCGCGGTCGAGGCCGAGCTCGGGCGTCGGGCCGAGCTCGACGTAGTCGTCGAGCAGCGCGTTGTCGTAGCTTTCGGGCGGCAGCACCTCGTCGATCAGGCGCATGCGCTCGGCCAGCTCGGACGCCTCGATGGCCGGGCGCGTGACGCGGTAGGTGGTCGACATCATCGCCGTGAACACGACCGTGAACACCATCATGATGCCGGCGGTGCGGAGCGAGGTGCGCATGGCGGTGTAGCGCTCGCTCATATCTGCCTCCCGCGACCCTGTCCGAACACGCGCGGTTGCGTCTTCATGTCGATCAGTGGCACGCACATGTTCATCAGCAGCACCGCGAAGGCGATGCCCTCCGGGAAGGCACCGAACGCCCGGATCAGGTAGGCGAGCACGCCGACGCCGGCGGCGAAGAGCAGCTTGCCGCGTGGCGTGGTCGCCCCGGTGACCGGATCGGTGACGATGAAAAAGGCCGCGAGCATCGCCCCGCCGCTCGCCAGGTGGAACAGCGGCGAGGCGAACTGTGTCGGGCTGGCGATCCAGAACGCGCCCGCGATGCCGGCCAGCGCCGTCAGGAACGCCAACGGCATGTGCCAGGTGATGACGCCGCGAGCGAGCAGGAACAGGCCGCCGGCGAGATAGCCGACTGCGAGCCATTCCCAGCCGCGCCCGCCGAATTGCCCGAACGCGTCGGCCTGCAGCACCGCATCGACGGTCGCCCCGGTCGCCCGCATGCCCGTGCGCATCGCATCGAGCGCGGTCGCGCCGGTGATCGCGTCGAGGTCGCGCGCGCCGCCGAGAATCAGCGCGAGCTGCGTGTCGAAGTCGAGCCCGCCGGCCGGCGGCCACTGCGACATCAGCGACGGATAGGCGACGATCATCGCGCAGTAGGCGACCATGGCCGGGTTGAACGGATTCTGGCCGAGCCCGCCATAGAGGTGCTTGACCGCGACGATCGCGATCAGCACCGCGACCATCGTGAGCCACCACGGCACGATCGGCGGAAAGCACAGCACCACCAGCCATGCGGTGACGATCGCCGACAGGTCGGCGACCGCCGTGCCGACCGGGCGGCCGCGCAGCTTCAGGACCAGCGCCTCGGCGAGCACCGCGGTGACGGTCGCGATCGTCAGGTTGACGAGGATACCGGCGCCCACCTGCCAGACGTATGCGGCGATGCCCGGCGTCAGCGCGAGCAGCACCGTGAGCATCACGCGCTGCACGCTTGCGGGCTTGTGAATGTAGGGCGAATGGATCATGTCGTCGCTCGGACGCGAGGCACGTGGATGGCCATGCCGTTCGATCGGCGACGGGCCGGGGGCGTCGGGGAGATCACGGCTGTTCCTGGTCGGTGGTCGGACGGGCGGGGCGGGCCTGCGGCGCGCCCGCTGCGGACGGCGCCAGCGGTGCGATGGCGCTACCGTCTTTACTGCCCGAGTGGCGTCGCGCATCGATCTCGGCGATCTCGGCCTCGACGTCCGGGCTCAGGTTTTCGGTGTTTTTCGGTTTGGCGGCGGACTTCTGCTGCTTCGCGCGGGCGAGCGCGGCGGCGATCAGCGCCTTCTTCGGGTCGTCGTCGGCCGGCATCGCGGCGGCTTCGCCTTCCGGCGCCGGTTTGGCTGCGAGCTTGGCCTTGGTTTCGGCCGCCTTCGCCGCCAGCCGCGCTGCCTTCTCGGCCTTTTCGCGCTCGAGCCGGTAGTTGCGGAATTCGAAGCGGTCGCGCGCCTGGTTGGCAGCGCGCGTCTCGCGCTCGCGCTCCCAGATCTCGCTCTTGGCGAAGCGGAAGTAGTCGACCAGCGGAATGTGCGACGGACACACGAAGGCGCAGGCGCCGCATTCGATGCAGTCGAACAGGTGGTATTCCTGCGCCTTGCCGAAGTTTCGCGAGCGCGAGAACCAGTACAGCTCGAGCGGCTGCAGCTCGGCCGGGCAGGCACGCGCGCAGGCGCCGCAGCGGATGCACGGCAGCTCGGGCTGCGGTGGCGGAATCAGCGCCGGCGAGGCGGCGATCACGCAATTGCTGCCCTTGAGCAGCGGCACCGACAGATCGGGCAGTGCGAGGCCCATCATCGGGCCGCCGAGAATGTAGCGATCGGTGCCCGGCAGCGGTTCGGCGAGTGCGATCAGATCCTCGAGCGGCGTGCCGATCAGCGCCTCGTAGTTGCCGGGATGGCGCACGTTGCCGGTCAGCGTGACGATGCGCGAGACGATGGGCTCGCCGAAGCGCAGCGCGCGAAACACCGCGTGCGCGGTGCCGACGTTGAAGCACTGCACGCCGTACTGGGTGCCGAGCTTGCCGTGCGGGATCTCGATGCCGGTCAGCACGCGGATGAGCTGTTTCTCGCCGCCGGCCGGGTATAGCGTCGGCACGGCCACGACCTCGACCGGCGTGTCGACGCGCGCGGCCGCCGCGCTCATCGCCGCGATCGCCTCGGGCTTGTTGTCCTCGATGCCGACCAGAATGCGACGCGCACCGAGCAGCTCGAACAGCACCGCCGCGCCGCCGATGATCGCATCGGCGCGCTCGCGCATCAGCCGGTCGTCGCAGGTGATCCACGGCTCGCACTCGGCGCCGTTGATGACCAGCGTCTCGATGCCGCTGCCGTCGCCGACCTTGATGTGGCTCGGGAACGCGGCGCCACCCATGCCGACGATGCCCGAGTCGCGCAGATAATCGAGCGTGGCCTGGCGTGCCGGGGCACGATGGACGAACGGGGCGCGTGCGATCCAGCGGTCCTCGCCGTCCGGCTCGATCACGATGCAGCGCGTCGGCAGCCCGGACGGATGGGCCATGGGATGGTCGGCGATGTCGACGACGGTACCGGAGGTCGGTGCATGCACGGCGGTGCCGAGCGTGCCTTCGGCCTCGCCGATGCACTCGCCCTTGAGCACTCGCTGTCCCGGTTCGACCCGGCAGCGCGCCGACGCACGCGCGTTCTGGCGCAGCGGCACGACCAGCCGCCGCGGCAGCGGTGCCGTCCGGATCGGGACGCCGGCCGATTCGGTCTTGTGGGATTCGGGCTTGACCCCGCCGTGGAAACTGAACAGCCGCCTGATCATGCCGCCTTCCTGATCTCGATCACCGGATACTTCCACTTCCAGTTCTCGACCGTCTGCGCAATCGGCTCCATCGTGATGCAATCGACCGGGCACGGCGCGACGCACAGCTCGCAGCCGGTGCACAACGGGTCGACGATGGTGTGCATCTGCTTGGCCGCCCCGACGATGGCATCGACCGGGCAGGCCTGCATGCACAGCGTGCAGCCGATGCACACGTCCTCGTCGATGAAGGCGACCGCCTTCGGCTTCTCGACGCCGTGCTCTTCCGAGAGCGGCTTGAACTCGCGCCCGAGCAGGTCGGCCAAGTGGCGGATGCCTTCCTCGCCGCCGGGCGGACACTGGTTGATGTCGGCCTCGCCGTTGGCGATCGCCTGCGCGTAGGGGCGGCAGCCCGGGTAGCCGCACTGGCCGCACTGCGTCTGCGGCAGGATGGCATCGATCTTGTCGACCAGCGGATCGCCTTCGACCTTGAAGCGGATCGATGCCCAGCCCAGCGTGGCGCCGAGCACCACGGCGATGCCGGTCATGATGAGAAGGGCGGTCAGCATCGCGTCGGCAGGCGCTCCAGGCGCCGGGACGGTTGCACAAGCGCAGCGGCGGGGGTTCGCGCCATATCAGTCAAAGGTGAGTATGTTATGGATCAAAACGCTCATATCCGATTCAGGTGGTCGTCACGGGCTCTCGATAGCGGGTGATCAGAACCGGTCGAGACCGGCAAAGCCCATGAACGCAAGGCTCATGAAGCCGGCCGTGACCATTGCGATCGCCGTGCCCCGGAACGGCAGCGGTACGTCCGCGCCGTCGAGCCGCTCGCGGATGCCGGCAAACAGGACCAGCGCGAGCGTGAAGCCGATCGACGAGCCGAAGCCGAACAGCAGCGACTCGAGCAGGTTGTGGTTCAGGCCCACGTTGAGCAGCGGCACGCCGAGCACCGCGCAGTTGGTCGTGATCAGCGGAAGGTAGATGCCGAGCACCTGGTGCAGCAACGGGCTGGTCTTTTCGATGACAAGCTCGGTCAGCTGCACGATCGCGGCGATCACGACGATGAACGACAGCGTGCGCAGGTAGACCAGATCGTTGGGCTGCAACAGGTAGTGGTCGATCAGGTAGCTGGTCCCCGAGCCGAGGGTCAGCACGAAGGTGGTCGCCGCCCCCATGCCGATCGCCGTCTCCAGCTTCTTCGACACGCCCATGAACGGACACAGCCCGAGCAGGCGCACGAGCACCACGTTGTTGACGAGTACGGCGCCGATGACGACGAAGATATAGCTGGTCATGATCGCGAAGTCGGTGTAAGCGCGGGATTATCGCGCGCCGGGACCGCCTGCTCAACCCTGATGCGCGTGGGGTGGCTGCACGAACGCCCGACCGCGGGAGCCGGAGCTCCCGGGGTCGGGTTCGGGATCGGTTCGTGGCGGGTTTCAGCCGAGGTCGGCGCGGAACTCGACGCGGCGGTTCTGCGCGGCGAACGGGTCGCTGCCTTCGATCGGGGCGAACTCACCCTTGCCGACGACGCGCAGGCGGGCCGGGTCGATGGCGTGGCGGCTGACCAGATACGTCTTCACCGACTGGGCGCGCAGCTGCGACAGGCGCAGGTTGTAGTCCGCCGAGCCGACCGCATCGGTGTGGCCTTCGACCACCACACGCACGCCGGGATCGGCACGGCGGATGCCTTCGGCGAGCGCATCGAGCTGGGCGAGCGCCTGCGGCATCAGCTCGGCCGAGTCGAACGCGAACTGCACCGGCAGGCCGAGCGCGCTCGGTCCAGGTTCGGCGGGCCCGGTGTAGGCGTCCGTCTGGTAGTCGGTGGCGGTGTAGCTGGCCGTCTGCAGCGGGCGGTTGGCGTAGGCGGGCGCTTGCGGCGCCGGGGTGCTTGCGGCGACCTGGGCCGGTTGCGCGCCCGGCTCGTCGAGCAGGCGGATCGAACGCATCTTGATCGGGCGGGCGGCCTTGGCCGGTTCGGACAGGATGCGTGCGACGACGTCGGGGTCGGGCATGTCGTGGGTGCCGTAGTACAGCACGTCCCCGGCTGCGGCGACTCGGGCGACGACGCTGGTCATCAGACAGGCGAGGAGCAGGGCGTTCTTGAACATGGCGGATCTCCTGACGACGGTTCGGTGGAATCGGCCGGCACTCGTGTGCCGCTTGCTCCATGAGTCGCAGGGGTCGGAAGGCGGGTTCAAGTTTTTTGCGGTTGGGCGGTCCGCTCGCGTGTACGCGTGGCTATCCGGGTGCGGCGCGGTGGAAGTTTGAACCGCTCGCCCGCGTCGGGGCGACCCATGTGACGAAGCCGGCAGTGATCGTCGCTGCCGGCCGACACAAGGAGCGCCGCCATGAAAGCCGAAATGAGCCCCGTCCAGCTGCAACGTGAAAACCAGTGTTTTCAGGGCAGTGGCGGCGTCAGCGCCGAAAACCGCGAAGAGGGCTTCCGGCCGGCCTTCCTCGATACGGAGACCGACACGATTTATCGGTCGCGTTTTGCCGACGGACGTCCGGCGCCGTTTCACCTGCTCGACGGCCTTCCCGACGAGCTGGTGCTTGCCCGCGCTGCGGGCGGGCGGGTGCTCAGCGTGAAGAGCACCGTGATCTCCGGTTTCGTGCGCGGCGGGCGCTTCTTCGATCGCGCGCAGGCCGCGGCGGCGGTCGCCGCGCTGCACTGATCTGCCCCGCCGATGTGCTGCCTTGGCGGTGCATCCGGGGATTTTTCCTGACCGTGGGTGATGCCGCATTGCCGCGGCGAACCGTCGGGTAGCGCGTTACCGCGATCCGGCCGGCTGCACGCTGCCGGCACCGCTGATCTGCTCGTCGATGCGCGGCGTGCCGTGATAGAGCACGTCGCCGCTGCCCGCGATGCGTACCACCAGCCGTTCGCCTGCATGCACGGTGGCCGTGCCGCTGCCGTCGATATCGATCTCGGCGTGGCGGCTGGCGAGCCCGCCGGCGAAATAATCGCCGGCGCCTTCCAGAAGCAGGATCTGCCGGTCGACCCTGCCGCCGCCGATCGAGATCGTGCCGGCGCCGGACAGGCGCGCCTCGAGGCTGCGGGCCTCGAGCGCGTCGACGGCGATGTCGCCGCTGCCGCCGAGCGTCAGGACGAAGTCCTCGCTGCGTAGTGCGCCGATATGCACGTCGGCGCTTGCGGTCGAGTCGAGACTCTCGAGCTGCTTGACGGTCAGACGGAAGACGAGCGGATACGTGGTACTCGCCTGCGGTGTGCGAAAGTGCAGATGGAGCGTGCCGTCGCGCACCTCGCTGGCGATCTTCGGCAGCAGCCGCGCTTCGGATTCGATCTGCAATGATTCGCTCGCGCCCTGGCGGATCACGAGCTCGCCGGTGGTGCCCATCACGACGCGCTCGATGCCGCTGACCGTGCGCTGTTCGATCGCCGTGTCGCTCGCCGCGGCGCTTGCGGCGAGCGACATGGCCACGCTCAGGAAGCAGGCCGGAACGAGTCGCGCGCGCCGGCCCTTCATGCCGTGCCCGCTCATGGCCGCAGCGCCCGCGGCGGATTGGGTCGCGCCTTGAGCAGGCAGGTCGCGTTGGCGGTATGCAGAATGCGCACCGGTCGATCCGCCTCGTCGGTCATGCGCAGCACGTCGGAGGCCGACTCGGGCGGCAGGCGCAGCATGTGCTCCTCGAGGATCAAACGACCGTACTGCCAGCAGCGCAGCTCGAAACTGCCACGCATGGTGTCGTTGGTCACCACGCCGCGTTCGGCCTGCATCGCGGTGCGCTGCAGCGCCGGGTAAGCGTCGCTGGTTTCGGCGCTGGCGCCGAGCGGCAGCCACAGGGCCAGGGCCGCGCCGAGCAGCACGACGAGTCTTGTGCAGCGGGCGCCTTCGCGCGCCGTGGCGGGCTTAGCGAACGTCGACATTGAAAGTTCCCTCCGCAAGTTCGTTGCCGGCCACGCGCCGGAAGGCCTGACGTATCGCGTCGAGCGAGGAGATGGTCAGATTCTCGAAATCGGTGCCGACCACGCTACCCGGCAGCTCCGCCATCAGATCACGCTCGGCGGCAAAGCAGGCCACCTGCTCGCGCACGCCCTTGTCGTTGGCGACGAACTGGAAGCGCATCTCGCCGGGCAATTGCAGCGGTCGGCCCGCCTTCACGAGCGCATCGCGAGTGAAGCGGTTCGGGAAGAAGCGCTGGATCTTCCGGTCTTCGTCGAGCAGATAGCAATACACGTAGGCGTCGCGGCTGGTCTCGACCAGCAGCGTGATCAGCTCGCCACGATCGAACTGGCGCTGACCGTCCCAGGCCGAAACCCCGAGCGCGAACGGCGCGCCGGCGGCGGATGGTGCCGCACCGCTGATCGTCGGCCGCGAGGTCAGCGGCGACGGGCTCACACCGAGAGGCGGTGGCGGATAGTTGGCCAGCACCGTTGCGTGATCGGCGGCGAGGTAGGCCGAGAAGAACTCGAGGTCGAGCGCATCGCCGTCGGGCAGACCGAGCGCGCGGCGGTAGGCGGCCGCGGCGGCGCGCAATTCGGCGCTGTCGGTGCCGTCGACCAGTCCGCGATAGTAGCCGCGCAGGCGCAGCTGATTCTGGAACCAGGCCGTGAGCTGCGGCGGGTTGGCCTGGAAGCCGTAGAACCAGTCCTCGATCTCGCGCCGCACTTCGGGCTCGGTGCCGGTCGAACCGAGGCAGGTCCAGTACGGCGTGCGCGTGAGCTTGCCGAAAAGCTCGACCGCCGCGAGCTCGACGAGGGTGCGCAAGGCCTGCGACTGGCCTTCGGAGCGCGACAGGCTCATGTTGTAGTTGATGCCGAACTTGCTGATCGTCGCGTCGGCGTCGAATCCCTTGCCTTCCTTGAAGATCACCACGGCATTGCGCGAGGTGACCCCCGGAAGGACCGAGAAGTCCTCCGTGTCGAGGATGGTCAGGTCGAGCGCGAGGATGTTCGAGGCGGCATCGGCCGCGTAGCCGACGCCGAAGCTCACGCTGCCGCCGGAGTCGAAACCGAGTCCGGCGTCGGCCTGCTTCTGGATCAGGTTTTCGTCGAGCTGGGTGATCGAGCCGCGGATGTCGAACTGCGGCGTGACCGCATAGGCGTTGTTGCGCTCGGCCAGCTGCAGGAAGGTGATGAGGTTGCCCGAGTCCTGGCCGAAGGCGATCAGCCGGATCGCGCGACTGCGCGTGCTCATGTCGGACACTGCCGAGATCAGCATGTCCTTGGTGCCGGCGTTGACCTTCTTGGTCTGGTCGAGAATGTCCTCGACGAGCACCGACACGTCACGCACGCCGTAGTTCGCGAGCGTCGTGTCCATGCAGCGCAGCGCGTCGCTGAAGCCGGTGATCGAGCGTCGCGGCGTCGACTCGGGCCCCTTGCGGATCGCCTCGGTCAGTTCGACGGTGTCGGTCTTCACGTCGAGTGCCGAGCATCCGAAAAGCATCAGGCTGAGAGCGATCGGCAACAGCAGTCGGCCGCAGCGACGGGTTCGATTCGTGGTCATCTGGGCTACCTCCTTGCAGGGGTTCGCGATCAGCGGCAGCGGTTGTTCACCTGGAAGATGTCGCCGGGGATGAAGATATTGACTTCGCGCGGGGTGCGACGGCCGCCGCCGGTATTGACGTTGCCGATCTCGAGGCTGCAGTCGCTTTCGTCGCCGTCCGATGATGACTTGTCCGACGCCGACGCTCGGGCCCTCGCGCTGCCGACCGCCTTGACGCGGGCAAGTTTCGCGCGGTTTTCGGCCTCGATCCCGATCGGTTGCGAGCTGGCCGCGTGGACCTGCGGGATGGCACCGAGCAATCCGGCCACGGCGAGTGCGAGAAGTATGGGGGTGGCTCGCGACATGACGATCTCCGTGAATTGCATTATAGGAGGCGGCCCGCTATCGGGCCGCCTCGAACCGATTCCGTGGGGCGACGGCATCTGGCCCGGGGGACCAGGACCAGATGCGCTGTGTCGGCCCTTGCTTATTTGTAGACGCCGATCTCGACGTCCTGCTTGGCGCGCGCGCCGCTGTTGGTCTGGG